>JAQXGX010000026.1 GCA_029006935.1 Eggerthellales bacterium | reverse complement strand
CTGGGGATCGTAGCCAAAGGTCACATGGCAGAAGTCCACCGTGCCGTCGATCTGGTCGGCAGAGGCCAGGGGCTGGTCCTTGGCTTCTTCCGGTTGCTCCAGGAAGGCGAAGATGCGCTCAGCGGCGGCGGCCATGGACTGGATCACGTTGGCCACCTGGGAAAGCTGGCTCAAGGGCTGGGTCAGGTTCTTTTCGTACTGGATGAACGCCTGGATGTGCCCCACGGTGATCGCTCCCTGGGCGGCAAGGACGCTGCCCAGCACCGCCACCACCACATAGCCCAGGTTGCCGGAAAAGTCCATGAGGGGGCGCATCAGGCCGCTGATGAAGCTGGACTTCCAGGCCGCCTGGTACAGGTGCCGGTTGGTTTCCTCGAAGGTGCGGCCCACCCGAGACTCCGCCCCGAAGGCACGGACCACGGTCTGGCCGGCAAAGCTTTCCTCCATGATGCCGTCGATCCGCCCCAGCACCTCCTGCTGAGCCACGAAGTAGCGCTGGCCCCGCTTGACCAGGGCCGCCACCAGCACCAGGGAGAACGGAACCATGAGCAGGCACACGCCGGTCATGAGGACGTTGATGGAAAGCATCATCACGATCACCCCCACCACCGTGGCAACGCTGGTGACCAGCTGGGTCAGGCCCTGGTTCAGGCTCTGACCCAGGGTGTCCACGTCGTTGGTGATTCGGGAAAGGGTGTCGCCCACGGAATTGCGCTCGAAGTGACCGAAGGGCATGCGTCCCACCTTGGCGACCAGGGCGTTGCGCAGCTCCAGGCAGGCCTTCTGGGTCACGCCGGACATGATCCAGCCTTGAGCCAGGGCGCACAGGCCGCTGATCCCGTACAGCAGAAGGGTCAGGGCCAGGCTTTTGCCTATTGCCTGGAAGTCTATACCTCCGGTGCCGTTGACCAGGGCCACCGACCCGTTGAACAGCTCCGTGGTGGCGGTGGCCAGGACCAGCGGGCCCACGATGCTGAACACGGTGGAGGCCAGGGCGAACAGGGCCACCAGCAGAAGCGGCCACTTCCAGCGGGAAAGGAAGCGCGCGGTACGGGCCACCGAGCCGGTGAAGTCGGCGGCCTTTTCGGCCGGGGCCATGCGCCCTCCCCCATGGGGCCCGTGGGGTCCGTGGGGACGGCGGCGCCTGGCTGCCGACGGTGATGAGCCCATAGCGGCGGAAGCGCCGTTGCGGGAATCACTGCCGGTCATGACGGTGTTCTTGGGCTCGCTCATGCGCCCTCACCTCCTTCCGGGGAACAGCCGGGCAAATCTAGCTCCAGTTCCTGGGGCGAAAGCTGCGAGCGGGCTATCTGCAGGTACTCCGGGCAGCTTTTCAGAAGCTGACGATGGGTCCCCTGCCCCACCACGCGGCCGTCCTCCAGCACCACGATCTGGTCGGCACCCATGACGGTGGCAATGCGCTGGGCCACCATGATCACGGTACGGCCCGCCAGGCCCTCCCGCAGCTGCTGGCGCAGGCGGGCGTCGGTCTTGTAGTCCAGGGCGGAGAAGCTGTCGTCGAACAGGAAGGCCCGGGCGGGAACGGCAAGGGCGCGGGCGATGGCCAGGCGCTGGCGCTGCCCGCCGGAAACGTTGGAGCCCGCTTGGGCCACGGGAGCCTGAAGCCCCTCCGGGCGCTGGGCCACGAAGTCCACCGCCTGGGCTATCTCCAGGGCCTTTTCGATGCGGGCTTCGTCAGGCTCGTCCAATCCGTAGCCCACGTTCTCCCCAACGGTGCCCTGGAACAGGAACGCCTTCTGGGGCACGTATCCCAGCTGGGAGCGCAAGGCGGACTGGGAAAGGCTGCGCACGTCAATGCCGTCCACCAGCACCGCGCCGGAGGTCACGTCCCGGAAGCGCTCCACCAGCATGAGCACTGTGGACTTTCCCGATCCGGTGCCGCCCACAATGGCGCAGGTGGTTCCTGGCTCCACCGTGAAGCTGACGTGGTCCAGGGCGTTTTCGCCCTTATGGTCGTAGGCAAAGCACACGTCCCTGAACTCGATGCGGGCCCCGGGAGACTGCTGCGCCGTGGGCAGGGCATGGTCCTGGGGATCCGCGGGGTCGGAAACGGAGCTGGGGGTGGCCAGCACCTGGTCAACGCGCTGAGCGGCCACGCTGGCGCGGGGCAGCATAACCGCCATCATGCTGAGCATCAGAAAGCCCATGATGATCACCATGGCGTAGGTGATCATGGCTATGATCTGGCCGGTCTGCAGGGTGCCCACGCTCACGCTGATGCCGCCGAACCACACCACGGCAACCGCCACGCCATTCATTATCAGCATCATGACGGGGCTCATGAAGGACATGGCGCGGTTGGTGAACAGCTGGGCGCGGTACAGGTCGGTGCTGGCCTTGTTGAAGCGGTCCTGCTCGAAGGACTCCCGGCCGAAGGCGCGCACCACGGGCAGACCGGTCAGGATTTCCCGGGCGACCTGGTTCACCTTGTCGATGAGCTGCTGCATGATCCGGAAGCGGGGCATGGTCACCGCCATGAGCAGGCCCACCACCACAAGCAGGACCGCCACGGCAACGGCGATAATCCATGCCATGGAAGGCGCCGTCAGGGCCACCATGACCACGCCGCCAATGGCCAGGATGGGCGCGTACAGGACCATCCGCAGCAGCATGGTGCACACGTTCTGGATCAGCTGGATGTCGTTGGTGCCCCGGGTGATCAGGGACGCCGCGGAAAAGGAGTCGATCTCCGCGTGGCTGAACTTCATGACCTGGGAGAACAGGCGCTGGCGCAGGTCGCGGCCAATGCGAGCGCCGGTGCGGGATGCCACGAAGCTCACCGCGATCATGGCCGCCATGATCAGCGCGGCCATGGCCAGCATCTGAGCGCCGGTGCGCAGCAGGTAGTCCATCTGCAGGGAGGCCAGGTCGTGGCCCAGGGCCTGGTATTCCCGCTGGGCGGCGGCGATTCCCTGTTGGGCCAGAAGGGCGGCATCGGCGGAGCCGTCCTGGTCCTGCAGGCCATGGACCTGGGCCAAGGGGGCGGCCACCACCTGGTCCAGCTGGTCTCGGCGGTCGCGGCCCGTGTCGGTCAGCACGTAGGTTTCGCCAGCTCTTTCATAGGAGGCCGCGAACAGCGCCCCGGAATCGAGCGGAGCGGATCCTATGCCCCCCTGTTCCTGGGCGGCAGGTTGGTCGGCGGGCTCTTCGCCCCCTTCCTCTTGGGCCAGAAGCTCGGCAATGCTGCGGTAGGTACCAAGGGAAAGCTCCTGGGGCGAAGGGTGCTCCACTCCCGACTGCTGGATGCCCACGTCAACGATAAGAGACGTGAAGCGGGGCAGCGAAAGGTCGCCGAAGGCCTGCACTGCCAGCAGCGCAAAGCACAGCAGCACGGCCCCCAGGTGCGGGGTCAGCTTGTTCAGTAGATGCATGGGTCCTCGATTCTGCGTATCAGATGCATTTTAGCGGCATCTGGGAGGGGTTTTGTGAAATCCGAACGGATGGGGCAGACCGTGGGGTTTCTTCGGCAAGTGCGTACTATGATGATGAAAAACAACCGAGCAAAGGAACTATCATGACCGACGAGCGCAACATTTCTTCCTCTCCCTCCGCTGAAGCCGCCGCGACCTCTTCCGGCGACCACATTATCCGAGGCACCGCAGCCAAGGGCTTTGTGCGGGCGTTTGCCATTTCCGGCACTCAGACCGTGCAGAGCGCCCAACGCGCCCATGAGCTGGACTCCTTCCGTGCTTCCGCTCTGGGTCAGCTGCTCATGGCCGCTCAGATGATGACCTGCACGGGCAAGGACGAAGGAGAGGAGCTGGCCCTTATGGCGCGAGGAAACGGCGCGCTGAGCAACATCACGGCCATTGCCAACACCAAGGGCCAGGCCAAGGGCTACGTAAGCCAGCTTGACCAGGTGCGCTTCCGCCAGCTGCGGGCAACCATGGGGCAGCCCGACGTGGGCAGCGCCCTGGGACAGGGAACCCTGACCGTGGTGCGCACCAACCCCTGGATGGAGCCCTACGTGAGCCAGGTGGAGGTCGCGCCGGGACAGATCGGGCAGACCCTGACCCTGTACTACCTGGCAAGCGAGCAGATCCCCACCCACGTTGCCGTGGAGGCCTTGGTGGACGAAGGAGGCGCGGTTCAGGCGGCGGGCGGCTACCTGGTCCAGCTCATGCCCGGTTATTCGGAAGAGCTGGTGGACCAGCTGGCCGCGAACGTGAGCCGAGCCGGAAGCCTGAAGGACCTGCTTGCCGAGGGGGTCTCCCCGACGGAGCTGGTGGAGAAGCTGTTGGAGGGCATGTGTTTTTCCCAGACCGAGACGCTACCCGCCAGCTTCCATTGCGATTGCGGGTTCGAGCGGGCGTGGAAGACGGTATCGTCCCTGGGGACCGACGAGCTGCGCAGCATCGTGGCAGATGGCGAGCCCGTAAGGGTGAACTGCGACTACTGCGGCAGCACCTACGTGATTTCCCTGGAGCAGATCCAGCAGCTCATCGACGCGCGGGCTTAACAACCAGGCGGGAGGACGGTCGGAGCTGCGGGTCGGCGGGTTGGCGGCGAGCTAGCAGGTTGGCGCTCCTTTCGCACGCTCTCACCTTCGGCCCCTTCACCCACCCCTTGACCTGCGTGTTCTCCACAACTTTGGGCCGTCGGTCTGGTCAGGGCAGGAATCGGGCCCTTTTCGGGCATCAAACCGGGGAACTGTACGATTTCGATTTCGTACAGAACCCCGGTTTTGCGTTCCAAGCGCATCTTGAGCTTGTGGACGAAAATCATGCCTGTGAAATTCCAGATCATAATTATTCTTTATTGTTGATAGTAAGCACCCTGCCAGCGAAAAGACCCTCGGCCTGGGACCCATTCGTACAAAACCCGCGTTTGAGACCCAAAAACAGCCGAAAAAGCGCCCGGGGCTTCTCTGAAAATATGCCTCAGGGCAGCATAATTATATCTGCGGGAAAACGAGCTCGTCCAGATCGTCCAACCTGCTGCCTAACTGCCGCAGCACGACTCCGTGGAGTCCAACAGCGCCAGTTCCAAGTCGGCCGCCACCTCTGCGCTCTCAACCCTGAGGCTGCAATCATCCACTTTCGCGAAAGCCAGAAGAGGCAGCGTTCCATACCAGGCAATCCTGCCGTCGAACACGGCTATCCCCGATAACGGCCGTTCCCAGAACGAGACCTTTCCACCGCAGGGCAAAGGCCGAATGCCCTGCAGGCGTCTCGGTACAGCACGGTTTCTCTTCGCCAGCCCTCTTTGTCGAAATCAGCAACCAAAACCCAGGTCTTGCAGTCGGGCGTGAGCACGTAGAGCCCCATCACGTCGAGCAGATTCTGTGACTTTCCTCTGCAGTGGGCGACTATGGCCTGGTTATTCACAGGAACAAACTCCCTCGCGGGCAGTCTGCGCACTTTATCTTCCGCGCGCCCCACGTACGACGAGGACAGCGGCCAGGAACCCCTGCGATCCCTCCCGAAGGTCGTCGCTGCCAATTTCGCCGGTGTTACCACTGCCGAGGCCCCAGGCTGAATGTCCGCTGCCATTCTTGACGTCTTTACCACTGCCAGGAACCCCTGCGATCCCTCCCGAAGGTCGCCGCTGCCAATTCGCACGTTATTACCACTGCAAAAGCCGATCTGCTGACAAATCCGACGGCATTACCGCTTTTTCGCCCGCCGTATGGCAAATATGACGATACTACCACTGCGCAGGGCCCCGAGGCGCCCCCAGGTGTCCCTCTCTGTACCATCCACGGGACAGCGTGTCCCGTTTCGGGCGAAAAACGCGCTGGTCGGCGTGGTAAAAACGTCGGATTTGGCAGAGCAGCTCCACGGGAGTGGTAGCAACGTCGTTTTTGCCAGATGGCCTTCAGAAAAGTGGTAAAAACCTCAAGAATGGCGGCGGCACGGCTCTGGGAGTGGCAAAGTCGCTCATTTTGGCAGCAGCGGGCGAAGGCCAGGGCAGGCACGCGGCAACAACGTCACAAATGGCATTATCCGCAAATCTGGCAGCACCTAATCTGCGAGCTGCCACCGCCTTGTCAGGACCTCTGCCGAACCCTGGAGCCCAACTGATCCAGAAAGCCCGCCGCGAAAGCGCAACCACCCCAGGAAAAGAAAAACGCCGCTGAAAGCGACGTAGAAAGCAAAGTGGCGGGATGTACGAGACTTGAACTCGCGACCTCCGACGTGACAGGCCGGCGCTCTAACCAACTGAGCTAACACCCCGCGTTGCAAGAAAATATATTACTCCATTTGGGAAACCAACGCAAGGGGGAATTTCACGAATCCCCCTCCTGCCCCAAAAACCGCCAGCAGGGCTTCCGCAACGCCGCGTGCTCGCACTCCGTCCCTAGCGGGGAGGCTTACGCGCCGCCTTCAAGCGGGCCTTCAGCTCAGGATCCACCCGACGGCTTTCCACGCTCTTCTGTATGGCCTTGAGACGAGTCCATTCATCCAGCGCACCGTTGCCATCACCCAAAGGATGCAGCAGGTACGGCAGCACCGCCCGAGGCTGCTTTGCCGCGCATTCGGCGAAGAACCAGGCCCTCATCATGTGCAGGTAGTAGGCGGGGGTCACAGGCTCAGGTCGCTCCGCGCCCTCCCTACGCTGCGCCACCATGTCCAGGAAGCAAGGCTGGAACAAGTCGTCCAGGAAATGCTTCATGAGCACCTCCATGCCAAAGCGAGAGGTGTACACGTGGTCGCTGCGTATCCAGCGGGCCACCTCCTCCAAGGTGCGCTCCGGCTGCTGCATCAGGGCTTTGGTGGGCAGCTGGTCGCAAGTGGCCCAGTTATCCACCACAGGCAGAAAGCGCTGAAGCTCCTCCAGCACCCGATCGTATTCCTTGAAGGTGCCGATGACGAAGGAGTGTAGCTGATCTTCCTCGAACAGTGTGTGCTGCACATCCCCCAGGAACTCCTCCACATCCGGGCGCTTTGCCAGATGCCGGGCGATCTTGCGCAGGTCGGGAGTGCGCACCCCCACCACCCGCCGCGGGTCCACGGAGGGAAGCAGCTTGCGGGCAAAATCCCCGTAGCCTTGGTCCTGAGCCTGGCACAGTTCCCGCGCCACGAACTCGGAAACCGGCTCCTCCCCCAGTCCCGGAAGATGTTCCTCGAGCACCTGGAGGAAGGGCTGGGAAGCAGCGCGGGCCAGCAGATCATCCTTTCGGGCACGATCAAGCTGCTTGAAGCGTGCCTCTGCGCTCAACGCCCGCGGCTTGGTGTAGAAGCGGGCCTGGGCACGCAAGCGCACCGGCAGCCGGGCTCGGGTGCACTTAGCGCCCTTGCCCGCGTTGTGGGTGGCCACCCGCGCCGTCACGTCGGTGGTATAGCCGGTATACAGGGTGCCGTCGGCGCATTCCACCACGTACAGGTAATGCTGGAACATGGCGCTAGAAAATGTTGCCGGACTCCCTGACCTCGTCGATGCCCTTCTTGCGGGCGTAGCCGGTCAGGAACAGGGTCAGAGCGCCGTCACCGGTTACGTTGCAGGCGGTGCCGAAGCTGTCCTGCAGGGCAAAGATAGTCAGAATCAGCGCGGTGCCCGTGGCATCGAAGCCCAGAACGCCGGTGACCAGACCCAGGGACGCCATGACGGTGCCTCCCGGAACGCCGGGAGCGCCGATGGCGAAGATGCCCAGGAGCAGGCAGAACAAGATCATGACGGGAAGCTCGGGCATGGCGCCGTAGAGCATCTGGCTGATGGTCATGCAGAAGAAGACCTCGGTCAGGACCGAGCCGCACAGATGGATGTTGGCAAACAAGGGAATGCCGAAGCTCACCATGTCCTTGCGCAGGACCGAGGACTTGTTGGCGCACTGCAGGGCCACCGCCAAGGTAGCGGCGGAGCTCATGGTGCCCACGGCGGTCAGGTAGGCAGGGCCGTAGTGGCGCAGCACCTGCAGCGGGCTGCTTCCGGAATAGGCGCCGGCAATGCCGTAGAGCAGGGCCAGCCAGATGAAGTGACCCACCATCACGATGACGATGACCGCCAGGAACACCGGCAGCTGCTGGGTGATGGAGCCTTCGTAGGCCAGGCACCAGAAGGTGGTGGCAATGTAGAAGGGCAGCAGCGGAATGACCACCTTGGTGACCACGGCCAAGACGATGCGCTGGAACTCATCCAGGACCTTGATGATGGTCTGGGCCTTGGTGAAAACCGCCGCCAATCCCAGCATGATGGACAGCACCAGGGCACTCATGACCGGCATGATCTGGGGAATGTTCAGCTCGAAGATGACCTGGGGAAGCTCCCTTAGATCCGACGCGGAGGTGGCAATAGAAAGATTGGGGATGATGGCATACCCGCTGGCAGTGCTGAAGAACGCCGCCCCGATGGAGGAAAGGTAGGCAATGGTCACGGCCACGCCCAGAATACGGGACACGTTTGATCCCAGCTTGGTAATGGACGGGGCTATGAAGCCGATGATGATCAGCGGCACGCAGAACATGATGATCTGGCTGAGCACGTGCTTGACGGTCACTACCACGTTCATGACGGCTTCATTGGACACCAGGCCCAGCAGCAAGCCCGCGACCACACCCATGAGCAGGATGAAGGGCAGGCTGGTTACGATTTTCCTCACGGTCGCTCCTTTCGCCAGGCAAGCCCTCCAAGAAAAGGCCCGTCCTGGCAAACACTCACGGTTTTTCGGCCGCTGTACATCCTACCAGCAACAAGGTGGGCGAAAGGAGTGCGGGAGCGGGCAAAATGCGAAGAATCGGTGCATGCAGGGAGCTTGGGGTATTATGGCAGCCATGGATCTGCTGCTGCTCGGACATATCACCTCGGTGGTGCTCATCGACTACTTCGCCGTCATCGTCGGCGTGGTCATGGGCGCGCTCTTCGCCGCAAAGCGCAACCTGGACGTAATCGGATCGGTTGCCATGGCGCTGCTGACCGGGTTCGGCGGCGGCGTGATTCGCGACACCCTCCTGCACGACCAGGGCTTCTTCTTTATGGAGCATCCCCTTTTGGTGGTGTGCTGCGCCGTTGTTGCCGCACTGGTGTTCTTCGGAGCCCACCGCATGCAGCAGCTCCAGCGTTTGGACACCCTGCTGGTGGCGGCGGACGCCCTTTCCGTGGCGCTGTTCGCCCTGGCTGGAGCCGCAAAGGCCTGGGAAGCAGGGGTTGGCCCCATCTACGCCGTAGTGCTGGGGACCATTACCGCAGTGGGTGGCGGTGCGCTGGCATCCATCGCCATAGCGGAAACGCCGCGCATCTTCAAGTCCAGCGACTACTACGCCATCGCCGGATTCGCCGGCGCTCTGGCCTACTGCGCCTGCGCCCTGTTCTCCCTGCCGCAGCTGGCATGCTCGACAGCATGCGTGGTGGCCTGCTTAGGGATCCGTGCCCTGAGCCTGAAGCTCAACCTGAAAACCCGTCCCGCCAGCGCCCTGGCCAAGGGCGAAGCGGAACGCCACGGTTAGCCCCGAAGCTGGCAGTCAGGACGATGAAGCTGGCGAGTCTTTCGCCCTCCCAACAACAAAAAAACCGCCCGAAGGCGGCTTTGCGATTCAAAGTGGCGGGATGTACGAGACTTGAACTCGCGACCTCCGACGTGACAGGCCGGCGCTCTAACCAACTGAGCTAACACCCCGCGTTGCGAGTAGATATGTTACGAAATCCGCAGGCCGGATGCAACTGTTTTTTCAAAAACTTCTGGAATCCGCCCACCAGCGCCTTATGCAGCGCCTTGGCAACAGCCTGGCCCCACCCGTCCGAAGCTTCCGCTTCCTGCGGAGCGCCCATCGGGTGAAGCCAGCCCGCCTGCAACCTATCGCTGCCCCGTGCGAGTACAGCTCATCACCGTCAGCGGCTCCGTTCCGGGAGCCTCCCATGCACCAACGTTGGAAAGCAGCGTGTATGTCGGGCAGGCATCCGCCTTTGCCGCGTCAGTGCCATCAGGCGCGCAGTCTCCGCCCACGTCCGCGGCATACCGTCCCATCATGGCGTCGGTGTCCCCCGTAGCTATGCGGGGACTTTCCAGGCCCAGGCGGTCGTTGTGCAGCCGAAGACACGCCTCCAGCAGCTTGTCGGGGCGCAGGGACCCCGTGGGCTTTGCCTCCAGGGCAAAGGTCACCCGATTGCCCTCCAAGCGCATGGCCCCTATCAGGAACTCGTCCACCGCCAGGCGCTTCTCCTTGCGCTTGCGCACCACCACCACTTCCCGAGGCACCGGAAGCTCCCGGGGGGCAAAGGAAAGGGTCGCGGAGTATTCGCTGATCGGAAAGGCCACCGACGCCGCCTTGGCATGGGGGTCTATGTAGCGCACCGCCAGCACCATCAGGTCAGGCACACTGGCAGCCTGCAGACGCTCCAAGGCCTGGTCTTCGGGCACCCGCTCCAGGAGCTGCAGGTCAAAGATCTCGCAGTCACCTCCCACGCCCACGGGAAGAGCCGCACCGAAGGCGATCTTCATATGGGGGCTGAACCCCTGGCTGATGGCAAAGGGAAGCCCCGCTCGGCGCACCGCCCGCTCAAGGGCGTGGGCAACCTCCAAATGGGAAAGCATGGCCAGACGACCCCGCTTGGCAAAGACCGCCCGCAGGCGGAACTGGTTAGGATCGGCCATGGTACTCCTCCATCTCCTGCGCTGTCATGGGCAAGGGCGCGCCACCGGTGCGCTCCGCATAGCTTTGCTGGTCATGGGCGTTGGAGCCTCCGGAAACCCTCGGACGCGCCAGCTCGTTGCGGGCATCCAGCGTCGGGCACGCCCCGCAGGCCGCGCAGCGCTCGAAGGTGCAGTCCGGCGTTACCTTGCCCTGCTGGGCCAGCTCCCGCTCGTGGGCCAGGAACGCCGGGGATACCCCGGTGGTCACGTGAGACCAGGGCAGCACGTAGTCGGTGCTGAAGGTGCGCTGCGCCACGGCGTCCACGTCCAGCCCCACCTCAAGGGCGGCATCCCGCCACGCCTGCTCGTTGAACAGCTCGGACCAGGCGTCGAACCGCGCGCCCCTCCTCCAAGCGGCCTCCACCCAGTCGGCGCACTCGCGACCGCCCCGGCTCATGACCGCCTCCACGAAGCTGGTGGCCGGATCGTGCCAGCCCACCCGGATGGCCCGGTACTTAACGCTGTTGCGCAGCAGCTGCACACGACGGAGCGCCTCCTGCGGCGTGATCTGCCCGTCCCACTGGAACGGCGTCTGCGCCTTGGGCACGAACACCGCGCAGGAAACGGAAAGGGCCAGCGACCCCTTCTGATCCGCGGGAACCACAGCCCGCATGCGGTCGAGCACCCGCTGGCTCAACGACGCGATGCCCTTGATGTCCTCATCGGTTTCCGTGGGCAGGCCGATCATGAAGTACAGCTTGCAGCGACGCCACCCCGCCTCCATGGCCGCGTCCAGGGCGCTGAACAGGTCCTCCTCGGTCACGTTCTTGTTGATCACGTCACGCAGCCGCTGGGTACCCGCCTCGGGGGCAAAGGTCAGGCCGCCCTTCTTGGCCCCGGCCACCAGATGGGCCATCTGCACCCCGAAGGAATCCAGGCGCTGGGACGGCACCGAAACCCGAATGCCCTTCCCCGCGCACTCCTGGTTCACCTGGGTCAGGATCTGCTCCACCTGGGAATGATCGGTGGACGAAAGGGATGTCAGGCTGACCTCGTCGTAGCCGGTGGCCTGCAGTCCGCAGAGCACGGAAGACACCACGTTTTCCGCGCCGCGCTCTCTCACCGGCCGATACATCATGCCCGCTTGGCAGAAGCGGCATCCGCGGGCGCATCCCCGCAGCACCTCCACGTTCAGGCGGTCATGGACCACCTCGGTGAAGGGCACCACGTTCGGCTCCCATCCGGGACTTTGGGCAAAGCCGGCGAACAGCCGCTTGTCAATGCGCTGGGGAACCCCGGGGACCAGCGGCTCGATCCAGGAGCCCGCCTCCTGGGCTTCCGCCTCAGAGCGCCACCCGTACAGCGAAGGCACGTAGTGGCCGGGAAGATCTGCAACAGCACGAAGGATTCGGGTTCGATCCGCCCCTTCGCCCTTGAGCTTTCGCACCAGCTGGCACAGCTCCGGAACGGACTCCTCCCCTTCGCCGATCTGAATGGCGTCGAAGAAGGGGGCGTAGGGCTCAGGGTTGAATGCGCAGGGACCACCGCCCACCACCAGGGGATCTTCCGGTCCCCGGTCGGCGGCGCGCAGGGGAATGCCCGCCAGGTCCAGCACCTCGAGCACGTTGGAGGCCGCCAGCTCATGGGGCAGGGTTATTCCCACCACGTCGAACTCCCGCAGGGGCGCGCAGCTTTCGATGGAAAACAGGGGAATGTCCTTTTCCCGCATGAGCTGGATCATGTCCACTGCGGGCAAGAAGGCCCGCTCGGCAGCAAGGCCTTCCACCGCGTTGACGCAGTTCACCAGAATGCGCACGGCCTGGTTTGCCTGCCCCAGCTCGTACGTGTCGGGGTAGACCATGCAAAAGCGCAGGTCAGCCTGAGGCTTGCACACGCAGCCGAACTCGTGGTTCAGATAGCGCGCAGGTCGTTCCACCTGGGCGAGCAACGGCTCCAGGCGCGGCCAAAGATCGGTCATGAAATGCTCCTAGTGCTTCTTGAAAGACGATGCCAGGGACCCGGCACCGGCAACGAACGAGTCAAGCCCGGCCTTTCCAGCGGCTCGGACCAAGGGCCCTGCGGTTCTTCCCGCAACATCGGCAGCCTTGCCGATGCGATTTCCCCAGGTTTGGGCCGCATCGGCAACCGTCTCCTGCATGCTGCGGGCCTTCTGGGGCTCCTCGGGCTCAGGCTGCTGGTCGGCAGCCCCGGCAGCGATGACCGCATCCCGGGCCTTGGCAACCACGCCCGCCAGGCCCGACACGCCACCGCCGGACTCAAAGTAATCGATGGCCGCATGGCCCATGGCCAAGGTGGCCGTATAGGCAACCGCTCCCTTCACGGCCCAGCCCAGCACAGGTACCACGCCCGCCACCTCGCGGGCCACGGTTCTGCAGGCAAAGCCGCCTGCCACCACGGCCGCCAGCTCCTTGGCACGCTGGGCGTTCACAGGCTGGCCCCAGGCTGCGGCAATCTGCAACAGCATCTTTGCCTGGTTCATGGTCATGACGGGCATGTCGGCGCCCGGGATGAACACCAGCGCGCCGAACGCAGCGTTCTGCACCGCGGTCATGTTCACCGCGTCCAGGGAAAGGGGACGGCGGACAAAGGGGAATGCCAGTGCCAGGGAAAGCCGCTTGTCCCGGCATGCCTCTATGACCCAGCTGCCCATGCGCTGGTCAAGCACCCGGGCAGCCGGCACCGTCAGCTCCAGGGGCTCCTGGGCGTTCTGGGAAGCGTCACGCGAAGCAGCCTCTTCGACCTGCTGGTCCCGATCCGAACCTTCGTCCTCTGCAGTGCCCTCCCCTTGGGAGCCCCGACCCTGGGCTGCACCCATGACCTGGGCCAACGCCTGGGCAAACGGAGCCGAGGCCGCGTCAGCGGCCAGGGGCGAGATCAAATCCCCCTCGGGGATGGCGCAGCCGCTCTCCTGGGCAATGCGCTCCACGGCAGAGGGCTCGGTGGTAACCACCATGGCAGGCACGCCCTTTTCCCGCGCCTCCTTGGCAAAGGGGCCCACAGCGGCGCTTCGCCCTGCCACGATCACCACCATATCGTCATTGGTGGAAACCGGTGCCTGGCTGGGCCCCAGATACGAAAGGGTCACCCGCGCGTTCACCGCCGCGCTGGCAAACAGGTTGCGCACGTGGGCCACCGCATCCTGAGCGGCGGTTTCGTCCAGATACACGCTTACGGATACAGGCTCGTTGGTCGCTGCGGAAACATGCAGGGCTTCCTCGATCAAGGCCTTCACGTCCAAGGGAATACTAGCCATTGCTCCCCTTCTTTCCGACCAGGCCGTTGTGGGCATACACCGACCCGATCATTCCCAGCATCACGAAATTGACCAGCATGAACGAAGAGCCGAAGCTCATGAACGGCAGCGGAATGCCCGTAATGGGCATAAGCCCCAGGTCCATGCCAATGTTCTCCAGAATCTGGAACAGCCACATGCCCGTGCAGCACATCACCAGCAGCATGCCGAACATATCTGATGCGCTGCGCGCAATGCGGAAGCAGATGACGACGAGCAGCGCGTACAGGGTGAGCAGCACCACAACGCCCACAAAGCCCAGCTCCTCGGCCAGGACGCAGAAGATGAAGTCCGTGGGCGCCTCCGGCAGGAAGTTCAACGATGCCTGGGTACCCTGCATAAGCCCCTTGCCGAACAGGCCGCCGGAGCCGATGGCGATCTGCGCCTGGCGCAGGTTGTAGCCGGAGCCGGAGGTGTCCGCATCGGGGTTCAGAAACACCAGCAGTCGGTTGCGCTGGTAGTTCTTCAGCAGCTTGTACTGCCACACCCCGTTTTCGTCCTGGACCTTCAGCAGCTCGTCCACGAACAGCAGGGCCGCTATGGCGGCAACTCCCGCCCCTAGGGTGACCAGCAGGAACTTGGGACGGGCGCCGCCCGCCACCATGGCCGTTGCTCCAATGAACAGGTACACCAGGCCGGTTCCCAGGTCGGGCTGGGTCATGATGCACAGGAAGGGAACCAGCAGAATGCCCAGGGCCTTCACGTACTCCCGTGGATCGTCCAAGCGGCCCCCATAGCGGGCCATGACGCTGGCCGCCAGCAGAATCACCGTGACCTTGGCAAACTCTCCTGGCTGCAGCTGAATGCCGATCTTGATCCAGGACTGGGCGCCCTTGGCTTCCACTCCGATCACGGGAAGGTGGGGCGAAAGGATCAGCACCACGTTGATGATCAGGAACAGGAAGGTGAAGTCGGAAAGGTAGCGGTAGTCAAGGCGCCACAGCACCAGCATGGCCACAATGCCCGCGGCAACGGTCATGGCCTGGCGAGAAAAACTGTAGTCGCTGTTGGTGCTGGTAGCCGAATACACCACCACCAGGCCCAGCACCACCAGCAGGGTCACCACGATCACGAAGGGGACGTGCACGATGCCGAAGCGGGACGGCTTGGGCGAAGACGGCGCTGCCGACGGTCCCGGGCGAACCATGTTGTCTATCTGCGGAAGAGGCATGCCATCACCACCTTAGTCCATTCGTCCCGAACCCGACGTCTGATCGCCCTTGACGGACGTTCCCGACGACGCCTCCACGGCCTTGACTTCCTTGAGCTTTCCCTTGTCATAGCGCAGGGCGTAGTTCATGATCTTCGCCCCCAAAGGAGCAGCAACGGCACTGCCGCCACCGCCCTGCTCCACCACGCAGGTGACCACGTACTTGGGATCTTTGTAGGGAGCATAGCAGGCAAACCACGCGTAGTCTCCCTTGCCCTGGACTTCGGCGGTACCGGTCTTGGCGGCCGCATCGATGCCGTACTGGGCGAACAGCGCGGCCACGGTTTCGTTTTCCGTGCCCACGCCATGCAGCGCATCCCGAACGATCTTCAGGTTTTCTTCCTTCACGTCCGGCTCCGCCACCACTTCGGGCTCAAAGGTCACCGCCACCTCCCCCTGGGAGTTGCGCACCTCTTTCAGAAGATGGGGCTTCATGATCTTGCCCGTGGCAATGCCGCCGTAAGCACAGGCAAGCTGCAAGGGGGAGATCAGCACGTCGCCCTGGCCAATGGCCATGTTCGTCAGATCGCCGCCGCGCCAGACCGCTTCCTCGGGCACGTCACGGTAATGCTCCGCCTTCCACTTGGCACTGGGAATGCGACCGGCTTCTTCGCCCGCCAGATCAATGCCCGTGAGCTCACCGAAACGGTACTTGGCGATCTCCTCCTGCATGGCGGTGTCGGAGATGGTGCCGCCCTGGCTCACTCCCGCATCCCAGAAGTTCTTGCCTATTTCGTAGAAGACCACGTCGCAGGAGTGGACGATACCTCCATGGAAGTCCACCACGCCATGGCCGGCATGGTCCCAGCACATCTGCACGTCACCGGAGTTGAATCCGTCCCAGCTGCCGGTGCACTTCCAGGATGCCTTGCTGGTGGCATAGCCGTACTGCAGGCCCGCCATGCCCGTGAACGCCTTGAAGGTGGAAGCCGCGGGATACTGGCCGGCAATGGCGCGGTTGAGCATGGGATAGTGGGAGTCATCGCTGTTGTAGATGTCCCACACATCTTGCGGAATGCCGCCGATGAAGGTTTCCGGAGCATAGGTAGGGTAATTGCCCATGGCCAAGATGCTTCCGTCGGAAACGTCCATGACCACCGCAGCCGCGGCAACGCCCTTGCCCGTGCCTATAATGCCGTCCCTGGGGGCGACCAGCTTGGCCAGCGCGCGGTCCACCTGGTACTGCAACGGCGCTGCCAAGGTCAGGTACACGTCTGATCCCTTGCTGGGCTGGGTTTCGCTCACCACCTCGCGCACGTTGCCGTCGGCATCGGCAATAACCACCCGCTGGCCGTGCTCGCCGGCCAGCACGTCGTCGTAGGACGCCTCCACGCCGCTTTTTCCCACGTCGTCGCCGCTTTCCACCACGCGGCCCTCTCGAACGGCGTTCAGGTCGTCCTCTGAGGCGGTGCCGGTATAGCCCAGGACGTGGGCTGCCAGGGCCCCATAGGGGTACTCCCTTACCGTGCGAGTCTGAACGGTCACGCCGGGAAACGCGTCGGAATGCTCGGCGATGAAGGCCACGTCGCGCTGACGCACGTCACTCGCCACCACGCGCTGGCTTTGGGCGCCGGAGCTGCTGTCCTGGATGCGCTGCCGCACCACGTTATGAGGAACTCCCAGGGTCACGGACAGACGCTTCACCACATTGGGGTCGTCGACCACGTCAGGATCGGCAAGAATGGTCAGGCTCGAGCGGTTTCCTACCAAGGTCTTGCCGTCTCGGTCGCAGATATGCCCCCGGGGGGCTGGGGTGGCTACCGTAGAGTAGCGGTTGTTGTCGGCCTGAGAGGCATAGCTGCCTCCGTTGAGCACCTGCATGCTGAATGCCTTAAGGCCCAGCGCCGCGAACACTGCGCCGGCGAAGATGCCCATGCCCTTGAAGCGATCGTCAAGACGCTCGGCAGGGGTGTGGGCGCTTACCTGGTCGGAGGCGTGAACCCGATGGGCGTGGCCTCCCGCGGGAGCCCCTGAGGCAGAAACCCCCACCGAGGAAATGGAGGTCACCTGGTGCTTCCCAGGGCGGGCGAACTTGGAGTCCGCAGCGTTCTTCATGGCGAAAAACGCCACGATGAGCGCTACCACGACCACCGCAGCGAGCACGCCTATGATAATGGCGGCAACCATGAAAGCCTACCTCAGGAGCGTGGGGCCGTGGTTAGGCTGCAGGCGCTCGGATTCAGCTGCAACGCGGGACATTATGAAGAAGAGAAGGGCCCCCATCACTGCATCGTAGATGGCGCAGGGCAGGGCACGGAAGATCAGCGCCTGGACAAAGCCCAGGCCCAGGCCGCTGGCAAGCAGCACCATCAGGTACGCTACCTCCACTATCACCATGGTCACCGCCATGATGGCCAGGGGCTGGAAGCTGGTATCGTTGGCCAGGGAGCGCATGGCCAGGGCCGCGACCACGGATGCGATCACCAGCACCGCAGACAAGGAACCCACCACGCCGCCGACGAACAGGTTGTACAGAAGACCCATGACGAAGGCAAGAACCACGGGGCCTGTCGTCCTAGGGCGAAGCACCGTGATCACCACGGCATACGCCGCCATGAAATTGGGCATGGCGTTGAACACCGTAACGTACGGAGCAACGACAAGCTGCAGCAGGGTAACCACCAGGGCTCCTACCGCGATGGACACGCTTTGCCGGGTGAACCCCACTACTGATTACCTCCTTCGCCATCTCCTCCGTTACCAGAACCTTCGGTACCGCCACCAGCGGATTCGCCGATCCCCAAAACCACGGTTACTTCCTGCAAAGGGCCGGTCTCCTCGTTGGGAGCAACGGTGATCTGCCGGGAAGCGCCTCCCTGGCTGTCGTCCACACGAGCGACGGTACCGACCATAAGCCCGCGGGTGTAGCTGCCTCCCAGACCGGAGGTGATCAGCACGTCGCCAACGGACACCTTCGCATCCGCATCCACGCACTCCAGGTA
>JAQXGX010000025.1 GCA_029006935.1 Eggerthellales bacterium | reverse complement strand
GCAGGCGGGCAAAAGGAAGCCGGGTCAGGCGACCCGGCGTGATCTTCGCCCTGAAAACGGGTTAGACCAGACGTCCCTTGCAGTGGTCGATGGCGTGCTGGATGATCTGGGCGGTCCAACCCTGGAACTGCTGGGTGCGAGGAACCAGCTCACCGTCCACCAGCTCCTGATAGGCCACCTTGATTACGGCAAAGCGGGTCAGGTTGGTTTCCTTTTCCACGCTGTAGCAGGCCTCAGAGGTCTTGAACGGGCGCATGGCCTGCTTGACCTTGGGGTTGTACATGACGTAGCGCTTGTTGTCCTCGGCGGCCTCGTAGGCGATGACCGCCTTGGTGGAACCGATCTGGTTGGCAGCCAGGCAGGCGCAGTCGTCGTCCATGGAGTCCATGGTGTCCAGCAGGTCCTGGGCAACGGCGGCGTCTTCGGCGGTTGCCGGCTCGGCGGGCTTGGTCAGAAACTCAGGGTCCTTCACGATTTCCTTGATCATGGCTTCTCCTATCGGTGGGTCCGCGCCACGTGCGCGAACGATGATGCGAATTAGGCGGGCCCTTGCCCGGGAAGGCAAAGGGACCGGGGCGCAGAGCAGGCTGCGGCAGATCCGTGTTCCGCGGCGCAACATGCATAGCCTGTTAATTATATGGGTTGGACGGCGCGGTTTGGCCCTGAGGTTGCGCCAGTCTGCCATAATGGCAGGGAATTTTCAAAGAAGACCGCTCAATCCCAGCGAAAGGATCCCCATGAAGGTACTCATGATCAACGGCAGCCCCCGCAAGGAAAGCAACACCGGCCTTGCCCTGGCGGAAATGGAGAAGATCTTCCAGCAGGAAGGCATTGAGGTGGAGACCGTGCAGGTGGGTGATCAGGACGTGCGAGGCTGCGTGGCCTGCTACTCCTGCGGCCAGCGCAAGGCCTGCGTCTTCGACGACGTGGTCAACGAGCTGGCGGTGAAGTTCCAGCAGGCGGATGGCCTGGTGGTGGGCACCCCCGTGTACTACGCATCCGCCAACGCCACCACCGTTGCCGTGCTTGACCGCCTGTTCTGCAGCACCAAGTTCGACAAGACCATGAAGGTTGGCGCCGCGGTGGCGGTGGCTCGTCGCGGGGGCATTACCGCGACCTTCGACCAGCTGAACAAGTACTTCACCTTCAGCGGCATGCCCGTTGCCAGCGGCCAGTACTGGAACGGCGTCCACGGCCGCTTGACCGGGGAAGCTGCTCAGGACGACGAAGGTATGCAGCAGATGCGCACCCTGGCCCGGAACATGGCGTTCCTGATGAAGTCCATCCAGCTGGGCAAGAGGGAGTTCGGCCTGCCGGAGCGGGAACCTGCGGTTCAGACCAACATGATCCGCTAGGCGCAGGTCTGGTCGCTCACCGCTGCCGTTCACCACTGCGATGCAGGGGCGCTTCCGGGCGCCCCTTTCTTTCGCCCTGAATACGAGGAGCCTGCGCTTGGGGCCAGGGTCGGGCCTGGGCTAGGCCACGGGCTCGGCCTTTCCCGCGTGGGAGGAGTAGACCTTCAGCACCACCACCATGCTGACCAGGCCGCACAGGGTCAGAAGCGCAAAGGAGATCTCGTAGGTGCCCAGCAGGTCCATGAGCGGGCCGGGGATCACGTTGAACAGGAAGCCGCCGGTGGCGTAGGCCACCTGCAGGTCGCGCACCAGCTTGGCGCGGTCCTGGTCGGTGGAAAGGTCGATGCACCACATGGAAATGCCCACGCTTCCCAGCGTGGTGCCAATGCCCACCATGACCACCGCCGCCGCCATGACCATGGGGTTCTGCAGATGAGCCAGGCAGCACAGCGCCAGGCCGGCGTTGAAGATGGCAAAGAAGATCACCGAGCCGCGGCGGGTGCCCAGGGCATCGAAGATGGCGCCGTTTGCCAGCTTGGCCACCGTCAGGCACACGCCGCAGATGGAAAGCATCTGGGCCGCGAAGAACGGATCGAAGCCGGAGGAGGTCATGAGCACGGAAAGGTAGCCGATGCCGTCCACGGATATGGCGCCCAGGCAGAACATGGCTATCTGCATGGCGCGGCGGCGGGAACCGGACACGGTGGTCTTGACGGCTGCGCTCTGGCCGGTCGCGGAGGGCGTAGCGTCGCCGCCGCTGTTCCGGGAGGCTTCGTGGGGCTGGGAGCCGTCCTTGGCAGGGCGGTTGCGCAGCAGCAGGAACACCACCAGGCCCACCGCCAGCGCGAAGATTCCCTGCAGCCTGAAAGACCAGCTCAGGGACACGTTATGAATGACCCAGGTGGCCAGCAGGGGTACCACGATGGACGCCAGGCCGCTGCCCATGGCCGCGATTCCCAGCGCCCGGCCCACGTGCTCCTTATACCAGCGGCCTATGACCAGCGTCATGCCCGCAAAGCCGCCCATACCGTATCCCGCGCCGGTCATGGCTGCGGCAAGACACATGCTGGGCAGGCTCTGGCTTGTGCCGTAGATCAAAAAGCCCGCGGCGGTACACAGGGTGGCCAGGAAGATGCCCAGCCGGCAGTCGAATCGCTCGTAGTAGCGCGCCACGAACACCATGCAGATCAGGCTCACGAAGGTGCGCACGGCAAGGATCAGCGAGCCGGCGGAATCGCCGACCAGCTCCACGATGTAAGGCTGGTACACGTTAAAGGACGTGCTGGGAAAGCCCACGTTCACGCACAGGAACAGGAAGCAGCATCCGCAGATGACCTTTTCGTAATGCTGTTCTCCCGCCATGCTGGTTTGCGCCTCCTTCGCACGAGCCCCCTGCAGGCTCTTCCACAACGCCGACAGTGTGCGTTGTGGTCGCGATCGGGCCCGCGCAACATCAGCACGTCCCAGCATAGTCCTAAGACCAAGGATTGGCAAAGCCCGCCTTGCCGCAGGGCCAGCCGTGGGCTCCTCTGCACTGCCGGCGCGCGACCTCCATCCCGTCCATCACCGGCCTTGCATTCGAAGGAGCTCGCTCGTGCCTTCATCAGCCCGCTGATAATCTGCTTTCCTGGTGTTACGTGAGCGTTGCGGACAAAAACCCGAGAATAGGGCGACCCCGTTTCCAAAATGGCGAGAATAGGGCGACTTGTGGCCCCTCAAAACCCAGTTTTGGAATTATTTAGACGCACAGGAGCATGCTGTCGCTAGCTGCTAAATCGCATGCTCCAAGAAACCCCAGGTCACAGCAAAGACATTGAAGAGGCGTGCAGAGCCGCCTGGAAGGCAGAAGACTCTCGCCGTCAAGAACTCGCCCTATTCTCGCCTTTTTGGTTTTCCAGTCGCCCTATTCTCGCCTTTTTGTCCG
>JAQXGX010000024.1 GCA_029006935.1 Eggerthellales bacterium | reverse complement strand
GCCCGGGCTGGCACGATGCAGCGCCGCCGCTCCAGGCTTTCCGCCCACATGCTGCCGGGGTCTCCGGCGTGCTCTATGCGGGTGTTGAACACGCGGCCTTTCTGCCAGCTTACCTCGTATCCCCAGGTCATCTCCACGGGTTTCAAGATCAGGGGATTGCGTGTCCATCGGCACTTGGAGCACCCGCTGCCGCAGCATTTTCCCTGGTCCTGGGCCCAGGCGGCGCCGGGCACCACAATGGCCGCGCTGCTTCCCGGGGTGACCATGGTGCCGGTTGCCGTGGTGGCGGGCTGGATCTGGGAGCGGGCCGCAGGGCCAAGGCCCAGGTCCGCGGCTTCTTCGTCCCAAGGGGAGCTCTGATCTCCTCGATCTTCCCGGGCATGGGCCGCCAGCTCCTCCTCCACGCTACGGATAACCTCGGTCAGCTCCTCCATGGAAAGGGCGGTGAAGCGTCCGCACATCGCTAGCCCCTTCCCTTCGGGGCAAGGACCCGCTCTTCGGTCACCACCAGGTCAACGGGCAGGTCGTGGCTGCTCAGGCAGGGGATGGCGCTGCACAGCTGTTGTTCGCGGCACAGGCCCACGGACGTGCCAGCAAAGCGCCCAAGGAACACGTCGTAGAAACCGCCGCCGTATCCCAGCCGGTATCCCTGCTGGTCAAAGGTCAGCCCCGGCACCAAGGCAAGGAAGCCTGCCAGGGCGGGGGAGTTTTCGTCCAGAAGAAGGGGCGCCGTGGCAGGATCGGGTTCCAGCACTCCCAGAGGGCTCTTGATCAGGTCGGCGAAGGAGGTCACGCCGTACCAGCGCATGGCGCGGGTCCCTGGCACGCAGTAGGGAAGGGCGACGGTCTTTCCCTGGTCCCAGGCGTGCTGGATGATGGCATAGGTGCTGACCTCGGACCCGAAGGAAAGGTAGGGGAGCAGCACCTGGGCCTGGGCGTAGGCGGGCAGCTCGAGCAGGCGCTGGGTAATGGCGGCGTCAATGCGCTGCCGCTCGTCTACGGGCAGTGCGCTGCGCTGCGCCTTCAGCTTGGCCCGCAGATCCTTCTTGCATGCGGGGGCGTTGGCTAAGGAGTCCATGTCCTTCCTTTCCTTGGTACTGCAGCATTGTATAGGACCCGGTGGGCGGAAGTTGGCGGCGAAAGAGCCTCGAAGAATCCGCTGCAACGTGTATAATACCTACTTATTAGCTAGGTTTTTGGGAGTTGCCGATGAAGATCTCGACAAAGGGCTTGTACGCGGTACGTCTGATGCTGTTCTTGGCCGACCATGCCGATGATGGGTTGATTCCCCTGAAGCGGGTTTCGACCTCCACGCTCCTTTCCAAGAAATACCTGGAGCAGATTACCCCCAGCCTGAGCCAGGCGGGCCTGATCAAGTCGGTCCGCGGCGCGTCGGGCGGGTACAAGCTGGCCCGCTCTGCGGAAAAGATCACGTTTTTGGACATCATCCAGGCAACGGAGGGCGTGATCGCCCCCACGTCCTGCCTGGAAACGGAGCAGGTGGAGTGCAACTTCCCCAGCCTCTGCGGCGAGCTGCCGGTATGGCAGGGCCTGAAGGACGTTATTGAGGAGTACCTGGCCGGCGTGACCCTGCAAAGCGTGCTGGAGCAGCAGCGCGCCAACGCGGCGGACTATTACAGCATCTAGCGGCGACTTTCGCCCGGGCAAAATCGAAGGAAGGCAACCATGGCCATTGCAAAGAACCTGACCGAGCTGATCGGAAACACCCCCCTGGTGGAGCTGACCAACTATGAGAAGAACCACGGCCTCAAGGCCACCATTGTGGGGAAGCTGGAGCGAAACAACCCCGCGGGGTCGGTCAAGGATCGGGTGGCCAAGTTCATGATCGACGACGCCATTGCCCAGGGCAAGCTTGATGCCGAAACCGTGATCATCGAGCCCACCTCGGGCAACACCGGCGTCGGCCTGGCCGCCATCGCAGCCGCCATGGGCAACCGCATCATCATCGTGATGCCGGAAAGCATGAGCGTAGAGCGACGCAACCTGATGCGCGCCTACGGTGCCGAGCTGGTGCTCACCGATGCCTCCAAGGGCATGTCCGGGTCAGTTGCCAAGGCCGAGGAACTGGCGGCGCAGATTCCCAACTCCCTGCTGACCGGCCAGTTCGTGAACCCCGCCAACCCCGCTGCCCATGAAGCCACCACGGGACCGGAGATCTGGGAGCAGACCGAAGGCGCCGTGGACATTGTGGTCGCCGGGGTGGGGACGGGCGGAACCGTGACCGGTGTGAGCCGCTACCTTAAGTCCAAGAACCCCAACATCCAGGTGGTGGCCGTGGAACCTGCCCGCTCCCCGCTGCTGACCGAAGGCAAGGCGGGCCCCCACGGCCTGCAGGGGATCGGTGCGAACTTCGTGCCCCAGGTCCTGGACCAGACCGCCTACGATGAGGTCATTGCCATTCAGGACGAGGATGCCTTCGAGGCCGGCAGGGAGCTGGCTGCCAAGGAGGGCCTGCTGGTGGGCATTACCTCCGGCGCGGCGGTGGCGGCAGCGCGCGTGCTGGCGGAGCGTCCGGAAAACCAGGGCAAGCTGATCGTGGCTATTCTGCCGGACACCGGCGAGCGGTATCTTTCCACTGCCATGTTCGGCTTCTAGGCGCGGCGCACAGGCTGCTGACCTGGGCGTTTCGGCGGGAAGCCCGCGGCCTGACGGCTTTGCGGCAACGTCTGCGGGCACGGCCGCGGTATAATGGGGCGACCGCAAACGTACCGGCGGCGTGCCTGCGCATGCGCTGCCGTCACCCGAAAGGAGCCCCAATGAGCAAGCTGATGGAATTCCTGAGCGCCAACAAGCCCTTCTACCTGGCCACCGTGGACGGCGACCAGCCCAAGCTGCGTCCGCTGGGCGCGGTTCTGGAGATGGACGGCAAGGTCATCTTCGGTGTAGGCGACTTCAAGGACGTGTACAAGCAGCTGGCGGCCAACCCCAAGTGCGAAATCTGCACCGACAACGGCGAGGGCCTGTGGCTGCGCTATACCGGCACTGCTGCATTTGCCACGGACTATGCCTATGCTGAGGCCATGCTGGAATCCGCTCCTCACCTGCGCAATATCTACAATGACGAAACCGGCCACAAGATGATGTGCTTCTGGCTGGAGGATGCCGAGGCTCGCCTGATCCAGGTCATGGGCGAAGGGGAAAAGATCGACTGCTAGGGCAGGGGCCGGGCTGCCGTCGGGAAAACCCCGATGTGCGCCGACCGCTCGTTTTCGCAGCCCTTTGTGGCCTGTGGCAAAACCGAATCGAACCGCTCAGGGGCGCTGGCGCGATGCCGGCGCCCTTTCTTGCGCTCACTGTTGCCGCTGGCTTTTCGCTCTGCTAGGATATGACCTATATTAGATATAGTCCAGTATTACCATATTGAAATTTTATGATATATGCAACTAACCGACCTATGTCTATGCGCACCAAAACGTATCAAAACCGCGGAAACGGAGGAAACATGAGTTTGACCAGGCGTTCTTTTGTTGGGGCATCCATGGTTGCCGCAGCTGCCGCAATGAGCGGTGCAGCCCTTTCCGGCTGCAGCGGCTCTGCAGGCACTGCAGCCTCGGAGAAGAAGGAGGAAGCCGTCCAGGAGTTCATGACCAAGGGCAAGGGCCAGAAGCTGGTCTGTGGTCGCCGCGGCAAGCTGTTCAAGATCGCCCCCTCGGTCATTGCCGAGGAGCTGGGCTATTACAAGGAAGAAGGCTGCGACGTGGAGTTCCAGATCGTGGAGCTTGCCGAAGCCTTTGCCTCCCTTTCCACTGGCAACCTTGACCTCATGCTCATGGGCGTGGTTCAGACCTGCGAGTACATTGCCAAGGGCACGCCCATGTACATCATCGGCGGCACGGTTCTGAACGGCACCGAGATCCTTGCCAAGGAAGACTTTGCCGCAAAGCTGGAGAAGCCGGAAGATTTCAAGGGCTTTAACATTGGCTTCCATCGCCCGGAAACCGGCCAGATGGTACTGCGCGCCTGGCTGAAGAACGCCGGCCTGGACATTGACGGCAAGGACGTGACCTTCACCCCCCTTGATGACGAGCAGTCCCTGGTTCAGGCAACCCTGAAAGGCGAGGTGGACTTCTGCATGTGTAACAACGCCTTCGGGTACGTGAACAGGAACAACGGCATCAAGGTTGTTGGGACCGTGAAGGATCTGTGCGGCGACTATCCGTGCTGCCGTCAGAACGCGTCGGAAAAGGCCTTCAAGGAAAAGTACCTTTCGCTGGTGGACTTTGAGATTGCCCTGCTCCGCGGCTACAAGGTGTTCAAGACCGACCCGGACACCGCAGTGCCCATCATGGTCAAGTACTCCGAGCAGCCCGAGGACTTCGTCCGCGCAGGTCTGTACGGCACCGACGATTACGAGGCGGTCATGAACCTGAGCCCCGATCCCTGCCGTACCGCTGTGATAGCCTTCTATGAAGACCTGAAGGCGGTGGAGGCAATCGAGGACGGCGCTCCTGCCGTGGAGGAATTCGTTTCTGCGGACGTGTACAGGACCGCTCTTGACACCCTGATGGAGCGCGAACCCGAAGAGCAGTTCTGGAAGGACCTTGACGCCGCGTTCGCAAAGAACAACGCATAGCAGCTAAACTCCTTGCAGTGGGGCGAAGGCAGGCTGGGCGCTTTTGCTGCGTCCGGCCTGCTGTGCTGTACGGGCAATGGGAAAACTGACAGGAAGGAGGCCCGATGGGGGCGATCAGCATCCAGAACGTGAGCTTTGGCTACGACGATGCGCCGCACGCCACGGCACGTGACCGGGAAGGCGCGGAGCTGGTGCTGCGGGACATTTCGCTGGAGGTGCCCGACGGGCAGTTCCTGTGCCTGATCGGACACTCCGGCTGCGGCAAGTCCACCCTGCTTCGTCTTCTGCTGGGATTGAGCCGCCCTGACTCCGGCACGGTACTCATAAACGGCAAGAAGGTGGAGGGACCGGGACTGGATCGCTCCATCGTGTTCCAGAACTACTCCTTGTTTCCCTGGATGACCGCCCGCAAGAACGTGGAGTTTGGCATAGAGCAGGCAAGCAAGATCTTGGGCCGGGACCTTTCCAAGGAGCAGATTCGCCGTCAGGCCCAGCTGAACCTGGAACGGGTGGGCATGAATGACGCGGCGGAAAAGTATCCCTACCAGCTTTCCGGTGGCATGCAGCAGCGGGTGGCCATTGCCCGCGCCCTGGCCATGGACACCCAGATCCTGCTCTTCGATGAGCCCTTCGGTGCCCTTGACGTGCGTACCCGCAGGTCCCTGCAGGAGCTGGTGGACTGTCTGTGGCGGTCGGGCGAAACGCGCAAGACGGTGGTGTTCGTGACCCACGACATATCCGAGGCGGTGCTTCTGGCCGATCGGGTGGTGTTCATGGGGCATGGTGCCGTGATGGCGGACGTTATGGTCGATCTTCCCCGGCCTCGCAGGGCGGAGGAGCTGCGGCGCAGCCCTAAGGCGGAGGAGCTGCGGGCCCTGCTCACGGACCTGTTCTACCAGGACGGCCCCGTTTCGGGGGAAGAGGGTCTGAATGAGCTGGAGGGGCTGGACGACCTGGACAGCCTGGGCGGCCTGGACGCCAGGGAAGGCTCGGCGGAGCTTGAGGACTTCGATTCCTTTACCCTGAACAGCGCCGACTCCGACCGCGGCCGTGGCTGGCCCTGGAAAAGGAGGTAGATGCCCATGAGGCGTTTTGTGAACCGCCAGTTCGCCGTGGCCCATCTGCTGCTCTTGGTGCTGGTGCTGATCGTGTGCTACGTTCCCAACCACAAGGTCATTACCTGTACGTACTATCCGCTGCTGGTGGCCTTGGGAATCATGGAGCTGCTGTACCTTGCCAACCTGTACGCGAAGCACCGCAAGGGCAGCTACACCACCGGTCCTACGGACATCATCACCCTGGTCTGGGTGGCCATGCTGGGGTGGGAAATCTCCACCACCAAGATGGCGGTCATGCCCAACGTGCTGGTGCCGGCGCCGGAGCAGGTGTTCAACATCTTTGCCACCAACTGGCCGACGTTGCTGAACAACGTGTGGTCTTCGGTGACCCTGCTTCTGGCAGGCTACTTCATCGGGCTTTCCCTGGGTGTGGTGCTGGGCATTATCTGCGGATGGATTCCCCGGCTGCGGGCCATGCTCTATCCCATTGCCAACGTGATGGCACCCATCCCGCCCACGGTCTTTGCCCCGTACCTGGTGGTGATCATGCCCACCTTCAGGCTGGCGTCGGTGTGCATCATCTTGGTGGGCGTGTTCTGGCCCCAGTTCCTGAACATGATCCTGCGGGTTTCCTCCCTGGATGCCCGCATCCTGGACAACGCCCGAGCCCTGGGGGTGCGCAACGTGACCATGATCACCCGGGTCATTCTGCCCTACGTGCTCCCCGGAGTGCTGAACAGCCTGCGGGTGGGCCTGACCACGGCGTTTCTGATGCTGACCTTTGCCGAAATGATCGGCGCCAAGGCCGGCATCGGATTCTACATTACCAACTCCAACATCTACGCCAACTACGAGGCCATGATCGCCGGCATCATCGTGTGCGGCATCGTGGTGACCGTTCTGAGCGCGCTGACCACCTGGATCAAGAAGCGCTTCACCACCTGGCGATAACCCAAGCGCGCGACTACCGGAAAGGAACCGCCCATGTGTGCAGTGAACCGTTGTACTCCCAGCATTGGCTCCAAGAAGATCGAAGTTCCCCAGCGCACCTGCGTGGACTGCAAGACCCTGGGATGCGCTCATAACAACGGCCGCTACCCGTCCTTCTGCCTGACCGCCCAGACGGACTCAGATGATGTTGCCGACCTACGCTCTTCCTATGAGGACGATGCCCAGACCTACGCCTTCATGAAGGCCGCGGCAGTCACCACCTCCCGCGGCTTTTCCGAGCAGCTGTGCCGGGTCGAGGAAACCATGGATTACTTCCATCGCATGGGATACCGCAAGATCGGCATTGCGTTCTGCGCCGGCGTGGCGGAGGAGGCGCGGATCTTTGCCAAGATCCTGCGCATCCACGGCTACGAGGTGGTGGGGTACGCCTGCAAGGTGGGCGCCCTTTCCAACGCGGACATGGGCCTGGAGGAAAGCTGCTGCAACTTCGGCTCGGTGGCCTGCAACCCCCTGATGCAGGTGCAGCGCCTGAACGAGGCCAAGACCCACATGAACGTGGTCATGGGGCTGTGCGTGGGCCATGACTCCTACTTCTACAAGCTTTCCGATGCGCCCTGCACCACGCTGCTTGCCAAGGACAAGGCCATGGTCAACAACACCGGTGCCGCGCTGTACGCGTCCCAGACCTCGTCTTTGTGGAGCCGCATGATGACCTGCGACCCCACGCTGGCAGCTCCCGGCTTCGTGGACGAAGAGGCCTTGGCCGCCTGGGAGGCCAAGAAGGCCCAGGGCTGCTGCGGGTAGTCGCGGCGGCAGGCGCGGGTGACGGTGGCGACTGCCGCGGGCGACTGACATGGGTGGTCGCCGCGGATGGCTGCTGAGGTCAGTCGCAACGGATAACGGGCAAAGCAAAGGGGGTCGCAGCTGGTAGCCGCGGCCCCCTTTCATCTGCTTGCTGTTAGCCTGCCAGCGCGGGTTCTACTCGGTGAAGTAGCTGACGCCACCTTCGATGAGCTGCTGGTAGGTTGCGCCGGGCACGTTCATGAACGTGTTGTCTGCCCAGCGCTCGGTGTGGCCCATCTTGCCCAGCACGCGGCCGTCGGGGCTGGTGATGCCTTCGATTGCCAGCAGGGAGCTGGAGGGGTTGGAGTCCAGGTTCATGCTGGGGACGCCGGCCTCGTTGACGTACTGGGTGGCGATCTGGCCGTTTGCCTTCATTTCCTCGATCATGGCCGGGCTTGCCACGAAGCGGCCCTCGCCGTTGGAGATGGGGACCATGTGGATGTCGCCCACGTTGCAGCGGGAAAGCCACGGGCTCAGGTTGCTGCACACGCGGGTGCGCACCAGGCGGCTCTGATGGCGGCCGATGTTGTTGAAGGTCAGGGTGGGGCACTCGGCGGTCATGGGCACGATGTCGCCGAAGGGCACCAGGCCCAGCTTCACCAGCGCCTGGAAGCCGTTGCAGATGCCCAGCATCAGGCCGTCGCGGTTCTGCAGCAGATCGCGCACTGCTTCGGTGACCTCGGGGGCACGGAAGAAGGCGGTGATGAACTTGGCGGAGCCGTCGGGTTCGTCGCCGCCGCTGAAACCGCCGGGAATCATGACGATCTGGCTGTTGCGGATGCGCTTGGCCAGTTCGGCGGTGGATTCGGCAACGGCCTGGGGAGTCAGGTTGTTGATCACGAACACGTCGGCCTCGGCGCCGGCCTTGCGGAAGGCGCGGGCGCTGTCGTACTCGCAGTTGTTGCCCGGGAACACGGGAATGATCACGCGGGGACGGGCGATGGTCTGGGGGAAGATCAGGGGCAGGTGACGCTCGTCGGTCACAGCCTCCACTTCTTGGCCCTTGTCGCGATAGGGGAACACGGGCTCCAGCTTGGCCTCCCATGCTTCCTGGAGGTCTGCCAGGTCGGCGGTTTCGCCCGCTACGGTGAACGCGTACTCGGCGGTGACGGTGCCCACCACCTGGGCGCCTGCGGGAACTTCGGCCCCTTCCGCCAGCTCCAGCACAAAGGTGCCGTAGGCCAGCTTGAACAGGTCGTTAGCGGCAACGCCGTCAAGGGCAACGCCCAGGCGGTTACCCACGCACATCTTGAACAGGGCTTCGGCCAGTCCGCCGTATCCCGGGGTGGAAACGGCCAGCACCTGCTTGTTCCTGATGGCGGCCTCAAGGGTGGAGAGCACCTGCAGCAGGGAGTCGACCTGGGGGGTCAGGCCGTCCTCCTGGTAAGCGGGGGCGAGCAGCGCTACGCGGCTGCCGGCCTGCTTGAACTCGGGGGAGGTCACGGTGTCCACGGAGCCCACGGCAGTGGCAAAGCTAACCAGCGTGGGCGGAACGTCCAGGTCGTCGAAGCTGCCGGACATGGAGTCCTTGCCGCCGATGGAGCCAACGCCCAGGTCGATCTGGGCCATCAGGGAGCCCAGCAGGGAGCCGGCGGGCATGCCCCAGCGCTCGGGGACGTTGCGCAGCTTGCCGAAGTACTCCTGGAAGGTCAGGTACATGGATTCGCGGGCAAAGCCGGTGGCGGCCAGCTTGGCAACGGATTCCACCACAGCCAGGTAGGCGCCGGTGAACTGGTTCTTTTCGGAAAGGTAGGGATTGAAGCCCCAGGCCATACCGGAGCAGGTGGTGGTTTCGCCGTCGACGGGCATCTTGGCCACCATGGCCAGGCTGGGGGTGAGCTGCTTGGTTCCGCCGAAGGGCATGAGCACGGTGGCAGCGCCGATAGTGGAGTCAAAGCGCTCGGACAGGCCCTTGTTGGAGGCCACGTTCAAGTCGGTGACCAGGGAGTTCATGCGCTCTGCCAGGGTTGCGCCCGCCCATTCGGGCGCAAAGGCCTCGGCGGACTTGATGTGCACCCGGGCGCTCTTGGGGGCGCCGTTGGAGTTCAGGAACGCGCGGGAGACGTTGACGATGTGGTCGCCGTTCCAGTCCATGACCAGGCGCGGCTCCTCGGTGACGGTGGCGATGACCGTTGCCTCCAGGTTTTCCTCCTTGGCGTAGCCCAGGAACTCCTGCACGTCCTCGGGGGCCACGGCGCAGGCCATGCGCTCCTGGGATTCGGCGATTGCCAGCTCGGTGCCGTCCAGGCCTTCATACTTCTTGGGCACGGTATTCAGGTCGATGTGGAGGCCGTCGGCGATTTCGCCCGTTGCAACGGAAACGCCGCCAGCGCCGAAGTCGTTGCAGCGCTTGATCAGCTTGCAGGCGTCGCCACGGCGGAACAGGCGCTGGAGCTTGCGCTCCACGGGGGCGTTGCCCTTCTGGACCTCGGCGCCGCAGGTTTCGATGGAGCTGGCGGTATGGGCTTTGGAGCTGCCGGTTGCGCCGCCGATGCCGTCGCGACCGGTGCGGCCGCCCAGCAAGATGATGGCGTCACCGGGAGCGGGGGTTTCGCGACGCACGTGCCAGGCCGGGGTGGCTGCCACCACGGCGCCGATTTCCATGCGCTTGGCAGCGTAGCCGGGGTGGTACAGCTCGTTGACCTGGCCGGTTGCCAGGCCGAT
>JAQXGX010000023.1 GCA_029006935.1 Eggerthellales bacterium | reverse complement strand
TTTTGCGCACGTACACTCAAGAAAGGAAAGACATGGCTGAAATGACTGCTGCTCAGGTCAAGAGCAAGCGCATGGTATACCTGTGCCTGTCCGTGGTATCCCTGCTGTTCCTGGGCCTGATTTACGCATTCTCTATGTTCGCCGGCCCCATGTGCCAGGTGTTCGGCTACGAAAAGGCCGCTGTTGGCCTGACGTTCAACATCATGATGATTACCTTCTGCGTGGGCGCCGTTGCCGGCTCCCAGATCGAAAAGAAGATCGGCGTAAAGGGCACCATCATTCTTGGCGCTGCCATGTACGCCGTCGGCTTCATTGGCAACGGCCTCATGGGCGCTAACGATGTTATGTTCGTTTACCTGTTCTACGGCGTCATCTGCGGCTTTGGCGTAGGCATCGGCTACAACACCGTTCTGGCCACCACCAACGTGTGGTTCCCCGACAAGGTCGGCTTCTCCTCCGGCGTCCTGATGATGGGCTTCGGCCTGGGCTCCCTGATCCTGGGTACCCTGTCCACCAACCTGTACAAGGGCGGCATGGATCTGACCATGGTGTTTATCGGCATCGGCGTCATCGGCGGCATCATCATCGGCCTTTCCGGCTGCTTCCTGCAGCGTCCTCCGGCAAACATCGTTGCACTGATGTGCCCCGAAAAGGCCGCCGCTACTGGTTCGAGCACCTACGATCCCGCTGACGACGACGCAGCCCTGAAGACCCCGCTGTTCTACATTTACTGGGTTTGGGCCATCATCGTCATCGCCGTTGGCCTGGCCACCATCGGCAACTGCGCATCCGACGCACAGGCTGTGGGTTGGGACGAAGGCTTCGCCACCCTGCTGGTAGGCCTGGTTTCCGTTTGCAATGGTCTGGCCCGCGTGATCATCGGCATGATCTTCGACAGGACCAACGTCAAGGTCACCATGCTGATTGACGGTCTTGTTTCCGTTGCCGCTACCGTCTGCATTGTTGCTGGCTTCCTTCTGGCTCAGCCGGTGCTGTACGTGGTCGGCGCCTTCTGCTGCGGCTTCTGCTATGGCGGTGTTCCGGTCGTTGCTTCCGCATTCTCTCGTTCCCGCTTCGGCGCCAAGAACTACCCGCTCAACCTTTCCCTGGCAAACTTCGCCATCGTGTTCGCTTCTTTGCTGAACCTGGCCATCCAGGGCGCAACCGCCGGCGCCGAGCGCTACGTGGTCTTCGGCGTGCTGTTCGTCCTGACCGTGATCGCCGTTCTGGACGTCGTTCCCTTCTCCAAGATGTACGACAAGGGCGTTGCAGAACTGGAAGAGCGTCGCAAGGCTCACGCAGCAAAGGCCGCCTAACCTTCTGTCTTTGCTCCGAGTATCTTCATGGACCCGGTCGCATTCCGCGGCCGGGTCTTTTTTGTATGGGACGACGATGGTCCGCAGGCCGCCACGGGCCCGCAACCTGCGCTTTCGGGTTCGGGACAAGACCAGCCTTACGATCGCAATCGAGGCGAGAAGAAGACGCATCAGACGAAACCCAAAAAAAGCAGCTGGCCCCCGCACTGCGGAGGCCAGCCAAACGATGTAGAATGCCCGATTCTTGAAGCCCTACTTAAACTTCTTGTCGTGGTTACGACGCTCGGACTCGTCAATCGGCTTGAAGGTAGCACCTGCGATGTCGTCGGTAATGACCTTGGGGCCACCGCACTTCTTGCAGGTCAGAGCATCGACAGCATTGAACGTGTCGCACTCAGGGCAACGCCACAGAATATTGCCGATCGGCGGCGGACGGAATCCGCCCTTCATTTGCTGAGACATAATCTCCTCCTAGACTTGTCCCGTTCCTACATCTTCCACACAAATCCCGCTACGGGACTGAATGGCTAATCCCAGACAAGAAGCCCTCACCCAGACTCTTATCTTGCTTCGTATCTTACAACACTCGCCCTGGGAAACGGGGAAGGCTTTGCCCTCAATCTGGCCAACTTGTTCCTATTTCCCCTGCGTTTTCCCCTTGACAAGCCCCGTTTTCACTTCTATTCCATACTGGCTGAATAATACTCGCAAGTGCCGCGACAAAAAGTTTTTGCCCTGGGAGTACTAGACGCCAATACAGCTCTGACCTGTGCTTTTACTACTCTGGTAATGAGCCTCTCATACTCCTAGGCACCCACGTACCAAAAAGACCCCATTTGAACCTGCGCAGCATTATGAGCCTGGGTTAGAATAGTACCCAAACAAACACGGGCTGTTCTGGCCGACCGCCTTTGCCCCGGCCTTCCCAGGGGAAGCTTGGGCCCCGCAAATCGACCGCAGCCCCCGACCACATGGGAGAAGACTATGTCCGAGCCTACCAAGATCATCGACCTCGATCCCGCAAAGTACACCCTGAATGATTACGACAACGTTCGCATCACCCTTCCTCCGAAAGAAACCATGACCGAGGAAGACGTCGACGCCGAGCTCTTCCAGTACGTAATCAGCAGCGGCAAGAACATCAAGTCCATCGCCGACCTTGACGACGAGTGGGTCAAGCGCACCTTCGAGGGCATGGAAACCATTGACGAGGTCCGCGCCGCCATCGTTGAAGACTACGAGCGTCAGCAGGAGTTCGACCGCGCGGATCTGAAGTACCACGCCTGCTGCGACGTGCTGATCAGCCGTATTGAGGGCGAAATCCCCCAGGACGTTCTGGAAAACAACGTGAAGGCCATCCGCCAGGGCAACGAAGAGCAGCTGGCCATGATGCAGATGAGCCTGACCCAGTACCTGCGTGAAGAGCATCTGACCCTTGACCAATACGAAGCCAAGCTACACAAGGAAGCGGAGTTCCAGACCAAGCTCAACCTGGCCCTTGACTGCATGGCCGTGGTCCTGTGCACCCAGGTGGGCAACCATGAGATCACCGAGTACCTTTCCACCCCCGACCCGGCAGCCTTCATCGCCGAAATCCGCGAGAAGGGCCTGGTGGAGGAAGCCCGCCGCGCTGCCGTCCGCGTGAAGGTCATGCGCCGCGTGGTCGACACCGCCATCGTGACCATCGAGGGCGAAGAGCCCAAGCCCGTGGCACCCGTCATCGAAGAGGATGAAGAGCCGTTCATCATGCCGGACTTCGACGAAATGCCCAACCCCAACATCGTCAACGCCGGGGATTTCGAAAAGTTCAGCTTCTCCGTGGTTTCCCACAACGACTAACCGCTTCCCCTCGTTCACAGCGCGCCCGATGAGGCGCGCAAGAAAGGCATCATCATGAAAGTTGAACGCGTACGCGAAAAGGACGGCAAGCTCGAGCTCATGGCCGAGCTGTCCGGCGCCGAAGTTGCCCAGGAGCTCAACGAGATCGCCCAGGCAGAGATCGCCAAGAACGAATACGACTTCGATTACAACGGCGATCAGTCCGCCGTGGCCTTCCTCAGGGAGCGCCTGGGAAACGACGAAGCCGCCTTCGTCCTGGACGAAGCCCTCATGCGCAAGCGCGCCTCCTTTGCCCTGACCGCCGCCCAGGTGGACATCATCGGCTCTCCGGTGTATCGCTGCCTGGAGCACGCCACCGAGGGCAAGCCCTTCGAGTACCACATGGTCGTGGTGCTGGTCCCGGAAATGGAGCTGGAAAGCTACGATCCGGTCTCCATCACCGTTCCCTCCTATACGGTCAAGAAGGATGAGGTTGACGAAGAGATCGAGCGCATGGTCAAGGCGTCTTCCATCAACGTAACCGACGAAACCCACGAAACCGTGGTCAAGGGCGACAAGGTGGAGCTGAAGCTCTACACCACCATGGACGGCAAGAAGGTCCGCCCCCTGTGCACCGAAGGCCGCCAGTACTCCACCGGCTCCCAGACCATGCCCGACGACTTCGACGAAGCAATCATCGGCATGAAGGTGGGCGAAACCAAGACCTTCACCTTCCTGGGCCCCGACACCGTTCTGAATGAAGACGGCACTCCCAAGATGGACGAGTACGAGTGCACCGCCACCGTGAACCGCATCCTGACCTCTCAGGCGCCCACCCTCAACGACGGCTGGGCAGCCACCGTGCGCATGGGTGTCAAGACCATGGAGGAGCTGCGTGAGGTCGTTGCCAAGGAAATCCAGGAAAAGCACGACGATGAGTACCGTCGCCTGGCCGAAAACCTTGCCGGCAACGAACTGGCCAAGCGCCTGATCGGCAAGATCCCCGACCTGGTCTACGGCGTGGCCGTGAAGGAAGCCAAGGAAAACCTGGTGAAGAACCTGAAGGACCAGGGCATGACCGTGGAAGAGTACCTGGAAAAGGAAGGCCAGTCCGAGCAGCAGCTGAACCAGCAGATCATGCTGAACATCCGCCAGCAGCTGACCCGCCAGTTCGCCCTGAACGCCTTTGCCAAGCACCGCGGCCTCATCGCCGAAGAGGACGACATGAACGCCTACTTCGAGTCCATTGCCCCGGGTAAGGCAAACTTCGCCCACCGCGACTTCAAGAAGGACGGCCGCATGTACGCAGCCCGCTGCGCCGCGACCCGCCTGAAGGCAGCCCGCATCGTCGTGCAGGAAGCAAACGTCAAGAAGCTGGGCGAATAAGCTTTCCGGGCCAAGCGCCTGAAAAGCCGCACCATGCCGCGGAAGCCCCTGCAGCAGCCAAAGCTGCGGGGGCTTTTTTGAAGAAGCGGCCTGGCACCCGCCCCTCCCGCTTCCTGTTCAAGGAGAGATTTCATGAAGCAATTCAAGACCGAAAGCAAGAAGATTCTTGACCTGGTCATCAACTCTATCTACACCAACAAGGACGTGTTCCTGCGAGAACTCATCAGCAACGCCTCCGACTCCCTTGACAAGGTGATCCTGCGTGCCGCCGCGGAAGGCGGTCAGATCGACCGCTCCACCCTGGAGATCACCCTGGACTTCGACCCCCAGGAACGTACCATCACCGTTTCCGACAACGGTATTGGCATGACGGCAGAAGAGCTTGAGGAAAACCTGGGTACTATCGCCCACTCCTCCTCCTTCGAGCTGAAGCATTCTGATGACGAAGCCCTGGACGAAGAGGACGTGGATATTATCGGCCAGTTCGGCGTGGGCTTCTACTCGTCCTTCATGGTCGCCGACCACGTGACGGTGATCAGCCGCGCCTACGGCAGCGACGAGGCCAACATCTGGGAAAGCGACGGCATCGAAGGCTTCACCATCGCCCCCGCCGAGCGCAGCTCCCACGGCACCGACGTGATCCTGCACCTGCGCCGCAACGGCGGCGGCACCGACTACAACAAGTTCCTGAGCCATCCTGCCCTGGCAGAGCTGGTCAGGCGCCACAGCAACTACATCCGCTACCCCATCTGCCTGGAGGTCACCGGCCGCCGTGAGGTGGAGCGTCCCGCCGATGCCCGCTTCTGGGAGCCCACCTTCGAGGACTTCACCGAAAAGAAGATTCTGAACTCCATGGTTCCCATCTGGGCAAAGTCCAGCTCGGAGGTTACCCGGGAAGACTATGAGGAGTTCTACAAGAACGAGTTCGGCGACACCAACCCGCCTCTGCGCATCATCAGCATGCACGCTCGCGGCGGTCACAGCTGCGACGTCTTGCTGTTCGTGCCCTCCGAGCCTCCCGCGGACCTGTATACCAGCGAGTTCAAGAAGGGCCTGGAACTGTACAGCTCCGGCGTCATGATCCAGGAGCGCTGCGAAGACCTGTTGCCGGAGTACTTCGGCTTTGTCCGCGGCATCGTGGACTCCCCCGACCTGGCACTGACCCTTTCCCGCGAATCCACGTCCGAGGACGTGTTCCTGAAGGCCATCGCCAAGCAGATCGACCTGCGCCTGAAGGCGGAATTCCAGGCCATGCGCGACCGTGAGCGCGACCAGTACGTGGAGTTCTTCGCCAACTTCGGCCGCATGTTCAAGTTCGCCATCTACGCCACCTTCGGCGCCCTGAACGAGGAGCTGGAAGACTTCCTCATGTTCTGGACGGCCCTGAAGGACCAGCCGGTCACCTTGAAGGAATACTACGAGGACCTGAAGCCCGGCCAGTCCTACGTGCTCTACGCTTCCGGAGACGACTCCCATCGTCTGGAAGCAAGCCCGTCGGTGTCCACCGTGACCCGCCGCGGCTACGACGTGCTGCTGTGCAGCGAAAGCATTGACGAGTTCTGCCTCATGACCCTGCGCGAGTATCAGGGCAAGCCCATCAAGAACGTGGCCTCCAACGACCTGAACCTGGACGACGCCTTCGAGGTCGCAGTCACCCAGAGCGTGAACAACCAGAACCGCAAGCTCTTTGCCACCATGACCCGCGCCCTGCCCGCAGACGTGATCGAGGTCTGCGCCACCTCTCGTCTTTCCCAGGCACCTGCGTGCATCACCGCCAAGGGTCCCATCAGCCTTGGCATGGAAAAGTACTTTGCTTCCATGCCCGAGGAAATGGGCGGCCGTCCCAAGATCCAGCACGCCCTGGAACTCAATCCAGAGCATCCCATCTTCGCCCGCCTGGTTAAGGCCCAGGACGAAGGGGACGAAGACCTGATCAACCGCTACGCCATGGTCCTGTACGGCCAGGCCATGCTGGCAGAGGGTCTGCAGATCCCGGACGTGGCTGCCTATTCCCGCGCCGTCTATTCCCTTATGTAACCAACCTCAAAGGAGCAGCTCATGCAGTACCGCACCGTTGGAGATACCAAGATCTCCCGCCTTTCCCTGGGCACCAAGCGCCTTCCCACCACCGATGTGACCCGCGTGGTCCATCTGGACGTGCCCGAGGCCCATACCATCATCGACGCCGCCGTTTCCGAGGGCATCACCTGCTTCGACACCGCCTACAACAATCGCAAGGGCGAAGCGGAAAGCGCCCTGGGCGACCACTTCGCCGCGTCTGACGCCGAGCACGCTTTCGTGACCAGCTACTTCGAAATGGTCGACCCTCGCTTCGAGTACGTGTTCCAAAAGCAGCTGAAGAAGCTGCAGACCGACTGCATCGACTTCTACTATCTTGAGGGCGTAGGCGACATCACCCAGTACGGCCTGGTGGACACCGGCGTGGTAGACTTCCTGTTCAAGATGAAGGAGGAAGGCAAGATCAAGAACCTTGGCTTTGACTCCGAAATGAACTCCCAGAACCAGTCCGCCTTTGCTAAGAAGTACCCCTGGGACTTCGTGCGTCTGAGCATCAACTACTTCGACTGGTTCAACAAGAAGGCTCGCGAGCGTTACGAGGCAGCCGCCGAAGACGGCCTGCCCATCTTTGCCCACAGCGCCCTTCGCGTGGGCCTTAACTCCAGCCTTAAGCAGGAAACGCTGGACGTGCTGCGTGCTGCCAATCCCACCCGCTCTTCCGTCGACTGGGGCCTGCGCTTTGTGAAGAGCCTGGATGGCGTTACCACCGTTGCTTCCAACGTGTACTCCGTGAACCAGCTGCAGGAAAATGCCGCCATCTTCAACGACGACGTGGTCCTTTCCGCCGATGAGCTGGAAGTGCTCAAGGAAGCCGCCGCCGTTCAGAAGCAGATCAAGAAGGTTACCTCCAAGAAGTAGCCACCTCCCACGTACCAAACCCATAGCCAGGAAAGAAGGCGCTTGCTCATGACTTGGAACAAGGAACGAATCGACCGCGTTGCCAAGGCCAGTGCAAGCGCCGACTTTTTGGCCTTCGAGGCCATAGGTCTTTCTGAAATCGACCAGGCACGCATCCTGGACGTAGGCTGCTTTGACGGCTACAACACGGTGCTGAAGTTTTCGGCCTACGAAAATGCCTCTCAGATCGTTGGGATCGATCCTGAGGGCTCCATGGTGGAAGAGGCACGCACCCGCACCCAAGACCCCCGTTTTAGCTGGGAGAACGTTTCCTTCGAAGACTATACGAACCCCGATCAGGGCGGTTTTGACCTGGTCTACTTCAGCCACGTGTTCCAGCACCTGCCCAACAAGGAGCAGGCGGCACGTAAGGCCTTCGAGCTGCTCAAGCCCGGTGGCTTCTGCGTTATCAAGACCATCGACGACAGCGCCAACGTTTCTGCCCCCGACCCTGATCGCCTGATGAAGCGCCTCTATGCCCTGTATGAAGAGCACGTGCTTCCCAACACGCCCCATACCCGCAATACAGACCGTAACAATGGATCAAAGTGCTATGGGCTGCTGAAGGACGCCGGCTTTCAGAACATTGCGGTACGCACCCTGGCATCAGACACCGCTAACAAGACACCGGAAGAACGCGCTCAGCTGTTTGAGCGGCTCACCTACTACCGCAAAAACGTTCCTGAGTGCGTGGACCCTGTTATAGCGGACGAAGTCCACTCCTTGCTGCACCAATGGTCAGAACTTTTCCAAGATGACGGCTACTACTTTGCCTCCCAGACCTTCGTGGTGCTTGCTCAGAAGCCCTCAGAAGCACCTTTTGCCACCTATCGGGGGCCCTTGTTCACAACGGAAGGCTCAAAGCCTCATAAGCCCCCTGAGAGCACCCACGAAGCTTGGTCACTGCGCCCTATGGCCGAAGCGGACCTGGGGCAGGTCATGGATATAGAGATCCGCTCCTTCCCCGATCCTTGGACCCCCGTAGCCTATGCCATGGAGCTGCGCTACAACACGCGAGCCGCTTATACCGTGGCCGTTTCCCCGGACGGAACAATCGGCGGATACGTAGGATCTTGGGAAGCAGACGGCGTTGCCACTATTGCCAACATTGCCACAGACCCGAGCCTTAGGCGCTCCGGCATAGGACGAAAACTAATCGACTTCGCCTGCAATCAGGCGCGCAATCATGGGTGCGCAGCTATGCAACTCCAAGTCAGAGCGCAGAACTCCACAGCTCGCAGCTTCTATGCCGCCATGGGGTTCAATGAGATGGGGTATTCCCAGAATTACTACACCAATCCTGATGATGATGCGGTGATCTTGGTCCGCATGCTCCAATAAGCAGCTGCTTGGCCCCAGGTAAAGACTCATACAAAATACTCGACGGTCGACCTGCGTTATCGCCCGCAACCAGGCACACGTATTATCCGTTGCCTCGCATTTGATAGTTCTGCAAGCACAAAAAGGGACCCCCTTTCGGAGGTCCCTTGAACCATTCGAATCAGTTCTTACTTGAACTTCTTGTCGTGGTTGCGGCGCTCGGACTCGTCGATCGGCTTGAAGGTTGCACCAGCGATGTCGTCGGTGATGACCTTCGGGCCGCCGCACTTCTTGCAGGTCATAGCGTCAACTGCGTTGAAAGTGTCGCACTCGGGGCAACGCCAAAGGATGTTGCCAATGGGAGGCGGACGGAAGCCGCCCTTCATCTGCTGAGACATAATGTCCTCCTTTTAGAGTCTGAGCAGGTCGTTCAAAAGAAGCCTGCTCACTAAGCGACTTTTAGGCAAGGCCCGGAGGCTTTCGCCTCCGGGCAGAAGTTACACAGAAGTTTAGAGGGTGTACAGAACCATCTTGGACTTCTCGGCAGCCTTCTTGGCCAGCTCGTCGATGGAGCCATAGTACATGACTGCAGCCTGGCAGTGATGCACGCACATGGGCAGACGACCCTGAGCAACGCGGTCAGCGCAGCCGTCGCACAGATCGGTCGGCATGGGAACGAAAGTCCACTCCCAATCGCCCTTAACATTCTTGGTCGGACCATACTCCAGAACCTTGATACCCCAGTTGTTGGCATCCAGGCCCAGGTGCATCTGGCAAGCGACCTCGCAGGAATGGCAGTTGGTGCACCACTCGTAGTTGATCAGCAGACCCTTGTCAGAGCCCTCTGCAGCTGCGTCCTTGAAATCAGCCCAATAACGAACGGCGTCAAAACCACGGTTCAGCTCTTCAGCAGTAGCCATTTATCCTACACCCCCTCGAACCTAGTGAAATGATAACCCTTGAGCGGCTTGGTGGTGATGCATGCGGAATGATCGTGATCATTCTCAGCGGTCACCTTGTAGCACTTGCACAGGGTGGACTTGTAAGGTGCGCCATAATGGGTCGGACCATAGACGCCCATGGTGGTGAGGTTGTTGGCGTTAGAGTTGAACACACCATACAGATGCGGCTCTGCTGCCTCTTCCTCGGGGAACCACCAGCCGTGACGTGCACGGACGAGGTTCGGGATCAGGCCGGGAGCGATATGGATCTGCTGCTTGCAGCGACCGCGACCGTTCTCGAACCATACCCAATCGCCTTCCTTGAGGCCCAGCTCAGCTGCGATCTCTTCGGAGACGTCTGCGATTGCCGTCGGATGGAACTGACGCATATGCGGCAGCTGGCGATGCTCGGAGTGGAACAGGCCGATGTGACGGTGACCGGAGGTGTAGATGTACGGATAGGTCTTGAACAGCTCGGGAGTACGATACGGGGACTCGTACGGCTCCATGTGATGCGGCAGCGGATCGAAGCCCCACACGTCGAACAGCGGGGAGTAGATCTCGAACAGACCGGTTGCGGTAACGAAGCCGGGACGGCCGTCTTCGCGGAGCAGGCCCTTGGCGTACTTCTGATAGGTCTCGTTCCAATCCCACCAGTCATAGACCTTGTGGGTGAGCTCTTCGAAGGTGTAGTCGACGCCGTTGCCCTCGTCCTGGATCATCCAGGTCAGGAAGTCGTAGGTGGTCTCGAACTGATCGTAGAACTCGGGGTTGAAGCGCTTGCCCATTGCCATAACGAGCTCTTCGTCAGACTTGGACTCATAGTAACGACCAGCAGAAGCGGTGATCGTACGCAGCGGCTGCCACCAAGAACGATAGGAGTCGCGCTCGACGGACATAGCGACCGGCAGGACGCAGTCAGCGAATGCAACAGCAGTCGGGGTCAGGTAGTAGTCAGCAACGATGGTGTACTTGACCTTCTTCCAAGCCTTGTAGATACGAGGAGCGTCGCCACCCATGTTTGCAATGGGGTTGGTCTGCTCGACCCACATGAGCTGCGGACGATAAGGAACGCCAGTCTCCATGGCCTCGAGCAGCAGATCGGGCGGAATGAACGGCGTGTAGCCGGCCTTGTGGATCGGGGACTGAGCGGTACCGATGCGGCGGTCGAGCATCTCGGGGGAGATGAACTCAAGGCCAGCGCCATACTTCTTGGAGGAGTTGTAGGCGTAACGCATCTGGATGTTGCCACCGGGAACGTCCAGGTTGCCACAGATAGCAACCATGTCGTCGATAGCATTGGAAGCCTCCATAGCGGAGATCTGCATGTCGATTGCCAGACCCCACTGGACAGCGGAGGGCTTGCCGGAAGCGTACAGGCGAGCTGCATCAATCAGATCCTGCTCGTCGATCCAGCAGATCTCAGCGACCTTGTCGGTGGGATACTCCTGGACGCGCTCGACCAGAGACTCGAAGCCATAGGTCCAAGTGTTGGTCCACTCAGCGTCATACAGCTCTTCGTTAATGATGACGTTCAGCATGCCCAGAGCCAGAGCGCAGTCGGTGCCGGGGCGAACCTGCAGCCAGATGTCGGCCTTGGAGGCCAGCCAGGTCAGAGCAGGATCGACGACGATGAGCTTGGAGCCCATGCGCAGCAGGTCGATCAGCCAGTGGCCCATGAAGCCGTCGGGGTTGGAAGTCAGAGGCTCGTTTGCCCAGACGATGATAACCTCAGGCTTCTTCCACTCAGCGTTGTTGTAACGATCGGGATGAGTCTGAGCGTTGTCCAGAATCCAGCAGTCGCCGCACTGCAGAAGGTTTGCAGTCATGCGGGGCTGATAGCAGGAGTCAGCGGAGAGGAAGCCGAAGGACATGTTCGGAGAACCGAAAGCGGTACGCAGAATCATTGCGCCCTGCCACATGGCGTTACGGCCGGTACCGGAGAGAGCTACGACGCCCTCGGGGCCGATGCCGCCGAACTCTTCCTTGATGATCTTGCAGACGTCAGCGAATGCTTCCTCGATGAAGTCGAGAGCCTCATCCCAGGAAACGCGGGTCCACTGGTTGGAGCCCTTTTCGCCAGCGAGCAGCAGAGGCCACTTCAGGCGGTCATGGTTGTAGATCTGCTCAACCATGTTGATGCAGCGCAGGCACAGACGACCCTGGCTGTAAGCGAAGTTGGGGTCACCCTCAACTCGCTCAAGCTTGCCGTCCTTGACGTAGGTCAGGACACCACAGCCATTGTGGCAGCCAGGACCGGTCCAGACTGAGGTACGTGTTACTTCATAACCATCTTCGTACCAACGCCAATCTGTCTTATACAGATCTTTATTGATTTCATTGATCATGAAATATTCCCCCTTTCAATCTTTCTCACTCAATGGATTTTTTGGTTATCGGCACCTTTACCAATAACCATCTCCTATGTGCGTCCCGCAGATACGGGACAATGCTTAAAGGCCTTTTCGTACGTTCGGAGGATCCCTGACTTCCTCGTCACCTCGTCCTTCGCGATCCTCTCAATCGTTCCGGACGCGGATGCACGTGCGATCTGGCCGAGAAGCCGAATTAGGTGGCGCGTATGCGCCGAGAAACTAAGCCGCGGGCGGCTTCGGTGCGCCGGGAGCAGCGGGTGCGCCAGGAGCAGCAGGAGCGCCAGGAGCAGCGGCGGCAGCGCCACCGGTGGGCAGGTCAGCGCCACACTTCTTGCACTTGGTCAGCTCAGGTGCGTTGAAAGCACCGCATGCATCGCACTTCTTCATCATTTCGTCAAACGACGGCGGCCTGAAGCACATGTTCGATCCTCTTTCTCTAGTCCAATCTCTTTCGAGATAATCAATCATTCGGTCGTAACGATTACACAATCATTCCTGACCGCTTATGAACTATATCACACATGACTTCTTCTAGTACTCCTGATTGCACCATTTTTTTCGC
>JAQXGX010000022.1 GCA_029006935.1 Eggerthellales bacterium | reverse complement strand
CCAAGCATCAGCATTATTCCTGCACCTCCACATCCAGCTTAACGGGATGGGCTGCAGCTTCGTCAGCTGCGGCAATGGCCTCCGGGCCTTCCTTCACCGTCTTGATGAAGCTGCGTGCCCAGACCACGTAGATAAAGGTGTAGACCACCGCGAACAGAACCAGGGTGATGATGACCTGGGGCGCGTCGACCACCGCGGACACGCCGTCGGCGGTGAGCAGCTGGCCGTACACGATCCAGGGCTGGCGGCCGAACTCAGCGGTGCACCAGCCGAACTGGATGGCCAGCAGGGCGCCGGCCCAGCCCACCATCATCAGGTACAGGGGCCACTTGCGCTTGGAAACGTCCAGCTTGCCGAAGGAAACCAGCAGCGCCAGGATCAGCGCAATGGCTGCCACGCCAAAGAAGATCAGCATGAAGTGGTAGCACTGGTAGATCAGGTTCACGTCCGTGGGACGCTCGCTTTCGGGAAAGTCATTCAGACCAGGGAATTCGGCGTTGAAGTCGCCCGTTGCCAGGAAGCTGGTCAGACCGGGGATTTCGATGGTGATGAGCTTCTGGTTGGCTTCGTCCACCCAGCCGATCACGGAAAGGCCCACCGGACCGGACTCGTACATGCCCTCCATGGCGGCCAGCTTGGCCGGCTGCTGCTCGGCAACCTCCACGGCCTGCTGATGGCCCGCGGGGACCATGAGCACGGCGCAGACCAGGGTCACGATGGCACCCAGGCGCACCAGCTTCATGCCGGCGTCACCCGCCCGCTTCTTCAGCAGGTAGTAGGCGCCCACGGCAATGGCCATGAGGGCGCCGCAGAACATGACCGCCACGAGCACATGGGCGTAGCGCTGCAGGGTGGAGTAGTTCAGGGCCGCGGCAAAGAAGTCGGTCAGCACCGCGTTGCCGTCAGCGCCGATGGCGAAGCCCGCCGGGGTCTGCATCCAGGAGTTGGCGATGATGATCCACAGGGCGGAAAGGCAGGAGCCGAACCACACCAGCCAGCCGCTGACCAGATAGAACTTCTTGCTCACCTTTTCACGGCCAAAGAGCAGCACACCCAGGAACACCGACTCCAGGAAGAAGGCGAACAGCGCCTCCGCCGCCAGGGGGGCGCCGAAGATGTCGCCCACGAAGCGGGAGTAGTCCGCCCAGTTGGTGCCGAAGCTGAACTCCATGGTAATGCCGGTGGCAACGCCCACGGCAAACGTACCCGTGAACAGCTTCAGCCAGAAGCGGGCCAGATGATCGTCCTCAGGCTTTCCGCTTCTGTATGCCTTGGTCATGAGAATGGCCAGGATCAGACCAAACCCGATGCTCAAGGGCACGAACATGTAGTGGTAGATGGCCGTTGCGGCAAACTGCAAACGGTCAAGGAACACCACGTCTTGCAACAGTTCCATGCGCGCTCCTTTCCCTTCTTTCGGACGCTTGGGCAATGCCCCTTTTACTGTTTACTATACCCGTTTCCCAAGGCAGCACGGGTTACAAACGGAGCAAATCAAGGGTCCGAAGCGCTCCTTTTTCTGCACTCCTTGGTCCCAGCATTCACCCTGACTCCCTCCCGGATTCTCGCCCTGACTTCCCCTGATTTTCGCCCTGGCTTCCCTTGCTCTCCGACCCGCGGAAAAAGACGGCGACGACCCGGATTTGGCCGTACAATAGTCCCGCTCAATGCAGTGCCCCCTCTTCAGAAAGGCTGGAAGTCCCATGCGCTTCAACCCGCCCCTCGGACCCTTTGCGGAACGGGTCCTGGATCTGGTGGCGGTGAAGGCCGTAGGGTTCCTGCGCAGCCAGCCGGTGCTGTGCATCGCTGCGGTGGCGGCTGCCGCCTCCATGGTGGCGGTGCCTCCCAGCATGGCGTACGGGGAATACGTGGACCTGCGGGTGCTGGGGCTGCTCTTCTGCCTGATGCTGTGCGTGGCGGGACTGCAGCGGGCCAACCTGTTTTCCTTTGTTGCGGGACGACTGCTCAGGGGAGAACGATCCTGCACCTTCGTGAGCCTGGCGCTGGTGCTGCTGTGCTTCTTTTCCTCCATGTTCGTTACCAACGACGTGGCCCTGATCGCTCTGGTACCCTTCACCCTGTTCCTGTTCTCCGTGGCGCAGCAGACCCGGCTCATAGCCCTGGTGGTGGTGCTCCAGACCCTGGCGGCCAACCTGGGCAGCATGGTCACCCCCATAGGCAATCCCCAAAACCTGTTCCTTTTTGCCCACTTCGAAGCGGACCTTGCGTCCTTCCTGCTGACCCTGGCCCCCTACGCTGCCCTTTCCCTGGGGCTGCTGGTAGTCTGCACCTGCGCCCTGTGTCGGCCTGGGCGCATGAAGGCCCAGCTGGATCCCGTCTCCGGGCAGCTCCGCACGGCCCCTGCCGTGGTCTTCGGCCTGCTGTTCGTGGTGGCGGCGCTGGCCGTTGCCCGCGCAATTCCCCTGCCCGTTGCCCTGGGCGTTGTTGTAGCGGGAGCGCTGGCCCTTGACCCTGGGTCCTTTCGGAAGGTGGACTACTACCTGCTGCTCACCTTCGTGTGCTTCTTCGTGTTCTCCGGCAACCTTTCCCATATTCCCTGGTTGCAGCAGGTCCTTTCCAGCCTGATGGAGCAGGCTCCCTTTGCTGCGGGGCTGGCGGTCAGCCAGGTTATCAGCAACGTACCTGCCGCCGTGCTACTTGCTCCCTTCACCACCGACTGGCAGCAGTTGCTGCTGGGGGTGGACATTGGCGGACTGGGCACTCCGGTGGCCAGCCTGGCCAGCCTGATCTCCCTGGAGCTGTACCGACGGGCGCGGGTAGGGAGCACCAGGCGGTTCTTGTTGATCTTCGCCCTGCTCAACGTGGGGTTCCTTGCAGCGAACGTGAGTCTGTACGCGCTGATTTCCTAGGTCCCCGGGCGGCGGGTATACTGGAGGGAGCACAAAGCTTTTGAAGGGAGTCCACCTATGAATATCACCGTCTATTGCGGCGCCTTTTCCGGTAACGACCCCGCCTTTGCCCTGGCGGCGCGGGAGCTGGGGACGTGGATCGGCAGCCAGGGGCACACCCTGATCTGGGGCGGAGGCGGAACCGGCCTGATGGGCCAGGTGGCCACTGCAGCGCTGGCGGCCGGCGGGGAGGCCGTGGGCGTGATTCCTGATTTTCTGATGGAGGTGGAAACGCCGCCAGCGGGCTTTTGCAACTACCAGGTCACGACCACCATGCCCGAACGACGCACCCGCATGATCCAGCTTGCCGATGCCTTCGTTGCCCTGCCCGGCGGGCCGGGCACCTTGGAGGAGATCAGCGAGATCGTGTCCCTGCTCAAGCTGGGACGGCTGGACAAGCCCCTGATCTTGGCTAACATCAACGGCTACTTCAACAGCCTGGCGGCAACCTATCAGGACATGGTGGACCAGGGCTTCATGCCCGCGTCCCTGATGGAGCGGCTGCAGCTGGCCGATTCAGTGGAGCAGGTGATCGCGGCCCTTTCTGCGTAAGGAGTGGAAGCCACGGCGATGCGGCATGGAAAGCCGTAGTCCGTGGTCGGCGCCAAGCAACGCCTGCCCTTTTCGCACATCAATTCGGGGAATTGTACGATTTCGCCTCCAGGGCAGAAATCGGGGCTTTTTCGGGCATGGTTTTGAGGTTTTGTACGATTCTTCGGAGCCATCGCGACTCATCATGACGCCCTTTTTCGAATCGTAGAATTGACGGGTTAACAAAACCCCAGATGGGCGCGTTGCAAATAACGGGAAGCATATTCAGTGCTGCAAAATATTATTCTGCCCTGAGGATTACATTCGTACAAAACCCTGGTTTAACCCCTGAAATGGGCGAAGAATCTGCCCTGGGTAGACTGCCCCGGCAAGACCAAGCGGCGCCCAAACTAAGCAAGCGGGGTCCCGCCGGGTTTCGGGTGCGCTTTTCCGATCCTGGATCTTCTCCCGAGCATTCGTAGCCCTTGGGCAAAACGCTGATAGACCAAGGCTCCGAAAGATCTTGCTGGCCAAACCGCGCCCTTGTCGCGCTTAGTTTCGTCCCAACCCCTTACGCACTCACACGGTCAATGAACTCTTGTATAACCGCGTTCACCCGCTGGGGGTCGTCGGTGTTGGAGTTGTGCCCGGCACCGGAAATCCAGACCAGCGGCAGCCCGGTGCGCTTGGTCCACTCCTTGTTGTAGCGGCGCGACGATCCCGCGGCGTCCTTTTCGCCGCAGACCAGAACCGCCGGACAGGTGATCTTGTACTGGCGGCCCGACTGGGCGCCGTCAGCCAGCATCTTGAAGCCATGAGCAGCCAGCTCGCAGTACTCGCGCTTCCGATAGCCCTCCATGGTGGCGCGCATGAGGCGCTGGCCGTA
>JAQXGX010000021.1 GCA_029006935.1 Eggerthellales bacterium | reverse complement strand
GTTTCCACTGCGTCGATGGTCTTGAAGCCCTTGGCCTCATAGCAGCGAATGCCCATCTGGTTGCCCTTGTTCACGGTCAGGTACATGGCGCGAAGGTCGCGCTGCACGCACAGGGCGGTGTAGAACTGGATCACGCGGCTGGCGTAGTGCTTGCCCCGCTCGGAGGCCAGCAGGTAGATCTTGGAGATGAAGTAGCGGTTGGTTTCCGGCTCCTCATGTCCGCCGGTGAAGCCCACGATGGGGCGTCCGTCCGGGGCGGTCCAAGGGCTGTCCGACTGCCCCTGGGGCACGGTCAGGAACCAGTACTCGTAGCCTTCCTCTGCCATCTGGCGCTGGATGGCAGGAAGACTTTGGAACTGCTCCACCATGTAGTCGGTTTGGGCTTGGCCGATGTGCTGGGGCCAGTACTCGTTCCAGATTTCGCCCGCAACCTCGGCCAGAAGCTCCTGGTCTTGGACGCGCACGGGCAGAAAGTCAATGGTCATGGATGTCTCCTTAGCAACGCGGGACAAGGCAGCGCGCGCCGGCAGGATGCGCGGCGCGGAAGCGGCGTCCCTGGGCCCGCGGAGTCAGGGTTCGTGGCGGGCGAGGGTTGTTTTATTTCCACATTGTATCGCTTGCGTTTCCCTATGACTAAAACGCGTTTTTGCTTTAGTTAACAAAGGGCTGCGAAACACTTCCTGAAACATTCGCGTTGGAAACTCGTTGTGTCAAATTGCTGACGATATGTTCAAGGAGGTAAAGATGTTTGACACAGGATCGACGGGATTTATGCTCGTTTGCGCCATGCTGGTGCTGCTCATGACACCCGGTTTGGCTTTCTTCTACGGTGGTCTTTCCCGTAGGAAGAACGTGGGCAACACCATGGCCATGTGCTTTGTTGTTATCGGTATCGTTGCAGTTACCTGGTGCCTGTTCGGCTGGTCCTTCGCCTACGGTGGCGACGGCTCCTGCCCGTTCTTCGGCGGCTTCGACCAGATCGGCCTGACCCAGCTCACGGCGGATATGCTGGCCGAGGAAGGCGACGGCTCCGGTTATCCGGGTATCATCGACGTGATCTTCCAGGCTGCCTTCTGCATGATCACCACCGCCATCATCACCGGCGGCGTTGCCGGACGTATGAAGTTCGGCGCGGTGTGCCTGTTCCTGGCGGCGTGGACCATTCTGGTCTACCCGGCCCTGGCCCATATGGTATGGGGCGGCGAAGGTTCTCTGATCGGCTACAACCTGGGTGCCCTGGACTTTGCAGGCGGCGACGTGGTTCACATCAGCTCTGGCCTGACCGCTCTGGTCCTTGCCCTGGTCTGCGGCAAGCGCAAGGGCTTCGGCATGATGAACTACCGCGCTCACAACGTTCCCTTCGTGGCCCTGGGTGCAACCCTGCTGTGGTTCGGCTGGTTCGGTTTCAACGCTGGCTCCGAGTTTGCCGCTGACGGCACCGCCGGCCTTGCCCTGGTCAACACCGTGTTCGCTTCCGGCGCCGCTCTTCTTTCCTGGCTGGTCGTTGAGCGCATTCGCGTTGGCAAGCCCACCCTGGTCGGCGCGGCAACCGGTCTTGTGGCAGGTTTGGTCGTGATCACTCCCGCTGCCGGCTTCGTTGAGCCTTGGGCGGCCATTATCATGGGATTCATCGTTTCTCCTATCTGCTACTTCGCCATTTCCTTCTGCAAGGGCAAGTTCGGCTACGACGACGCTCTTGACGCCTTCGGTTGCCACTGCGTAGGCGGCGTTGTGGGCGGCATCCTGACCGGTCTGTTCTGCGTCCCCGGCCTTGCTTGGGAAAGCGGCGCCAGTGCCAGCGTCATTGCAGCTGGCGGTCAGTGGGGCGGCCTGTTCTACACCGGCGATCCGGCCCTGCTGCTAGCCCAGATTGAAGGCATTGCTCTGACCGTGGTGTTCGTGGGTATTGCCAGCCTGGTGATCGCCCTGATCGTGAAGGCCGTGTTCAAGGGCAGCCTGCGCGTGAGCGACGGCCAAGAGGCCATGGGCCTGGATGTTGCGGAGCACGGCGAATCTGCTTACCCCGCCTATGTTGGCCTGGACTAGTTCGAATATGTTAGCCTTCAGCCCTTTGATCAAAGGATGTGAGTGAATATGAAGCGAATCGTTGCAATTGTACGTACCGAAAAGCTTGAGCCGGTGAAGGAGGCCCTGTTCGCCGCCAACATTTCCGGCATGACCATCAGCCAGGTGAACGGCTGCGGCAACCAGCACGGTTGGAAGGAGTACTTCCGCGGCACCGAGGTCCTGCTGAACATGGTTCCCAAGATTCGATTTGAGATCGTGGCGGAAGATGAGGCCGTGCAGGGAATCGTTGATGTGATCATCGATGCGGCAGCCACCGGCCAGGTGGGTGACGGCAAGATCTTCATTTCCCCGGTGGAGGAGGTCATCCGCATTCGCACCGGCGAGCGCGGCTCCACTGCCGTGTAGCTTCCTTGCTGGCGGGCGTGCCGTCTTCGCGCGGTGCGCCCGCCCTGCAGACTCGTCAGCGGCGAAGGCTTGTGGCGGCTTGGGCTTGGCCTGGGCTTCCGAAGCTGGTTGAGCCGACGATCTCCTGCTTTGCCCCTTTCGGCAGTCCGGCCAGTACCCTCCCGTCTTGGCCGCGACTTGGCGGCGATATCTGTGGCGCCGCCTTCCGTTTCCGGCCCGACGATGCGTTTCCTGTGCGCACCGTCGGGCCATTTTTTTTGGGAGGGGGGATAGGGCTGGGCTGCGGGTCCGCAGTCTGCTGTGATGCGGAGCTGTGGCCTTGCGCCTTGCCTGATCTTTCGTCGTTTCTGGACAAAAAGTCGAGAATAGGGCGACCTTGATTTCAAAAAGTCGAGAATAGGGCGACTTGTTCTATGATAATTCCATCGCTCAGGCCCGCTGCGGGAGGAAAAGCGGGCCAGCGAGCTCATCTGGGGGGAGCCTTTTAGCAAAAGCCCAGGTGACAGCCTTGCGAGGGATTCCTCTTCTTCGCGACGCCAAAGCCGCTTTGGAAGAAACTCGCCCTATTCTCGCCATTTTGATTTTGGGCTCGCCCTATTCTCGACTTTTTGTCCATCAGGTTGACATAACTCAGAGAAACCGACATTCCAAAGGGAATGTCCCGCATTGTCGGATTGCCTCCTTGTTACGTTCTGCCGCTTGGAGGAAGCAAAGGTTGCGAAGGGGGCGGGGCGCGCCTACAATGACAGTATGAATTCTGTTTCAGGGCGGGGTGCAATTCCCCACTGGCGGTGGACCGCGGCGTGGCCGTGGCAGTCCGCGACCCTGGGCAGGCGTTTTGCCCGCTCAGGCTGACTCGGTGAGATTCCGGGACCAACGGTAACAGTCCGGATGGAAGAGGCAGAGGTTCGCAAGCCCCTCAATGGGGCATTTTCTTGTGCGCGAACGAATGGGCCTGTATTGATGAGAATTCATACGGGCTCGTTTTCCTTGTGAGGCCAGGAAGCCTGCTCGACGGAAACCGGCCTTCCAAGGAAAGGATGCCTTATGGCACAGTCTTCGAATTCTGCAACTGCCCTTCGCAATACCAACGTCTGGTCCACCCGACAGCTGGTGGTCATGGCCCTGATGTGCGCCATCAGCGTGCTGCTCACCTTCGTGGAGGTGCCGCTGTTCCCCGCCGCTCCGTGGCTGAAGTACGACGCCTCCTTCGTTCCCGCCATGGTCTGCGGCTTTGCTTTCGGCGCCGGCCCCGGCCTGGCCGTGGGCATCGTTGCCATTGCGCTGCACTGCCTGATGGACGGCAACGTGTGGGGCAACCTGATGAACGTGATCGTGATCTTGGGGTACGTGATTCCCTCGGCCATGATCTATCGCCGGATTCACACCATCGGCGGCGCCGTTGTCGGCTTGGTGGTAAGCTTCGCGGCCGCGCTGATCCTGGCTATTGTGGGCAACCTGCTGATCACCCCCATCTACGCAGGCGTGGACGTTGACGCCGTCATGGCCATGATCGTGCCCATTTTGCTGCCCTTCAACGCTATCAAGGCCGGGTTGAACGCCGTGTTCACGCTGGTGGTGTACAAGAGCATATCCAACCTGATCACCCCCAAGAAGGACCAGGTCAAGGGCCTGTAGTCAGGCCTTTTGAGAAGGAGCCCCATGATCTGCTTCCACGACGTCTGCTTCACCTACGACGGGGTCCGCTTCGTGCTGGACGGTATTGACCTGCACATTGCTCGCGGCGAATACGTGGCCGTGCTCGGTGGCAATGGCAGCGGCAAATCCACCCTTGCCAAGCACATGAACGCGCTGCTGCTGCCCGACCAGGGCACGGTTACCGTGGACGGGCACTGCACCAGCCAG
>JAQXGX010000020.1 GCA_029006935.1 Eggerthellales bacterium | reverse complement strand
GACGGCTTGCCCGCGTATTCCGCTAGAATAGGACGGCTATGCAAATTACGAAAGGAACCTTCGTGTCTATTCTGTCGGACCAAATCGAATCACGCCGCACCTTCGCCATCATCAGCCATCCTGACGCCGGCAAGACCACCCTGACCGAAAAGCTGCTGCTCTACACGGGCAGCATTCAATCCGCAGGCGCGGTGAAGGGCAAGGGCGGGTCCCGCCAGGCCACCTCCGACTGGATGGACATCGAAAAGGAGCGCGGCATTTCCGTGACCTCCTCGGTGCTGCAGTTCACCTACGGCGGCAAGTGCATCAACATTCTGGACACCCCCGGCCACCAGGACTTTTCCGAGGACACCTACCGAACCCTCATGGCCGCCGACGCCGCCGTCATGGTCATTGACGGCGCCAAGGGCGTGGAAGCCCAGACCAAGAAGCTGTTCCAGGTGTGCACGCTGCGCCACATCCCCATCTTCACCTTCGTGAACAAGTGCGACCGCGAAATCCGCGACCCCTTTGAGCTGGCGGAGGAGATCGAGGACCTGCTGCACATCAACACCTACGCCATGAACTGGCCCATCGGCTCCGGCCGCGACTTCCGCGGCGTGTTCGACCGTCAGTCCCGCCGCGTGATCGCCTTCCAGGGCGACGGCCACGCCAACGCCCAGCAGAAGGTGGACGTGATCGAAGCCGAGCTGGGCAGCGCTGAGCTGGACGAGCTGATCGGCGAAAACAACCACCGAAACCTCATGGACGACGTGGAGCTGCTGGACGGCGCCGGCGACGAGTTCGACGGCGAAGCCGTGCTCAACGGCACCTTGACCCCCATGTTCTTCGGCTCCGCCCTGACCAACTTCGGCGTGGAGCCCTTCCTGCAGGAGTTCCTGAAGCTCACCCCTTCTCCCCTTTCCTACAAGGACGTGCTCACCGATCAGAACGTGGACGCGTTTTCGGAGGACTTCAGCGGCTTCGTATTCAAGATCCAGGCCAACATGGACAAGAATCACCGGGACCGCATCGCGTTTCTGCGCATCTGCTCCGGCAAGTTCGAGCGGGGCATGGACGCCTTCCACATGCAGGGCGGCAAGAAGATCAAGCTGGCGACCGGCACCGCCATGATGGCCGACGACCGCGCCATCGTGGACGAAGCCTACGCCGGGGACATCGTGGGCCTGTTCGACCCGGGCATCTTCAGCATCGGCGACACCCTATGCGGCGGCTCCCTGCGAGTGCAGTACCCGCCCATCCCCACCTTTACCCCCGAAATCTTTGCCCGCATCACCCAGGTGAACACCCTGAAGCGCAAGCAGTTCGTGAAGGGCATGGAGCAGCTGGCTCAGGAAGGCGCCATCCAGATCTTCCGAGAGCTGGGCATGGGCATGGAAAGCGTTATCGTGGGCGTGGTGGGCGTACTTCAGCTTGACGTGCTGGAACGCCGCCTGAAGAACGAGTACGGCGTGGAGGTGCGCCGCCAGCCACTGCACTTCAAGGAGGTGCGCTGGGTTCTGAACGACCCCGAGGAGCTGGACATTGCCAAGGTCCACTTCAGCGCCGACACCCTGCGGGTAGAAAACATGCGCGGACAGCGCCTGCTGCTGTTCAGCAACGAGTACAACGTGCGCTGGGCGCTGGACCGCACTCCAGGCCTTGAGCTGGGGGAATTCGGCAACGTCAGCTTCTAGACAGCCAGCTTTCCAAAGCGCACAGAATCACGCGTAAAGCACAGGGCGAAGACCGGAGCGGGTTCTTCGCCCTGCTTGTTATTAAGCAGCGTTTTCAGAACATCCCTACTCCGGCCAGACCAGGGCAAGCTCGCCGTCCTGCCGCTCGAAGCGGAAGGGGGTGCCATCGGCCTGGGCAAAGATGAGCTCGTCGGGCATCACGCTCATGCAGCCGAACAAATGGGGCTCGCACACCAGCACCCGCAACAGCTTCCGGCCGCCGTCCTCCACTTCGCACAGAGCGGCGATCAGGTTGTCGCCGTCAAGCAGCGGCTCCTCGGATTTGAAGACCTCCCCCTGGGCGACCATGCCCACCAGCATGTTGAACAGGTTTTCGACGCATTCGTTCCCCATGGGCAGCACGCACTGAAAATCCAGGTGATCGTACTGGTCCATGCCGTGGGTCTGTACGTTGACCAGGGCTTCTTCGATTGCCAGCTTGTCCATGGAGCCTCCTTTGGTTCGGGCGAAACGCCGCATCGTTTTGCCCTATTGTCTCACAGCGGGTTCGCTAACGTGCCAGCGCGGCGGCCTTTCGGAATGCCGGACGTTTGAAATGTCGGTCTTTCGGGGTTATGTCAATCTGATGGACAAAGAGCCGAGAATAACAGAGACAGACCAGCCCGGCAGCCCTCGCAAGAATATGGCTGCCGGGTGTTTGTTTTTGACGTCACACCGCCTTCATCCTTCGCCTTTGCCCGAGTCTGCTACCATTTCCTTATTTGCAAGCCCTCAAGGAAAGGCCCGAACATGAGCGATTGCGTATTCTGCAAGATCGTTGCCGGCGAAATCCCCGCCAAGGTCGTTTACGAAGACGACGTGTGCATGGCGTTCGACGACCTGGAGCCCGAAGCTCCCGTTCACACCCTGCTGATCCCCAAGCAGCACTTCGAGAACCTGAACGACGACATCCCCCAGGAGGTGCTGGGTCATCTGCTGAAGACCCTGCCCAAGGTCGCCGAGATCAAGGGCGTGAGGGAAAGCGGATATCGCACCATCATGAACACCGGCCCCGACTCCGCCGCCACGGTGGGTCATCTGCACATGCATTGCATGGGCGGCGTGCTGTTCGGTCGCGCGACCTTCGAAAACTCCCAGCGCAACAACGACTAGCGCAGGTCTTCGGGCAAGGAGGCTTCCATGAAGTATCCGCTGGTCAGCTACGTACTGGAAAACACAGCCACCTTTGCCCAGGACCCCTTCAACGAAGCGGACAGCCTGGTGCTGTCCACCCTTTCCTACTGTTACCTGGAGCGCGGCGCGCTGGGGGACCTTTCCTCCGGCGCCCGCGTTCCCCTGCCTTTGGCCCTGTGCGGCATCCCTTACCCGGACCTGTTCGGCAACATCTTCCTGGGCACCACCGGCGGACCCGAGTTCGTGGGGGCGGTGCTGCAATCCCCGCGCTTTGCGCCCCTCCAGATCAGCAACGTGGTGAGCCGGTTTTCCGAAGCTGACCAACTCCAGTTCGCAGCCATGACCGTGCATCTGCCCGACCAGACCGCCTACGTGGCGTTCAGGGGAACCGATTCTTCCGTTGCGGGCTGGAAGGAGGACTTCAACCTGTCCTTCATGCGCGAAATCCCTAGTCAAAAGCTTGCCCGGGAGTACGTGGAGACCGTGGCCGCGTCGGGCGCCCAGCGCATTGTGACCGGCGGGCACAGCAAGGGCGGCAACCTGAGCGAGTATGCAGCTCTGACCTGCAACGACGAAACGTTTCGGCGCATCGCCCAGGTCTACAACTTCGACGGTCCAGCCTTTGCCTTTGCCCCGTCCGAGCGCATGAACGACCTGGATTACGCCGCCAAGCTCCACAAGATCGTGCCGGGCAGCTCCATCTTCGGCATGATCATGGAAGGAAGGAGCAGCATCCGCGTGGTCAAGGCCCAGGGCGTCATGCTGCAACAGCACGCGGCAACCCGCTGGGTAGTGGAAGACGGGGCCTTCGTGGATCTGGACGGGCTGAGCCCCGAGGCCGAGGCCTTTGACCGGGCACTCTACAACTGGACCGAGCTGAACGACCCGCTGCACAGAGAAGAGCTGGTAGAAGCGCTGTTCAACACCATCAACGCCACGGAGATCGACGAATGGGCCGACCTTGCCACCGATCCCCTGACCCGCATCGGCAACGCCCTGAAAGCCGTAAGTGATCTGCCACCCGATGTGCGCAACGCTCTGCTCAACCTGGGAACGTATTTGGCAAGGGAATCTTTGGGCAACCTGCCCAAGCCCGGCAGCTCAGGCAACTCGGGCGGCTCGGGCAGCTTAACTAGCGGGCAAAGCGATCGATTGGCTTCACGATTTTAAATCCGCTGGCACCGTCTACCGGCACCAACATGCAGCCATCGCGGAAATCCGCCTGGTCAGCGCGCTTGTGGCGCTTGGCCATCTCGGCAACGGCACAACTACGCTGGCGGTACTCCACCACCTGCTGCAGGTAATCCAGAATCTGCTTGTCGTATGTTTGCACCGTATGCCCTTACCGCGCTGCTCCGCTTTCCTTCCACTGAAACAGTACCATCCGAACCCGCCCCGCCCCCATCCTGTTGCCACACCGTAACCATTGGGATTTGGTGTCAAAAGAAAGGCCG
>JAQXGX010000019.1 GCA_029006935.1 Eggerthellales bacterium | reverse complement strand
CACGCCGTCGGCGCCGGCGTCGTTGATGAGGTGCAGCAGGCGGTACGCTTCGGGAAGCTCGTCCTGGAACACGATGGTGTTCATGGTCACGTACACTTTCACGCCCCTGAGGTGGGCATACTCCACGGCCTGGGGCAGGGTTTCTTGGTCGAAGTTACTGGAGTACGCCCGGGCGCCGAAGCTCTGCATGCCCAGGTACACGGCGTCGCAGCCGTTTGCCACCGCTGCTTTGAGGGCGTCCATGCTTCCAGCGGGGGCCAGCAGTTCGCTCATGGGTGTTCCTTTCATCTGCGTGATCTGGATCCGGGGCTGAGCCTGGGGTTCCTAGAGGTCAATACCGTACACGTGCATGAGCTTGCCGTCCAGGTACGGCTTTTCCTCCAACAGGCGGCCGCCGTTGATCACGGTTTCCCCGGCGTTCAGGAACTCCTGCTTCATCTCCAGGGCGGCGCGGCGATGCCTTTCGTGGGCCTGCTCCAGCCTGAGCTTGGGGGTTGCTGGCTGCGCGGGTTGCGTGTGCTGCGAGATCATGGGCGGTTCCTTTTCGGATGGCTGTTGGATGGGATTCCCATCATGCTACACGAACCGCGGGCCTTGCGGGCTGGGCTAGCGCTGTAGGGCGGCGGTGCGGGGCTCGACTGAGCTGCCGGACGTGGGCCGCATGGACGTGTAGCGTTTGCATTCCTGCCGTGTCGATTTCGTCCAGAAAACGGGAATCTGCCCTTGACTCGGACCAAGCTCAGTGGCAAAATTCGCATAAGTTATCTTAGGTTAACTTCTTTTTTGGGCAGAAGTTATCCTAAGTTAACTAAAAGAAGAGAGTTGGAAAACAAAGGCCCAGAACCCAGGGAACCCACAGACCACACGGCCCCAAAGGGGCCAAAAAAAGCCCAACGAGTTAACCAAGTCTAACAAACTGGAGGTATGAGCCAATGACTCTTGCGGAAGTGGCGGTTGGAACAAGCGCCCAAGTTTCTAAGATTACCGGGAGCGGACCGGTGCGTCGCCGGATCATGGACATGGGAATCACCAAGGGCGTGCAGGTCCACGTGGCAAAGGTGGCACCGCTGGGCGACCCCATCCAGATGACCGTGCGCGGCTACGACCTTTCCCTGCGCAGGGAAGACGCCCGCATGATCGAGGTGATGTAGTCGTGTCCATGACCATCGCCCTGGTGGGCAACCCCAACTCTGGCAAGACCACCCTGTTCAACCAGCTCACCGGCGCTCATCAGTACGTGGGCAACTGGCCCGGCGTTACGGTGGAAAAGAAGGAGGGCACCCTGAAGGGCGACCACTCCGTGCGCATCGTGGACCTGCCGGGCATCTACTCCCTTTCGCCCTACACCCAGGAAGAAGTGGTGTCTAGGGATTTTCTGGCTGGCGGATCGGTGGACGCCATTCTCAACATCGTGGACGCCACCAACCTGGAGCGCAACCTGTTCCTGACCGAGCAGCTCATGGAGTTCGGGATCCCTGTGGTGGTGGCCCTGAACCAGATGGACATTGCGGAAAAGCGCGGCTATACCATCCGAAGCACCCAGCTGGGTTTTAAGCTGGGGGTGCCGGTGGTGCAGGTTTCGGCGCTGAAGGGCCAAGGCGTGCAGGACTGTGCCGCCGCTGCCATCAAAGCGGCCCAGCAGCATCAGGTTCCCACCCCCGTGACCTATACACCCGAGTTCGAAACGACAATGCGACAGGTGGAAGCCCAGGTTCCCTCCACCGTGCCCGCCAACCTGCGTCGTTACTACGCCATCAAGGCTTTCGAACGAGACGAAAAGACCCTGCAGAACCTGACGGAGCCCATGGACGTTGAGGACGTGGTGCGTCAGGCCGAGGAGCGCTTCGAAGACGACGCCGAGGGCATCGTGACCGATCAGCGCTACGGGCACATCACCTCGTTCATCGGCTCCGTGTACGAAAAGGGGGAGCAGACCGTTTCCACCTCCCAGAAGATCGACCGGATCATGACCAACCGGTTCCTGGCGCTCCCGCTGTTTATTCTGATCATAGGGCTGGTGTACTACATTGCCGTGAGCACGGTGGGAGGCGTGGCCACCGACTGGGCTAACGACGGCGTGTTCGGCGACGGCTGGTACCTGGGCCCCGGCCAGGAGCAGCTTGACGAAGCCACCGCCGCCTTCGAAGAGGGCCTTGTTTCCGAAGAGCCCGATCCTGCCCTGTTCGGCATGTGGATCCCCGGCATTCCCGTGATTGTGGAGGGCTGGCTTGACGCGCTGCAGTGTGCCGATTGGCTGAAAGCCCTGGTCCTTGACGGCATCATAGGCGGCGTGGGCGCGGTGCTGGGCTTTGTGCCCCAGATCATGATCCTGTTTTTCCTGCTGGCAATCCTGGAGGGCTGCGGATACATGAGCCGCGTGGCCTTCATCCTTGACCGGGTGTTTCGCCGCTTCGGCCTTTCGGGCAAGACCTTCATCCCCATGCTCATCGGCACGGGCTGCGGCGTGCCCGCCATCATGGCATCCCGCACCATCGAAAGCGACAGCGCCCGCAGGCTCGCGGTCATGACCACCACCTTTGTTCCCTGCTCGGCAAAGCTGCCCATCATCGCCCTGTTCGCGGGCGCCATCTTCGGCGGCTCCGGCCTTGTTGCCACCCTGGCGTACTTCGCGGGAATCGCGTCGGTCATCGTCAGCGGCATCATCCTGCGCAAGACCAAGCCGTTCTACGGGCAGACCACGCCCTTCGTGATGGAGCTGCCGGAATACCGGTTCCCCGGCTTCTTTGACCTGCTGCGCAGCATGTGGGAGCGCGCCTGGGCGTTCATCAAGAAGGCGGGCACCATCATCCTGCTCTCCTGCATCCTGATCTGGTTCCTTTCCAACTTCGGCTGGGTTGACGGCGCGTTCACCATGCTGGAGGAAGAGCAGATGGGCCTGTCCGTCCTGGCGGTCGTGGCGTCCGGCGTGTGCGCGATCTTCGCCCCGCTGGGCTTTGGCGACTGGCAGGCAACCGCCGCCACCGTGACCGGTCTAATTGCCAAAGAAAATTTTGTGGGCACCTTTGCCGTTCTGTACGGGGGCGAAGAGGGCCTGTGGGCAAGCCTGGCTGCGACCTACACCGTTCCGGCAGCGCTTTCCCT
>JAQXGX010000018.1 GCA_029006935.1 Eggerthellales bacterium | reverse complement strand
CGTGGTGCTCCAGGGCACGCAGCTGGCCAGCGCGGTCTTTGGCTCCATCCCCTACGTGGGCACGCCCATCCTGGTGGTGGGCATTCTGTGCTTTGCCTACTCCACCTTCCTGGGCTGGAGCTACTACGGTGAGCGCTGCGCCCAGTACCTGTTCGGCGAGCGCGGCATCAAGCCCTACCTGATCGCATACGCCCTGGTGGGATGGTTCGGCGGCATTGGCGTGGGCTCCGTGGTGTGGACCATCTCCGACATCTGCAACGCCCTGATGGCCCTGCCGAACCTGGTGATCGTGTTCATTCTTACCGGCATGGTGGCGCGAGAAACCAAGCACTACGTGTACGACGGCAACATTGACCAGGAATGCACCGACCCCATTCCCCTGTACGGCCAGCCCCGCGTTGTTTCAGGGGACGAGTGCGCTGAGCAGGCGATAAGCCGCTAGTACAAGCGTGTGCGGCCGGGGCTGCGTAGCGGGCGGCGGTTTCTTTCTGCCCTGACGTTTTGGTCCTTCGCGTTTGAGGTTGGATTTGCCACGGTGCGGGGCTTCGCGTTCGGGCGCTATCCTTCCGCTCCGGACGACCTGCCTGCTTGACCGCAGGACCGAGGCTCCTGAATTTTATTATCCTGACCTAAGGCATATTGATTTGAGGGGTGCGGGCGCTTTTCCGGCCGTTTTCGGGCCTCGTTTCGGGGTATTGTACGAATCCGCTTAGAACTGCGGAGTCCTTCGGCGCTTTGTCGCTCTTTATCGTAAAGAGGAAATAATCTTCACCAGGGGTTTTTGAGTGGCTTTTTTCGCCCAACTCATTGGTTGCATCAATTTGGGTTATTGCACGAATGCGAAATCGTACAATAGCCCGATTCAAGCTCGGAAAACGACCCGTTTTATGCCCTGGGAACCCAAATCGTACAATAGCGCGGTTTTATTCTATGAACGCATTTGCGGGGTTAGGTCTGTGGGCGAAACGGGATTGGCGCGCTTTGCTGCTCGACGTTGTCCAACGACTAGCGCTTGGAGCCTTGGCGGCTGATGCCTCCCTTGTGGCCCGATGCCTTGTTGGGCCCCATGCCCTTGCCGCTTCGCCCGTGTTGTTGGCTCCGCTGGGCCTTGCCGTTGCGGGGGTTGACCCGGACCCAGTCGTTCTTGGAGCCTTTGCGGCCGGGAGTCGGAGCGTTGCTGTGCCCGCTCTTCCCGTTGGAGCTGCCAGGCTTGCCGGGTCTGCCAGCGCCGCTCGGCTTAGAGCCGCTTCTGCCACTGGCGCTCCCTGACTTGTTGCCCCTCGGGTTGTCGCTGCTTTTGGGACGCACCAGGCAGGCAGGGCCGTATCCGATCAGGTCCTCTCGCCCTGCTTTGCGCAGCGCTTCTATGACCAGGTCCCGGTTCTTGGGGTCCCGGTATTGGATCAGGGCTCGCTGCAGAGCCTTTTCGTGAGGGCTGCGCGGGCAGTAGACCGGCTTCATGGTGCGCGGGTCCACGCCCGTGTAGTAGATGCAGGTGCTTATGGTGCTGGGTGTGGGGTAGAAGTCCTGGACCTGCTCGGGGTTGAAGCCCATGTCCCGGCAGAACTCCGCAAGCTCCACGGCTTCGGTCAGGGTGCTGCCCGGATGGGAGCTCATGAGGTAGGGGACCACGAACTGCTTCAGCCCCAGCTCCTGGTTGGCGGCGTTGAACAGTTCCACGAACTGCTGGTACGCCTGGTTCTTGGGTTTGCCCATGACCTCCAGCACCGCGTTGCTCACGTGCTCGGGCGCCAGGCGCAGCTGCCCGCTCACGTGGTGCTGGGCCAGCTCCCGCACGTAGTCGGTGGCGTGGCGGTCCAGCAGCGCGTAGTCAAAGCGTATGCCGCTGCGCACGAACACCTTCTTCACCCCGGGCAGCGCTCGCAGCTTCCGCAGAAGCTCCAGGTAGTCGCTGTGATCCACCTGCAGGCTCTTGCAGGGCTTGGGACTTAGGCAGCGCTTGCCTGGGCATGCGCCGTGGGTGAGCTGGCGGGGGCAGGCGGGCTTGCGAAAGTCAGCGGTGGGGCCGCCCACGTCGTGGATGTATCCCTTGAACTCGGGGTCGGCGGTGAGCAGCTTGGCTTCCTCCAGCAGGCTTTCATGGCTGCGGCTTTGGATGATGCGTCCCTGGTGGAAGGCCAGGCTGCAGAAGGCGCATTCGCCGAAGCACCCGCGGTTGCTGGTCAGGCTGAACTTGACCTCCCGGATGGCGGGCACGCCGCCGTCCTTCTGGTACTGGGGGTGATAGGTTCGCGCGTAGGGCAAACCGTACACTGCGTCCATTTCCTGGGTGGTCAGGGGCTTGGAGGCGGGGTTCTGCACCACGTAGATGCCGTCTTGCTGGTAAGGCTCCACCAGGCACTTGCCGCTGAAGGGGTCCAGGTTGCGGTACTGGGTCTTGAAGCTGCGGGCGTACTCCAGCTTGTCCGCCTGCAGGGCCTCCCAGGCGGGCAGGGTCACGGCGTCATAGGCGGCGCCGGGGTCCTTGGTGCGCCACACGGTACCGGGCACGTAGGTGATCTGGTCAACGGGGATACCGGCAGCTAGGGCATCGGCCACGGCAACGACGGCGTTTTCGCCCATTCCATATATCAGCAGGTCAGCCTGGGAATCCAGAAGAACGGATCGCTTGAGCTTGTTGGCCCAGTAATCGTAGTGGGCCAAGCGTCGCAGGCTTGCCTCTACGCCGCCCAGGATAATGGGGGTGTGCTTGAAGGTGCGACGGATCAGGTTGCCGTAGACTACGGTGGCGTTGTTGGGGCGCAGGCCCGGGCGGCCGCCGGGGGAGTACTGGTCGGTGCTGCGTCGCTTCTTTGCCACGGTGTAGTGGTTGACCATGGAATCCATGTTGCCGGCGCTGACCAAAAAGCCCAGCCGGGGGGCGCCCAAGATGGCAATGCTTTGGGGGTCGTTCCAGTCGGGCTGGCAGATCACGCCCACCTTGTAGCCGTTGGCTTCCAGCAGGCGGGTGATGATTGCCATGCCGAAGGAGGGGTGGTCGATGTAGGCATCGCCGCACACGAACACGAAGTCGCACTGGTTCCAGCCGCGGGTGGCCATGTCTTGTGGGGAAACGGGCAGGAAGCTACTCATGGGGGCGCTCCTTCTGTGCGGGCGGGGTGGTGCGTTCGGAGGTGATCGGCTGGGCGGGTTGCGCGGGCTTAGCGGACTGGCTGCACCGGTCGGGCCGATCGGGCTGGGAGAGGCGGTCGGCGCGGCTTTGGGCCTGCTGGCGAAGCCTCTGGTTTTTCTGGCGGTTGCGTATGTTCTGCACGGTATCTTCCATGCCGTAGGGTATGTGGTCCAGCTGGTCCAGGTCTTGGGGCAGGTACTCGCACAGGCCCAGGGGCGCGGTCTGCTCCCAGCGGTCGGGTGCGGGGCCGGGTTGGGCCAGCAGGGCGTACACGTGGGCGCCGCGCTGTGTTGTTCGGGCGAAGTATTCGCTGGTCAGCACGGGTTCGCGATCCTGGTCCCAGGTGGGCTGGGCGGCAAGGTCGGTGGTCTGGCGCAGGGCGCGGTAGTTGGCAATGCGCAGCTGCTCCAGGGAAAAGCGCCAGTACAGGACGTTGTCGGTCCGCAGCTCCAGCAGTCCGGTGCTGCTCAGGAGGGTGCGGTACTCCATGAGGCGCTCCACGTGGGAAAGGCGCAGGTGGGCGTGCTTTTTCTTGGGGAAGGGCGCGTTGAAGTTCAGGTAGATCCGGTCCAGTTCACCGGGGGCGAACAGGTCCGTTACCTGGTCGGCGTCGGCCATGATCAGGCGCACGTTGGGCAGGTCGGACTGAACGGCCTTTTCGGCGCAGCGGGCTATGCAGGTGGGGCTGTAGTCCATGCCTACGAACAGCACGTCGGGTTCGAGCAGGGCGGATTCCTTAAGGAAGGAGCCCTTGCCGCAGCCCAGGTCAAGGCGCACTTCACGGGCGCTGGGCATGAGGTCGCGCCAGCTGCTGCGGTGCTGCTGCGGGTCTTCCACTATGGGCGCGGCAAAGCGCTGGAGGGTCAGGTGCAGGTTGGTTGGTTTGCGCTGGCGTGCCATGGGGTCCTTTCTGTGGGGATAGCGTCAATGGTACTCCATGGCCAAAACCTGTGGGCCGCATGTGGCGGCAAATGATCGGGATCGCTGGTTTTGTTGGGGAGGGGAGGAGAGGAGAGGAGGGGGCAATCGCAAATCACTTCGGTCAAACACCGCAAATCACTTCGGTAGCTTGTAACCAGGGCACGTGCTGAAGTGACGTGGAGGCCTGGTGCCCTGCGATTCGGTCGAAGGCCGCCATCAGGGCGTCGAGGAAGAGGAACCTCATTGACCCGTGGATCGCGGTTGCCGCGCTGGGTCTTCCCTCGAGTACTTCAACAGGGACTTCAAAACGCTGGGGTTCCTGTTCGAGTTGCTGTGCTTTCGCGACCTCAAGGCGTACTCGGCGGCTTGGGACGGCAGGGTGTCTTATGAATGCCCGTCTTATCGACGGGCATTTTGGTATGAATCGAGAATTGTCTGGGAGCGGCGGACTCGATTGATTATTCGCGCCGATTCTTACCATCAGTTGCGCTAATGTTGCCACCCTCTTTCAGCATGGTTGCCATCCAGCCGGTTAACCCAATATCGCCATAGTTGCCACCTTTCTAAACTTGTCTCATTCGCCAACCGAGACAAGGAAAGGAAGTGATCTTCATGGCGAAGAGGATCAACGCCAAGCTGGTGATGGAGCTGCTTGGCAAGGGCATGTCGGCCCGGGAGATTTACAAGACCAGGCGCATATCGAGGGAAAGTACCAAGAAGGTGGTCGAAGCCATGGCGGCGACCGGCCTCACCTGGGAGCAAGCCTCCAATATGGACGAGGCCGACGTCTACGACCGGCTGTTCCCGCAGCAGGCGCAGGAGAAGGCGGCGGTGCTCGACGCCGACTACGACTACGTCCACGCGGAGCTGCAGAGGGTCGGAGTCACGCAGAAGCTGCTTTGGGAGGAATATCGCGACGAGGCCGGTGCCAAGGGCCTGGCCGCCATCAGCTACACGTCGTTTTGCCGCGGA
>JAQXGX010000017.1 GCA_029006935.1 Eggerthellales bacterium | reverse complement strand
GGCGAGCATGCTTGCCGCGTTGGGGTGCCGGTGTTTTTGCCGTGGTATTCATAACCTGCTATGTTACCGCATCCGCGCCCCGGTCAGCGGCATCGGGCGGCTAGCTCACAATCCTTTCGCCCGAAAGGACCTTGCGGTAGTCGTCCAGATTGGCCCGCAGCAACGCGGGAATATCCAGCTCGTAGGGGCACTTGGCCGCGCAGGCCCGGCATTCGGTGCAGGTGGTGATCTTTTCCATTTCCGCCTGCCACTTAGGAGTCAGCCAGCCGTCAGAAGGCATGCGACGCAGAAGCAGCCCCATGCGAGCCGCCTGGTTGATGGCGATTCCCTGGGGGCAGGGCATGCAGTAGCCGCAGCTGCGGCAGAAGTCGCCCTGAAGCTGAGCCCGGTCAAGGTCGATCTGCTCCTGAAGCTCCGGGGTCATGAACGGCGTATGGTCCAGGTAGGAAAGCCACTCGTCCAGCTCTTCCTGACGCTGGATGCCCCAGATGGGCACCACGTTGGGATACTGCAGCATGTGGGCCATGATGGCGCGGGATCGACCGCCCAGCAGGCCCCCAGCCAGGCCCTTCATGGCAATGAAGCCCATGCCCTTTTCGGCACAGCGCTTGACCAGGGCTTCTTCCCGGGGCCCGGAAAGGTAGTTGAAGGGGAACTGCAGGGTTTCGTACAGGCCGGACTCCACCGCCTCCTCCGCCACGGCAATCTTGTGGGCCGTCACGCCTATGTGGCGGATCTTGCCCTGGGCCTTGGCCTCCAGCAGGCACTCGTACAGGCCGGTGCCGTCGCCAGGGGCGTAGACCTTATCCACGTTGTGGAGCTGGTACAGGTCCACGTAGTCGGTGCGCAGGTTGGTCAGAGACGTTTCCAGGTCCGCCCAGAACCCTTCCGGCGTGGTGGCCTGGGTCTTGGTGGCAATGAAGATGCGATCCCGCAGGTCGTGCAGGGCGTAGCCCATCTTTTCCTCGCTGTCCGAGTAGCTGCGGGCGGTGTCGAAGAAGGTCATGCCCCCTTCCACCGCCTGGCGCAGCAGGCTGCGGGCCTGGTCGAAGGAAACCCGCTGGATGGGAAGCACCCCGAAGGCGTTCTGCGGCGTGGTGATGGTGGTGTTGCCCAGGCGAATGTGTTCCATTCCTCAGCTTCCTTTCGTTCTGGTGCCGTTGCATGCCGTCGGTTCGAGCATGCCCCCCTCATAGTAGAAAAGGGAGCCCTCCGAAGAGAGCTCCCCAGCAATGCTATTCCGCGAACGGTTACAGCACCTTGAATCCTGCAGCTTGGATGGCTTCCACGGCGGCTTCGGCGCCCTTGATCTTGAGCACGTCGATGGCGGTATCCTGGCCGGTGCTGAAGCAGTAGCCGTACTCGATGTTCAGGTCCAAGCCGTCCAGGGTCTCCAGCAGCTTGGCAAGGCCGCCAGCCTGGTTGCTGACCTCAATGGCCACCACGTCGGTGGCGATGGCGCGGTAGTCGCCCACCTTCAGGGCGGTCAGGGCTTCCTCCGGCTTGTCGCAGATGATGCGCACCAGGCCGTACTCGGCGGATTCGGCAATGGTCAGGGCCTGCATGTTGATGCCGGCGTCTGCCAGGCAGCGGGTCACCGCGGAAAGACGGCCCTTTTCGTTTTCCAGGAAGACGGTAATCTGCTTCATTTACTTCACACCCTCTCGCTTGTCGATGACGCGCTTTGCCTTGCCGATGCTGCGCTCGATGGTCTGCGGCTCCACCAGCTTGACCTTGATGCCCACGGAAAGGTCGGCCTTCATCTTGGCCTCGATCTTCTTCTGCAGCTGCTCAATGGCGCTGATCTGGTCGAAGTCGAAGTCCGGATAAAGCTCTGCCTTCAGGGTAACACGGTCCAGGCTGTTCACGGTGGTCAGCTCGATCTGGTACCAGGACGAAACCTCGGGGAAGGTCTTCATAACGTCTTCGATCTGAGACGGGAACACGTTCACGCCGCGGATGATGAGCATGTCGTCGGTGCGGCCATGCAGGCGGTCGATGCGCTTGTGGGTGCGGCCGCACTTGCACTGGCCAGGCAGGATGCGGGTGATGTCGCGCGTGCGATAGCGCACCACTGGGGAAGCTTCACGGTCGACGGTGGTCAGGACCAGCTCGCCCCACTCGCCGTCAGGCAGGACTTCGCCGGTGGCGGGGTCGATGATCTCGGCGATGAAGTGGTCTTCTGCCAGGTGCAAACCCGTCTGCTCCCAGCACTCGATAGCCACGCCGGGACCCATGGTCTCGGTCAGGCCGTACACGTCCAGGACCTTGTAACCCAGCTTTTCCTCCAGGTCAGCGCGGAAGTTGCTGGAGAAGGGCTCGGCGCCGTGGATGCCAGCCTTCAAGTTGAAGTCCTTCTTGGGATCAAGGCCCATCTCGATGGCGGTATCGGCGATATGCATGGCGTAAGACGGAGTGCAGCAGATGATAGAGGAGCCCATGTCGCGCAGGACGCGAATCTGGCGCTCGGTGTTGCCGGCGCTCATGGGAATGGTGGTGCAGCCGGTGTACAGACCGCCGTAATGGGCGCCCAAGCCGCCGGTGAACAGGCCGTAGCCGTAGCACACATGAAGCACGTCTTCATCAGTGCCGCCGGCGTACTCGATGCCGCGGGCAAAGCATTCGCCCCAAATGTCCAGGTCATGTTCGGTGTATGCGCCTACCGTGGCAACGCCGCAGGTGCCGGAGGACATGTGGATTTCATGCACGTCCTTCATGGGCACGGCCAGCATCTTGTAGGGGTAGTTGTCGCGCAGGTCCTGCTTGCAGGTGAAGGGAGCCTTCTTCAGGTCCTCCAGGGTTTCCACTGCGTAAGGGTCGAAGCCGGCTTCGTCGAACAGCTCTTTGTAGAAGGGGATGTTCTCATAGCAGCTAACCACGGTTTTCTTCAAGCCTTCAAGCTGGATCTTTTCCAGCTCGTCGTGGGGAGCCCACAGAATTTCCTGACCCATAGGATTGCCTTTCGTCCTTGTAGTTAATCAGCCCCAAGGCAGGGGGACCCGATTGTTTCCCTTTAGCATTTTGTTAATGCGTGCTGACATTTTAATACAAGCACTCCATTACGCAAGAGTATTTTAGGCAATGGAAGGGATTGCGGGAAAAATGGGCGCGGTCGGACTGGGGAAAAGAGCTTGCTGGAGCTGGGCCGGGTCCTGTGGGAGCTATCGCGCGCGAGGCACAAGCGCGGTGCGCCCCGCCTGAGGCACAGAGCTCGTCCGCGGCCTGCGCCCCTGCGCTATACTGGCAGCAAGTCAACCGATCAACCCGCCGGGCACCGCCGAAAGGGACGCCATGGAATTCGTATACACCGACGAGCTGCGAGAGTACATGAGCAAGAAGGGCTACGACACCATCCTGCTCAGCGTGTTCACGCCCCACACCTGAACCGGATGCCCCGAGCTGGTCAGCTCGTTTCCGTCGCCTCGCCTGACCGAGTCGCTGCGCACCCGCGGCATCAGGGAGATTGCCACCCCAATGGGCAGCGTGTTCATAGGGTCCAGCAGCCTGGAGTTCGATGACGTGGTGACCCTTGACCTGTTCCGGTTCCTGGGCCTTGCCGACCTGAAGGTCAGCGGCGTGCGGGTGCGCCGGTAGCTCCGCATCAGGGCGAAGGCGCCACCGACTCCTGGCCGCGCCCGACCAGCCCCGGCTCCCGCGTCCGCTTCGCCCCCTTTTCCTTTCGCCCACGACCACGACCACGCCCACGACCACGAAAGCATCACCATGACCTACGACCAGATTGCCGCCGCGCTTCCCGCCTTCTTCGTGCCCCTGCTGCAGGAAAGCTACGGGGACGCCGATGTTCGCCGCATCGTGGAAGGCTGCGGCGCAACCCGCGCCACCACCCTGCGGGCCAATGCGCTGCTTTCGTCCCGAGAGCAAATCGCCGCCGCGCTGGACGCCGCCGGCATTGCCTGGGAGCCGGTGCCCTGGTACGACCAGGCCTTTGTGCTGCCCGACGCCAGTCCCAAGGACCTGTGGGAGCTGGAGGAATACAAGGCCGGCAAGATGTACGTCCAGAGCCTTTCCTCCATGCTTCCTCCGCTGGTGATGGAGCCCGCCGCCGGGCTGGACATTCTGGACATGTGCGCCGCCCCCGGAGGCAAGACCTGCCAGATGGCGGCTCTGGGCGGACCGCAGGCGCACATCACCGCCTGCGAAATGCACTCGCCGCGCGCGGAAAAGCTGGAGTACAACCTGGCCAAGCAGGGCGCCCGCAACGTCATGGTCATGCGCACCGATGCCCGTCGGCTGGACGATTTCTTCTCCTTTGACCGGGTGCTCCTGGACGCCCCCTGCTCGGGGTCGGGCACCCTTCGGGCAAGCGACCCCAAAATGCCCAAGCGCTTCACCCCGGCGCTGATCCAGAAGAGCATCAAGTCCCAGCGGGCGCTGCTGACCAAGGCGCTGCAGGTCACCAAGCCCGGCGGCTTCTGCGTCTACTCCACCTGCTCAGTGCTGCCCGGGGAAAACCACCTCATGGTGCAGGACTGCCTGCAGGCGTTGCGGAAGAAGGGGTCGTACAAGGTCGAGCCTATTGCCCTGGAGGATGCTCTGCGAAATGCCGGCGCGCCGCTGCTGCCGTGCCCCCTTGAGGGCGCCCTGTGCCTGAGCCCCACCGACCGCTTCGAGGGATTCTTCGTGGCCAAGATCGCCCGCCTGGCGTAGGAGCCCGACAATTTCGCAAGTATTACCACGCCGCCGATCCTCCCCTTCCGCTCGCCTCAACCCAAGGGCTGCACCGCAATCACGTCAAGAACATCCGCTTCGCCCGTAAAGCTAACGTGCAAACCGGCAAAGGCCAGCTCATACACCCGGCCCGGCTTGCGCCTGCCCACCGGCCGAGGATCCTGCTCCAGCACCTGGATCAGGGCATCGCGCTTCTGGGCGGGAACCCGAGCGGCCAGCTCAGGGGGCAGGTTGACCCGACTCACCGTAGGCTGCACCTGCTCCGTAAAGCCTCCGGTCGCCTGAGGCTGACAGTCGGCGTAGGGCACGTAGGGCTTCACGTCGAAAATGGGAGTGTTGTTCCGCAGGTCAGCGCCGCGCACGTGCAGAATGGGCCCCTGATCGGTGATCTCCACCCGCTCCAGCTCCACGCAGGAAAGCCCCAGGGGGTTGGGATGGAAGGGGCTGCGCGTGGCGAAAACCCCCATGCGGGTGGCGCCACCCAATCGAGGAGGGCGGACCGTGGGCGACCAGCTGCGTTTGGCGAAAGCCCCGGGAGCGGCGGTTTCGTCCACTGCCGGCCCGTCCGACGCGGCAGCCCCCGCAACGCCAGCAGCCTCAGCGTCCGCGGCAAGATCAGCCGCGCCGCCCCCCGGCCGCCCGTTTTCGAACTGCCACAGGATCCACAGATGGCTGAATCCCTCCAAGCCGCGAACGGCGCTGTTCAGGGCAAACTCCGGCTCGAACACAATGCGCCCCTGGGCGCTGGGAACCATGCCGCTTTGGCAGGGAATGCCGAACTTCTGAGGGAAGTCGGTCTGAATGTGCGCGATGACCCTCATGGGCACCGTTACAACGTCCCGCTCCTGCCCCATCTGCCGCCCCCTTCGGTCCTGCTCTACCCGCTCATTCTATGACGACGCGGCAAGGGCGTCCACGACCTGGCCTCGCTTCGCCCCCGCACCGCCACGCTCCGCCGCCCGAGAAAAATAACCTACCGTGACGCTAGGTTATTAGGTATAGTGGTCACATCGCAAAACGACCGAAGGGGAGACCCCATGTTCAACGAAAAGCTTGACGAAATCGTCGAACGCATCGAGGAAAACTACAACGACGAGATCATAGCCTTCAACAACGTCGACCGCCGCTTCCCCAACAAGGACGCCATCATACAGATCATCCTGGACCTGCGCCGCGTCATGTTCCCCCGCTACTTCGGCGACGAAGCCCCCTGCGGCGCCGGCCCCAAGTACTTCATCGGCGACACCCTGACCCGCGTGGAAGAGGCGCTGCATCGCGAAGTGTTCGAGGCCCTGATGTTCCGCGATCGCAAGGTCAAGTCGCGCGAGGCCGTGGAGGCCGAAACCAGCAGCATCTGCTCGGACTTCTTCTACAAGATCCCTGAAATCCAGCAGCTGCTGCTCAAGGACGTGCAGGCGGCCTTCGACGGCGACCCCGCCGCCGGCAGCAAGGCGGAAATCATCTACTGCTATCCCGGCTTCTTCGCCATCTTCGTGTACCGCCTGGCCCATGAGCTGGCCCTGCACGACGTGCCGCTGATCCCCCGCATCATGAGCGAGTACGCCCACGCGGAAACCGGCGTGGACATTGGCGCCAAGGCCCAGATCGGCGAGTACTTCTTCATCGATCATGCAGTTGGCGTGGTTATTGGCGAAACCACCACCATCGGCGATCACGTGAAGATCTACCAGGGCGTGACCCTGGGAGCCCTTTCCACCCGCGGCGGTCAGAGCCTGGCCGGGGTGAAGCGCCATCCCACCGTGGAGGACAACGTGACCATCTACTCCAACGCCAGCATTCTGGGCGGCCAGACCGTCATCGGCGCGCACAGCGTCATTGGCGGCAGCGCCTTCGTCACGGAAAGCGTGCCTCCGCACTCCCGCGTATCGCTGGCAAACCCGGAGGTCACCGTGCGCATTCGCGAGCCCAAGCCCGGCGAGTTCGAAATCTAGCCGGACTCGCAGGCCGCGCCCGACCCGCCCGACCCGCGACCCGCCGGACCCCAACACGTGCCGACTAGCGGCCCTGGACCTGCTCGATCATGTCCAGGGCCATTTCAACGCCCGCAACAATGTAGCCGTTGCAGGTGGGCATGCGCAGCTCCGGCTCATCGGGGCGAAGATCCTCGCAGGACGTGCTGCCGAAGCGCTGCCGGAAGTCCTCTACCAGCAGCTTCACCCAGGCGTAGGTTTGCTTCTTGGAGTTGCAGGCCTCCATGCCGTTGCTGCTAGCCTGGCTCACCACGGCCACCGCACCGGAAAGAGCGCCGCAGACCTGGGTGAAGCCGCCCATGCCTCCGCCGAACCCCTCTACCAGGCGAAAGACAGCGTCCTGGTCAAGGCCTACCTGCCCGCAGGTGGAAACGGCCACGCACTGGGCGCAGTTGAAGCCGCGGGCGTGCATTTCCAGCGCCTGGTCAACGAACTGCTGCTTCTGCTCGGGACTCATTTGATCTCCTTCGCTCGTTTTCGTCTACAAAAGCTCCTTGGCAAAGCTGCGCAAGGCATCCGCTGCCTGGGGATTTACGGAGTAGTGCATCCACTTTCCCTGCTTTCGCCCCACAAGCGCACCGCTTGCGCAGAGCAGCTTCATGTGATGGGAAAGGGTGGGCTGGGACATGTCAAAGGCCTCCAGCAGATGGCAAGCGCAGATGTCCGGCCGGGCCGCCACCATGCGCACAATCTGCAGCCGGCGCTCATCGCCCAGGGCCTTGAACAGCGCCGCCATGCTTTCCGTCGAACAGGGGCTGGGGGCCTGGACTTGGCAAAGCTCATGAACCAGCCCCACCGCCGGGCAGACCTCAAGCTCAGAACCCCAAGCCAGGGGAAACTTGCTCTGATCGACCATCGCAGACGGCTTTTCCATGGGCACCCGCCCTTCCTGCCCCGCACAGGCGCATTCGGATTTCATCGGAACCAGACCGCAGCAAATCAACACGCTCAACCGCAGGCTGGTGCTTTAACATAGCATAGTAGCCTAATAGGATTCACCTTTCTGCCCCGGAAAGGCACCGAGCAAGCCACAGGAGATGCCGAAGTGCTGCATGCCCAAAACCAACGCGTCCGCGAACTCCTTCTGAAGGGCAACTTCGGCTTGGAGCGAGAATCCCTGCGCATCACCCCGTCGGGCAACCTTTCCCACTCTCCCAACCCCTTTCCCGCCCATGGCAACATCGTCCGGGATTTCAGCGAAAACCAGGTGGAGATCAACACCGGCCTTTCCACGTCCCCCGAAGCGGCCGTGGCAGAGGTGGCAGCCTACGACCGGGTGATCCAGCGGACCTTGGCCGAGCTGCCCGAGCCCGAGCTGCTCTGGCCCTTTTCCAACCCGCCCTACATCCTGAACGAGCAGGACGTGCCCATTGCCCAGTGGCGCGGGGCGGAGGCGCTGAAGACCGAGTACCGGGAGTATCTTTCCGACCGCTACGGCCGATACAAGATGACCTTCAGCGGCATCCACTTCAACTACTCCTTTGCCGATGAGCTGTTGCAAGCCAGCTTTGAGGTGGACGAAAGCACCGACTTCGTGGCCTACAAGGACCGGCTCTACCTTGACCTGGCGGAGCGCTGCGTGGCCTACGGCTGGATCATGACCGCAATCACGGCGGCTTCTCCTATGCTGGATCTGTCCTTCGTTGAGGAGGGCAAGACCGGGCGGGACCTGTTCATTGGCCTGGGGTCGGTG
>JAQXGX010000016.1 GCA_029006935.1 Eggerthellales bacterium | reverse complement strand
GTCCCGGCCAGCCTCTTTCGTTTGCGGGCCGTGTCAATTTGGCTGTCGAAAGCGGGCTCGTGCCCTGAAAATCAGGGGGCCGCTGTCAATTTGGCGGTCGAAAGCATGGGGCGGTGTCAATTTGGGTGCCGAGATTATGCTTTCGGCACCAAAAATGACAGGATCAGGCCCTACGAGCGGGCAAGGTCACGCTCTCGGCACCCAAATTGACAGTCCGTCCTCGTACGGCGGATACCGATTGCGATCGTGCGGCCGAGGCGCGCCGACGAGGCGGCAGCGGTACCCCGAGGCGGAGCCGAGGGAGGTTGCGCCGGACCGAGGAGGCCGGGTGCGCCGAAGGTCGGGTAGGCCAAGGCGCGCCCTGCCTCAGGGTTCTCCTGCGAACTGCGGGCCCGCAGTTCGACCAGGGCAGATTTTTCGTCCGTTTGAGGGGTCAAACGGGGGTTCTGTACGATAATACTCCTTAGGGCAGCATAATATCCTGCCTCCTCGCCCTTGCTCCGAAATGCCAGCAAGGCATTGAACTGGGGTTTCTTCGGGCCATCGATCCGCGACGCAAGCAAAGGGCGACGCGACCGTGAAAAGCGCGCCGCGAGGGCCTGCAGAATCGTACAGAACCCCGACTTCATGTTCGGAAACGCCGCGATTTCTGCCCCGGAGTTGAAATCGTACAATTTCCCAAGTTTCAAGCTAGGAAAGGGGGTTCGCTCCTTGGCTCTTGGCTTTTCGGCCTCACTGCGAGCCGGAGGAATGGCTTAGTCGGCCCGTCGAAATGTCGGACATGCTGAGTTATGTCAACCTAATGGACAAAAAGTCGAGAATAGGGCGAGTCCAAAATCAAAAAGTCGAGAATAGGGCGACCTTCTTCCGTGGCGGAACCGAAGTCCTGGGAAAGAATGATTTCCCGCAAGGCCGCCACCTGGGCTTTTGTCCCGATGGCTTCCGAAGGAGTCTTCCGAGCAGGCTCATTGGCCCCGGTCGCTTCCTGCGATAGGCCAAAGCGGCAGGATTATCAGGGAGCGAGTCGCCCTATTCTCGACATTTTGAAATTGCGGTCGTCCTATTCTGGCGATTTTGTCCAAAGATGACGAAGGGGGGACAGGATTGGAGGACCGCAGTGTGCTTTCGGAGGCCTGCGGGCCTCTATCCTCGCATTCGCTCGCCGCCTCACGCTTTGCGCCTCTGAAACCCGAAAGGACCGCCGAGGCGGTCCTTTCAGTGAGGAGATGAGGGCTATGGACTGCTTAGAGTTCCTAGCCAAATAGAGAGAAAAGAGAGAGTGGGGAGAAGAATGGCTGTAGTAGGGGCCTCCTGTTCGGTAAGCAGTTGTTTTGGAGGATGAGCCGATTCAGTCAGGGGGGAACTGTGGGCTTGCATCCTCGTTTCCTGACATTAAGAATACTAAACAAAGAATAATGCACAATCAAGAATAATTTTGAAAATGTGATTTGCCGGACTTTGTCCCATTGCCGCCAAGTTACCGTTTTCTGCCAAGGATGGGTGCCGCTGGGCAGAACCGACGACCTTCGCTAGTATGGAATCATCTGGAAGAAAGGACCCCGCATGCTCCGTGCCTTCGCTGAAACCACTGGTCAAACGGCTAAAGAAGCCTCCGCCTTTCAATCGCCTCTTTGTTCTCTTGCAGTCGCGCTGCTTGCATTGCTTTTGACTGCCCTTCTGTCAGCCGTCCCCTCGAAGGCCCTCGCAGACAACGGCGGCAATGACCCGGGTGCCTCCGCGGAGCTGACCGCCACCACCCAGACCTTCGATCCGCTACATGATCCCGATTACGCGGACAGCGACCTTACGCCCGCCCGCCCTGCCTCCTTCGGCTTCGGTCTGCTTTCGCTGGACAACGACCAGCAGCTGGTGCTGGACACCATCAGGCAGGCTGTTACTACTTACAATCAGGTTACGTTTACGGTTGAGGGCGAACGGCAGACCCGCTACGGCGTGAAGGTCAAGGATTTCGGTATGACCGTCGAGGACTTGAACCCCATCCTCCAGCAGCTGTGGGACGACCCTGAGCTCTTCTACTTCCCGTCTACCATCACCTTCCTTTCTTCGGGAGATGAGGTGTGGTTCCTGGCCTATGACTACCTCTTTGAATCCACCGATCAGATCGACCAGGCGCGTGCTCAGGTGGAGGAAAACGCCGCCCAAGCCCTGACCTGGGTTGCCGATAACATGTCTCCGGTCCAGAAGGTCCAGGCCATGCACGACTACCTGGTCCGGACCTGCGCCTACGGAGACCCCGATGCAACCCACAGCCATACGGCATACGGCGCGCTGGTCCAGCGCACGCCGGTGTGCCAGGGGTACGCTCTGGCCTACAAGTTGCTGCTGAGCCGTCTTGGCATAGGGTGCGTCTTTGTAATCAGCGATGAGATGGTCCACGGCTGGAACCTGGTCCAGCTGGACGGTGTGTGGTACCACGTGGACGTGACCTGGGATGATCCCCTGATGGGAAGCTCTGCGGAAAATGCCCAAGACCAGGGCTTTGATGCGGAGGTGTCCCACCGCTACTTCCTGAAGAGCGATGCCGCCTTCCAAAATCAGCTCGAGCACTACGGCTGGGTCAGCGATGTGGAGGCGCCCCAGGACTACGAGGTATATGACTATCCGGTATTCAACGGCCCTGCAGATCCCTGCTGGAACGGTCACTCCTACGGGCAGTGGTCCCAGACGGCGGCCCCCACCTGCCTGGCGGCGGGGTCAAAGGAGCGCACGTGCCAGACCTGCGGGAAGGTCCAGGCCCAGGACGTTGGTGCCCTGGGCCATAGTTGGGAAGACCTTCCGACCGTGGACGTTGAGCCCACCTGCACCGAGGCGGGCGAAAAGTCCGTCCACTGCACCCGCTGCTCCGAGCGCAAGGACATGGCCCCCGTCCCCCTGGCTGAGCACTCCTACGGCCAGTGGTCCCAGACGGCGGCCCCTACCTGCCTAACGGCAGGGTCAAAGGAGCGCACGTGCCAGACCTGCGGAAGGGTCCAGACCCAGGACGTTGGTGCCCTGGGACACGCATGGGCTTCGGAGGCGACCGTGGACGTTGAGCCCACCTATGATGCGGAAGGCAGCCGATCCGTTCATTGCACCCGATGCGAGGCGGTGAAGGACGTCCGGTCCATTTCCGCCCTGGCCAAGACCGACCTGGGAAAGTGCAGCGTGCGCATTTCGACCACCAGCTATACCTACAACGGCGCCACCAGGAAGCCCACGGTATCCGTGAAGCTGAACGGGCAGACCCTGTCGTCCGACTGCTATACGGTCACGTATGCATCGGGTCGCAAGCTGGTGGGAACGTACGCAGTCACCGTGACGGCCAAGTCCGGCAACGTGCCGGTATGCGGATCCGCGAAGCTGACCTTTACCATAGTGCCGCGTACCACGTACGTGACCAGCCTGAGCGCCGCCAAAGCCGGGTTCACCGCGCGGTGGAGCAAGCGGGTTTCCCAGACCAGCGGATACCAGATCCAGTACAGGATGAAGGGGTCGTCCTCGACCAAGACCATCACCGTGAGCGGCACCTCCACCACAGCAAAGAAGGTCACCAAGCTGCGGGCGAAGAAGCGCTACTACGTGAAGGTCCGCACTTACAAGACCGTTTCCGGCAAGCGTTACTACTCCAGCTGGTCATCGAATAAGAGCGTGGCGACCAAGTAGAAGCAAAGCCGGGCGGTTCTGCTCCCGCACCGCAACGGCGCGCGGGGTTCGGAGCATGGGGCTTAGGCTCGGGCTTGTGCGGGACGCAAGGCTCCGCGCCGGCCCCTGCGGCAACAGGCAGGGTTAGCCTAGAACAGCGTGAGCTGCTGGATAAAGGGCGCGTCGGCGATTTCCGGCCTTGCGCTCAACTGCACGTGGCTGCGATCTGCCAGGTCGGCAAACCGGGGGCTAAGCCACGTGGCAACATCGGCCGGCTCCAGCACCAACGGCATGCGATTGTGGATGGGCGCCACAAGGCTGTTCGGCTCGGTGGTCACCACGGAAAAGCAGTCGCCGGAAAACACCCCGGCCAGCAGCAGCCAACGCGCTGCGGCGTTGGGTCCGGGCTCGAAGACGTACTGGCGCTTGATGGCCTTGCCGGTGCGGGGACTGATGATGGATTCGTGCTGATGAGGCTCGAAGAACGCCCGGGCTGGCACGATGCAGCGCCGCCGCTCCAGGCTTTCCGCCCACATGCTGCCGGGGTCTCCGGCGTGCTCTATGCGGGTGTTGAACACGCGGCCTTTCTGCCAGCTTACCTCGTATCCCCAGGTCATCTCCACGGGT
>JAQXGX010000015.1 GCA_029006935.1 Eggerthellales bacterium | reverse complement strand
AAAAACCAGGAAAGAGCAGGCAGCACGGCATGGGCAGCAAGAAACGATCCGCATGGGCCAAGCAGACCAGGGAGTTCAAGGCCGGCCTTGGAGGCGGAGGCTGGGAAGCGGGCTCCGACGACTGGGACGCGTCGGATCTGTGGGACACCCAGTCCCACAACCCCATGGACAGCCTCTTTGCCCAGGAAGATCAGCGCAAGCAGCGGGCCGCTCAGGAACGGGACGAAGCGCGCAAGAACAAGGCCTGCGAATCTAAAAACCGCTATCGAAGCCGTGACGAAGCCCTGGACGCCATCGCGTCATGCGAAGAGCACGGACGCCGTGGCCTGCAGGCCTACAAGTGCAGCTACTGCAACGGCTGGCACCTTACCTCTCATCCCTGGAAGGACTAGGACGCCTGGGCTCCTGCGCGCGCGGTGACGGTGGCCGGCGCGGGGGTGGGGGTAGATCGGTCGTGGCTTCTGAGCATGAGCACGCAAGCCGCGGTGCCCACCATGATGACGAAGGCGGCAACGTACATGAACAGGAAGTTCCCGGTGATGCTGACCAGCGTGCCCCAGATGAACGCCCCGGCTGCGTTGCTGATGGACGCAACCATGGAAACCCGGGAGTAAATGGCGGCGTAGTCCCGGTCGCCGAAGAAACGGCGGGTGTACAGGGGCATCATCACGTTGGTCAGGGCGTAGAAGGCGCCGAACAGAAGCGATGCGGAAACGAACGCAAAAGCGCTTTCGGCGCACAGCCCCAGCATGGAAACAGAAACCATGCCCAGGCACAGTGCCAGCAGGAAGCTTTTGAAGGGGTAGCGGTCTCCCACGGCGCCCAGAGCCAGCTTGCCCACGGTTTGTCCAGCCATGGTGGCAGAGCTGGCAAAGGATCCCAGCAGCGGAACCATGGCGGTGACCTGCAGCGTGCTGGCGTAGCTGGGGGTCAGGAAGTAAATCTGCATGCCCATGTTGATCCCAAAGCAGATCAGACAGATCAGGAAGAAGGCCGGCATGCGCATGGCCTCCCCCACGCTCACCCCTGAAAGGGCGGGGGCCTTTGCCTGGGCGGTCTTGGGGGAAGACGCCGCCTTGGCAGGGGACGAAGCGGCGGAGCGGGACGAAGCGGCGGCGCCCTGCTCCTGACCCTGTTCCGCACCCCAGGGGAGCAGCCCCTTTTCCGCGGGATAGCTGGCAGTCAGGAAGAAGGACGTGGGAATAGTGCACGCCGAAAGCGCGGCGAAGACCAGGTAGGTGCTGGACCAGCCGATCTGCTGAATCAGCATGCCGCCCACGGTGGACCACACCACGCCGCCAATGCCGGTGAAGGCCATGATCACTCCAAGCCAGAAGCCCGCCCTGCGCGCAAACCAGCGGTTTGCCAGGGTGGATGGCGCCAGGAAAATGAAGATGGTCACCGATGCTCCCACCAGCGCCGCCGCAACGTAGAACTGCCACAGGTAGTGCAGGTTCCACAGCAGCACGAAGGCCGCGGTTGTTAGGACGGACCCCAGGGTCAGGCAGATCCGAGCGCTGCCCCGGTTCATGAGCTTGCCGGTAAAGGGCAGCACCACCAGGGCCGATATCCACAGAACCGTGGAGTAGTATCCCAGCACGCCCTTGTCCACGCCAAGAGCCTCCGAAAGGGGAGGGTAGAAGATGCCGGCGCAGCTCAGACCCATGGAAATGGGAATGAAGTTCCCCAGCACCATGGCCAAGATGACGCAGTAGCCGAAGTGGATGCGGGGGCTTTTCGAGGGGGCGGCGGTGTCCATGGAGGTCTGCCTTTCGGGGTTTCGCGATCTGGCGCAAATCGGATAATTAAAAACCGATAATAGAGGCTGCGCTGTACTATTGCAAGGGCTGCGCCTATACTCAAGGGCAAACACGGGAAGGAAGGACCAACTGGTGAAGGGGGCGAACGTGCCGAAGGTGACGAAAGAAGAGCAGCGGCAGGCAAAGGCCGCCTTGGCGCAGCTTTCGACGTTCCATTACCCCCGCTACGACCAGCTGCCCCAGGAGCTGCTGTTCATGGACGGCGTGGTGGACTTCGTGAACCGGGTTCACGCCGACCTTTCGGCGCGGTCCCGTCACGGCCGCGTGATCACCCGCTCCATCGTGGGCAACTGGGTGAAGCGCGGGCTCACGCCGCCGGCAATAGGGAAGCGCTACGGTCGCGACCATCTTGCTCTGATCCTGTTCGCCGTAACCGCAAAGCTGCTGGCCAGCGCCGAAGACGTGATGGATCTGGCGGCGGCACTGTTTCCCGAAGGGCAGGTGGCGGTCGGCCACGATCGCTTTGCCGATGCGGTGAACGCCGAGTTTTCCCAGCCCACGGCTCCTTCCGAAGACGACGACCTGTACGTGCTGGTGGCGCGCGCCTTCGCGGCCAAGATCCGTGCCCTGACCCTGCTTGGGTAAAGGGCGCCGACGGGGCGCCGACCAGCGTCTTTGCCCTGCCTTGCTCCGTTGTCCGCGGCTCCGTCTTGGTCGCGTCATGCTTTAGCGCACTACTGTGCTGCAGTTCATAAAACTCATCTTCCCTGATACAGTGGACGCTATGAGCTTACGCAAAGGGGAAAAGGGGTGCGCATGGCTCACAACAATTCAGGCGCCAGGGAAACGTTTGCCACACGCCTTGGCTTCATTATGGTCAGCGCCGGATGCGCTGTTGGCCTGGGTAACGTGTGGCGTTTCCCGTACATCTGCGGCCAATATGGCGGCGGCGCTTTCGTTCTTATGTATCTGGTGTTCCTGGTCATAATCGGCTGGCCCATTTTGTGCATGGAATTCACGGTGGGCCGAGGCTCCCGTCGCGGCGTTGCCCGCAGCTTCGATGAGCTCCAGCCCAAAGGGGGCAAGTGGCACCGCTTCAAGTGGGCGGCGCTGGCAGGCAACTACCTGCTCATGATGTTCTACACCACCGTTGCCGGATGGATGCTAGCCTACGCGGCAAAGAGCATCTCGGGCCAGCTTTCGGGGCTGACCCCCGACCAGGTGGGAGCAACCTTCGGCACCATGCTGGGCAATCCCCTGGAAATGTTCGCGTTTATGGCCATCATCGTGGTGTGCGGTATTGCCGTGTGCGCTTTCGGCATCCAAAGGGGCGTGGAGCGGGTGACCAAGGTCATGATGACCTTGCTGCTGGGGGTCATGGTGATCATGATCGTGCGCGCGGCAACGCTTCCCGGCGCGGCAGAGGGCCTGGCCTTCTACCTGATTCCCGACTTCGAAAAGCTGTTCGGCAGCGGTCTGATTGCCACGTGGGATGCGGTCTTTGCCGCCATGGCCCACGCTTTCTTCACCCTTTCCCTGGGTATTGGCTCCATGAGCGTGTTCGGCAGCTACCTGAGCAAGGAACGCTCCATTGCCGGCGAGGCCATGAGGGTTGCCGGCCTTGACACCCTGGTGGCCATCATGGCCGGTCTGATCATCTTCCCCACCTGCTTTGCCTTTGGCGTGCAGCCGGACAGCGGTCCCGGCCTGGTGTTCATCACCTTGCCCAACGTGTTCGAGCAGATGCCCCTGGGCCAGGTCTGGTGCTCGTTGTTCTTCCTGTTCATGAGCGCGGCGGCTCTGAGTACGGTCATCGCGGTGTTCGAGAGCATCATGACGTTCTCCATCGACCAGTGGGGCATGGACCGACGCAAGGCCTGCGCCATCAACGGCGTGGCCCTGTTCCTGCTGAGCCTTCCGTGTCTGCTGGGATTCAACGTGCTTTCCGGCGTGACCTTCCCCGGCATCGGCGACATCCAGTCCATTGAGGATTTCATCGTGTCCAACAATCTGCTGCCTCTTGGCGGCATGGTCTTCCTGCTGTTCTGCACCCGCAAGAAGGGCTGGGGCTTTGACGCCTTCCTGGCAGAAGTCGACACCGGTCAGGGCATGAGGTTCCCCCGGTTCCTGCGGGGCTACCTGACCTACGTTCTGCCGGTGATCATTGCCGTGGTGTTCGTAGGTGGATGGCTGCCGGTCATCCAGAAATGGATAGCCCTGGCAACCGGCGCAGGCTAGCGCTGCTGGTTCCGCTTGCGGCGGACGACCTCAAGCGCATAGGACGCGGCGGTGACCACCGCCATGCCGAAGGCAATGGCGCAGGCGTACTGGGCGGTGATCTGCCCGTAGTGCATGACCATGTCCCAGTTGCTGCTGACCACGTTGCTCATGGAGTTGAACAGGCCGCTTCCCGGGATCAGGGGAACCACGGCAAGAATGTAGAGCACGGCCATGGGCGCCTTCACCCGCATTGCCAGCAGCTGGGCGTACAGCGCGGAAAAGGTGGAGGCTATGAGGCAGGGCAGGAAGATGCCCTCCAGATACTGGCTGCAGACCAGGAATAGCCCCCAGCTCAGCATGCCGCCCATGCAGGCGGGCACCAGCAGCTTGGGACGCAGGTGGAACAGCAGGGCAAAGCCCATGGTGGAGAAAAAGGCCACTACAAGGGCGAAGATCATGTCCACGGGATCACCCCGCAGACGGTGCTTACTACCAGCATGGCGGTGATGAAGCCCAGAGCCATGGCTCCTGCCCACAGCAGGCTTTCGGCAAGGCGCAGGATGCCGGCAATGGTGTCGCCCGCCAGCACGTCCCGCAGGGAGTTGGTGATGGCGATGCCGGGAATCAGGATCATGACGTCGCCCATCATGATCTGGTCCAGGTGAAGATCGGGAACCGCCGTGCACAGGGCGGCAATTCCCAGGCCCGGAACCAGCGATGCCAGATAGTTGAATATGGTGGTGTTGGGCGCAAAGGGCCGCACGAACTGCATCATCAGGCAGATGACCACGCCGAACATGGCGCTGACCAGGCCATCTACCAAGGTTCCGCCAAAGAACACCGCAAATCCTCCAGCCGCCAGGATGCCTCCCAGGTACAGGAAGGGGGCGGGGATGGACTGGCGATCCAGCTCTTCGATGCGCTGTGCCAGCTGGGCGGTGGAAATCGTGCCCTGCTCGCAGTCCATGCTGAGCTTGTGGAGCTCCTCCAGCTTCTGGAAGTCGGTGCAGGACCCTGCGATGCGCCGGGTCTGGGTCAGGTGCCGGCCGTTGGGAAGCTGCATGGTCACCACGATGCTGGAGGTGATCACGAACACGTTCATGTCTACGGCCCCTGCGGCCATTCCCAGGCGCTGGATCCAGCTTTCCACCAGGTTCACGTCGGCGCCGCTCACCAGCATGGCGCGGCCCAGGTCCAGCAGGTGGGCCAGGGTTTCCTCCGAAGGCACGGCGGGAGCGGCGCGCTGGTCTTCAGCCGTTAAGGTCTGCTGGGTTTCGGCCATGCCTTCCCGCCTCCTCCCAAGGGTGGTGATGTGTGCTTATCGGGCGAAGTCCAGAGTATAGGCGCAGGGCGCTTACGGCACAACCGCCTCTAGGCGGCGGGAACCAGGATGCCGAAGGAAACCAGGGCCACGGAAGCCAGGTTCACGCAGGCAAGGGCAGCGGCGATCATGTAGGAGATGCCCCGTTCCTTGCGGGTCAGGTTGTGGTTCCACAGCAGGCCGAAGATGATGCCGCCGAACATGAGGTTGCAGAAGCTGACCGCCTTGTTGGAGGTGATCTTGGGATGCTTGCTGAACAGCGTGGGGTAGATCAGCAGAGAGTAGTACAACAGGGCGCCGGTCAGGCATACGGAAAGGATCATGCCCGCGGGTTCGGGAAGGGTGCGGGAAAGAGCCTGCAGGCCCAGGCTTGCTGCCAGGCCCAGGATGCAGAACACCAGGTCGTAGCGCCAGTTGAACAGGAAGTCCACCACTTCCACGCGGTCTCCCAGGGTGGTGATGTTCTGCTCCTGCACGGTATTGCAGAACTTGCAGATCTTGGCGCCTTCGGGAAGGCGTGCTCCGCATTCGGGGCAGAACTTGCTGGTCAGGGGGAGTTCCTCGTCAGTGGACGGGGAGGTGGCGGGCTGAGCGCACATGGGCTTTCTCCAATCTTCGCATAGCGGCAAACGAGCAGGTTTTGCTGCTTACCTTACCACAGCGTTCCAGGTCCGAGCTCAATGCGTCCAATGCGTTGCACACCTTTGGGTATACTGTCCGCAACGGCATCTGTTATTTCGAAAGGAGCCAGCTCCATGGCACTTGACGTTTCTAAGATCAGCCCCCTGGGCTTTGGCTGCATGCGCTTCACGGGCCGGGAAACCGACCAGATCGACATCGAGCACACCAGTCGCCTGGTCGATGCGTATTTGGAAGGCGGCGGCAACTACTTCGACACCGCCTGGGCCTATCCCAACAGCGAAAAGGCTCTGGGCGAAGCCCTGGTCAAGCGCCATCCTCGGGACTCCTATATTATTGCCACCAAGTGCGTGCCCTGGACCTGCTGCACCTGCGAAGAAGATCTGGAGCGTCAGCTGCAGGAATCCCTTGCCAACCTGGGCGTGGACTACGTTGACGTGTACCTTATGCACAACCTGGGCGGAAATCGTACCGCGGCCTTTCATAAGTTCCATGTGTGGGACTTCGTGAAGAGCGTGAAGGAGCGCGGCCTTGCCAAGCACATTGGCTTTTCCGCCCACTGCACCCCCGAGGAGCTGGAGCAGTTCATAGCCGACTTCCCCGAAGCGGAGCTGGTGCAGCTGCAGATCAACTACACCGACTGGGACAGCCCCTCCTTCCAGGAGCGGGCCTGCGTGGAAGTGGCGAATCGCCACGGCCTGCCCGTGATTGCCATGGAACCGGTCAAGGGCGGCCTGCTGGCGGATCCCCCCGCCAAGGTCAAGCAGATCCTGGACCAGGCGTTCCCCAA
>JAQXGX010000014.1 GCA_029006935.1 Eggerthellales bacterium | reverse complement strand
TCACCTGGGAAAACTATTCTAGAAGCCCTTTCCCTCAAGAAACTCGTAGGTGCGCTGGCGATTATGCGTGTCCTTGTACTTGAACCAGCCGTCGGCCAAGGCCTTGCTTTCGGCAGACAGGGTAAAGCCCGCTGCGGCGGATGCCTCCAACGCCTCCAGGACCTGCTCCTGGGTCAGGCACACCGTACCCGGCAGATCCTTGTTAAAGTCGATGTAGCTTCCCACCTGCTCCAAGTAGCGGCGCTGATCGAACTGGTAGTAGAGCACCGGCTTGTCCTGGAACAAGGCCTCCCAACACACGCTGGAATAGTCCGTGACCAGCAGGTTGCATTCCATGAGCAGCTGGTTCATAGGCACTGACCCCTGCTCCACCAGCTGGACCCGAGGACTCAGGGCATCACCCGCAAAGGCGCGGATATGACGACTCAGTTTGGGATGGATATGGAACTTCAGCGTGGCGCCCGTACGCTCTAGCAGCTGTGCCAAGTCGGGACTACCGATCAAATCCCGATAGGCACGGAAATAGTCGCTGGACGCGAACACCTCGTCGGATTGCTCTTCGAGCCAAGGGCGCCAGGTGGGCATAAGCATGATCACCGGCTTGTCCGCCCGCGCGGTGCTCTTGAGCACGTCCCAGCGGGAAAAGCCCAAGATGGGAGCCTGCATACGGGTATAGCCGAAGTGCTTCACCACCACGTCCTGCTCACGCTTTGACGTGGTCAGGAAATAGGTCATGGGATTGGAGCCCTTCTTCCCGAAGATGGGATGAACCTGCTTGCAGGCGGTCACCCCGTGCTGCAGGAACAGGATGCGCTTGCGCATGATGCGGTCCTTGATGACGCTGGGCAGCGGCCGCCAGGCATAGGCATGGGCCCGGGAGTCAGAGGCCACAAACACCGTAGCTGCCAGAGCATAGAGCATGTGCTTGAAGCTCATGAACTCAATGACCTGGCTACCGTAGCCGCAGACGTTTTGGTAATCGGGCGATGCAGGGTCGATCACGTAGAACACGTGCCTGTTCTTGGATGCAGGCACCTCGTCCATGCAGTAGCGGAAGAACTGGTAGCCGTTGTCCTGGGCGTTGTTGCAGAACTTTTCGTACACCAGCCAGATGCGCCTGCGACGCCAGTAGGGCTTGAGCAGGGTGAACACGGCCAGGGCAGCAAGCTCCCTGCGGCGAACAGCGGGCGAGTCATAGGGCGAAACAGGGCGGTAGGTGAAGGCCAGGCAGGAGTTATGGTTCGCTACCTGGGGGAACAGGGTGTGCCCGGAGCCGGTAACGCTTCGCACCACCTGCAGCTTGAGGCTGCGCTTGAACGCGCGGGAGCAATGAATCGGAATCAGGCTCTGGGTGCCATTGTCAGCCAAGATCACGTACATGTCCCAGTAGATCTCCACCAGATCCAGGTCATTGGCACCAAGCGTTGCCTCTATCTCCACGAAGTCCGACTCCTCATGTTTCAGCGAGAAGGGAACGTCGATCGTACGGTCATCGGCAGAGTTGCGCAGGAGCAGGCACAGGCCCAGAACGTCTTCCCGCTGAGCACGAACGCCCACAGTGACCTGAAGCGTGCTCTGGTCCAGGGGCTTCAGGGAAACCAGCTTCGCATGTTTGAATGCTCTCAGGTCACTGCCCTGGTAGGTGTACAGAACCGCCAGGGTACCGCCCTTCTTGTTCGCACACGGCACCGCCACCACCTGACGCGAGCCACGACGGCGCAGCAGGGCGGAGCGCGCCTGATCCGCCGGGGGAAGAATGCGGGAATCCACCGGCAGGGGTGCATAGCGCAGGGCGCTTCGGTCATCATCGGTCACCGCAGCCTTGGGGCACTTGATACGCACCAGAATCTGCTTGCCGCTGGCACGGTCTTCGCCCGCAAGGACCACCCCCAGGCGCCAGCCTATGAGGGCGTTGGGAAGGGCCGCCCCGGCAGCGAAGTCTTCCAGGATCACGCCGCTGTGCTGCTCTTCCGTAGTCAGGTTACGACCCCACAGGACAAGGCGATCGCTCACCAGGCAAAGGCGCCTTGGCTGGAAAGACTCCGTATTGAGCTGGATTCGGGCAAACCTGCCGTCGGAGCTGATCTTGGCCGCCACGCTCTTCATCCCGCGAACCGAGTAGCGCAAGCCCGTCTGGGACGCATGCACGCTGCGAGTGGTGGAGACGATGTTTAGGTTGGGGAAGTTCTGCTGCTGGGCTCGAGCCCTCATAGCCCGGCGAAGCTTCTTGCTGAACCGCCCCAGGAACTCCTCCTTGTAGGTGCGGGGAGCAATGCGGGAAAGGAACACGAAGTTGAAGTCGTCCCGATGGAAGTCATGGAGCTGGGCGCTCATGTCCATAGAGAAGCCATAGCGGGAAAAGACCACGATATCGTGCTGGGGATCGGCCGCTTGGCACACCGCCTCCACGTCCTCCACCGTACCCTGGTCCGCGGGGTCCAGCAGGTTCCAGGGACGCTGGGCATTGGTGGAAAAGTCAAGGACCTGCACGTTTTCCGGCACCGGGCGACCGAACCAAAAGTCTAGGGCAACCCGGGAGTTGTCCGGGCGCTCGTACTTCAGGTAGCTTTCGGCATAGGTGGATCCATCGTAGCTGCAGGAGCGGAAGGTCTCGTTCACCAGGCAATCGATAAACTCCTGGTTGTTGTAGACCGTGACAAAGGGCATCTCCCGGCCATCCAGGTACACACCCCGGTCATGCAGGTACTCATCCAGGTCGAACATGAACAGCACGATGGGCTTCAAGGTGATGGAGTAGTCGATGTAGACGCTGGAGTAGTCCGTGGCAAGGCAGTCCATGGCGTTCAGGAACTCGTAGTGATCCGCATCCGCCGGGAAGGCCTGGATGTGCTCGTAGCCGCTAAGATCGATCTTGCCAATAACCATGGAATGGAAGTTCACGAAGAGCTTCTGGTCATCGCGCATGCGTCGGTCCAGCTCGTCAAACACCACACGGATCCGACGCTCGAAGGTGTTCACATCCAGGTCATGGTTGCTGGTGCCTCGCCAGGTTGGCATGTAGGCAATGCAGGTGCAGTCGTCGATGCCGTAATGCTGGCGAAGAGCCCGGACCTTTTCCTGAGGGGTGAAGAACACGTCGTTGCGAGGGTACCCGATCATGCCCACCTGCCCGGTGTACAGGTCGAACAGGTTGTAGTCGCGCATGATCATGTCGCGCGTGAAGTCGTTGGGAAACAGCAGGCGGTCTGCCTGGAGGAAGTTGTGCTGAACGTTGTGCATGGACTCGATGCCAAGGCGCATGCGCTTGCCCAGGGTCTTCACCGGGGTGCCGTGCCAGGTCTGCAGGTAGTGCTGCTCAGGACGGCGTACGAAGAACGTGGGAAAGGAGCTGTTGTTCATCAGGTACTTGCAGGTGGCCAGGGCCATCAGGTACTCATCGGACATGATGTTGACCAGCTTCACCGGCAGGCCCAGGTTGTCCACGATGGGCTGGTGGACCGTTTCGTCCTGGGTGCTGAAGTAGATGGTGTACTCCGCGGCCTCGCCAGTGCGCATCATTTCCTGGAGCAGGTGCAGGGCGGAATCGGAGACGCCCTTTCCGTGGAAGGACTCGAAGAGCACCGCCTTGGGGTTGACCGGGTACTTTTCCACATAGCGGGTGTACACGAACTTCTGGCGCGGCGCAGGGTCCAGGTACTTCTTCTTGAACTTCTTGATGCGCTTGAACATAAACCGTCCTTGCCTTCAGCATGCAGGAAACGAAAGAACACGTAGAGTTTTTATTATAGGCCAGCAAGCGGATGAGCGCACCAAGCCCCATCCAACGCACAGTGCACAGGCCCAGGGAGCGGTCAGACGCGACGAGGAGCGAAAGAGGCTCCGCAGACGCTACTGGTCGGAAGACAGCGTGCCGGTCAGCTCCACCAGAATCCGCGTCTGATCCACGGGACCCATCTGGATGCGCAGCTCCACCCCTTCCGCAGCAAACACCGCGGAGGTGATCTCTTCCCTGGACGCCTTGCGAACCCGACGCATGAAGACCGTGCCCCGCTCAAGAGAATTGACGTATTGCACTCGGACGAAGTTCACCCCCTGCATCTGGGGGTCCCGGGCTAGTTCGGAAAGGGGCAGAGAAAGGCAGAAGCCCGCTCCCTCTGTCTGGTAAGAACGCCTCTTGCCAGACTGCTCCTCCAGAATGCGGCCGTACAGGCGCACGGCATTCTGGCTCACCTCTGGTGCCGCCATGACCTCCATCTCCTTGCCGGTAGCGGCATTGACCAGGAAAGCGCGAACCCGCTGGCTTCCCTCGGGTACGAAGGTGCGCCGCTTGTACACGAAGCCGTGGAGCAGCACATCGCTCCCCTGCTGCTGGGCGGAGACGAGCTTGCACATGGGAGGCCATCGGCGAATGTCCTGGGTAATGCCCAAGCGGCTTTCCGTAAGCAGCTCCCTGGGAATAGCCAGGCGCAGGCCGCCAACCTTGCCCGGAGTCACCCGAGCCGACTGGTAGTAGGCCCGCTGCCACTCCATCAACCGGCATAGGGACTCCAAATCGTCAGTTTCCACGTAAGCGTACTTCTGGCGCACCAGCACCGAGCGCAGGGGGAGCTCGTCAAAGAGCGTCCACTTCTTGATCAGGTCCCGAATCCGGGCCATGCGCTCATGAGCGGCGTCAGGCTCCATTTCGTCCAAAGAGTTAATGGCCAGCATCAGGTCGTGCTCGATCACCTTGTTGTCCAGCATGCGGAACTCTTCGCCGGTCAAACCCTTGGTGCAGGCATAGTCGTAGCAGCGCTGAAGCGCCGCAATCCGGTCCTGGAACTCGTCAACGCCCTTCGGCCGCTGGGACACGTAGCAATCCTCCACGCCGCTTCGCCAAAGATAGCCCACTCCTGGATACAAGCAGATCTTGCTGGCAAGATGGTACAGGCGCAGAGCGGGAAGTAGGTCGGCATAATCCGTCCCGGAAGAAAAGGTAAGCTCCGCCTTCAGGCACAGGGAGCGGCTGATGACCTTGTTGAACAGGGTGCAGTCGTACACCAGCGAAGGGAAGTTGGCATAGGTGGTACGCAAGGGCATGTTCCTGAATGCGATTCGGTGAAGATTAGAATTGCTCTGGGAGCCCTGGGCGTCCACGCGCGCAACGTCGCACAAGACAAGATCCGCCTTTTCCCGAAGGGCGGTGGCCATCATGTGATCGTACAGGTCGGGAACCACTGCATCCGCGCCGTTCACGAAGGCCACGTAGCGGCCCCGAGCCTGGGAAAGGGCCAGGTTCCTGGCAGCGCTCATGCCCTTCGCCGGCTGGCTGAGCAGGCGGAAGCGCTCTGACCTTTCGGCGAATTCCCGGGCAATGTCAGCGGAACCGTCGGTGGAGCCATCGTCTACCACCAGAACCTCCCAGCTGCCCGCGAAGGTCTGCGCATCCAGGGATTCCAGGCATTCCCGCAGATATAGAGCGCAATTGTGGTACACCACGATCACGCTCAGGTCCATGCTGGCCGAAGAGCTCAGCCCCCGGCCCCACCTGCCAGCAAGCTTCCCGATCCCGCCGAATGCCATGAGCCGCCCCTTTCTGCCTTCGTAATCCGCTTATTATACGGCAAAAACGAAGGCAGACGGACTGCGCCCGCGGGACGGGGGCTCCACGCCCTAGGGAAGAAGATCCTGGGCACTGGTTCCGAGCAGCTCCTGGTAGCTTCGGATGAACCGATCCGCCTCCGCGGCCAGGGCCTGGTGATCCTGGGCGGGAGATTCGTCGTACACCCCCACCACCCTGAAGCCTCCGGCATGGGCCTGTTTCGCAGGGCCCAGCACGTCTTCGAACACCACGCAGTCATCAGGGGATTCCCCCAGCATCTTCGCCGCAGTCACGTACACTGCGGGAGTGGCCTTGCCGGTAGAGGTGCACTCATCGCAGACCAGGGTCACGTCGAAGAGGTCGTACACCCCTTCGTTTCTCAGGGCAAGGTCAAGGGTCAGGCGCTGCTGGGCAGTGGCGACGGCGATCTTCACCCCCTGCTCCTTGAGTTCCCGCAGGTACTGCTCGGCACAGGGCTTCAGCCACACGTTGGTGGCATAGCTTTCCTTGGCCTGGTTCTGCCACTCCTCCACCAGCTGGGCCGGGGTCACGGGCATATTCCACCGCTCCACGAAGGTGCGGGACCCGGCTTCGAAGCCCAGCAGGGCCAGCTCCTCGCTGAAGCCCTGGTAGTGGGGAATCTGGTACTTTTCCAGAAAGCGATTGCCGATTTCGGTCCAAACCCACATGGAGTCGGCCAAGGTTCCGTCGAAATCGAAGATGCATGCCTTCACGGTCATTGAAACGTCTCCTTGAAAAGCGAAAACGGGAGAGGTCCGAAGACCCCTCCCCTGATGTTGTTGCTGCAGCGCGCCTTGCGTGCGGCGGAGCGAGCCCGCAGGCCCCAGGTGCCGCCCCTCCCGAGGCGATTTCGCCGTAGGAGGCGGAATCTAGGCGGGCAGATGGGGCCGAGGGGGAGCGCAGCGCGCCTTGCGTGCGGCGGAGCGAGCCCGCAGGCCCCAGATGCCGCCTAGATTTCGCCGTAGATTTGCTCGTAGCGCGGGAGGCAGTAGTTCATAAACTTCTGCACCTGGCGATAGAAGAAGATCATCCAGTCGCGGCTGGAGTTGCCGATGGACTCAACGTACAGGGCCCAGTTGAAGTAGTAGTAGTTGTGGATGGCTGCGTAGGCAAGGAAGTGCAGGCGCTCGATCTCGGAGCACTCGTGGCCCAGGTAGGCGGACACGATGGTGGCAACGTCCGGGTCGTCGCAGTCGTAGTCGCCGATCACGCGGCCGAAGTCGTAGGCGGGATCGTTGTAGCCTGCGAACTCCCAGTCGATGATGTCCATGGTGGTGTCGGTGACCAGGACGTTGTCGGCGTTGATGTCGTTATGGCACATGCGCAGCTCGAAGCCGTCCTTCTTGGTGTACTCGTAGAGCTTGTTGATGCGCTCGTGGTCCTTGGCAAAGCGCTGGAACAGATTGCCCTTCATCTGGGAGGCCAGGCGCATCAGGGCATCGGAGGACTCCATGGGATCGTTGTAGAAGTCCTCCCAGTCCTCCATGCCGATGGACTGGTCGTGCATGCGGCGGATGCTGCGGGCGACTTCGCACATGAAGTCCACGTCCTTGTAATACACGTCAGACAGGTCATGGCAGTTGGCGCGGAACTCGCTCATCTTACAACCAGACTCGTCAATGTAGACGTAGGTGGTGTCGGATCCGGCCTTGGCCGCCAGCTGCTGGGCGCGGACCTCGCGGTCGCGGTAGATGAAGGCCTGGCTGAAGTCGCCGGGATAGCGGAAGATGTACTTGGTGCCCTTGACCACGAAGGTGAACAGGATGTTGGTCAGGCCCTTTTGCAGGATCTGGATGTCCATGATCTCATCGGGCTGGCAGTCCAGGATGGCGCAGATCTTTTCGTTGACCTTGGCGGAGACGTTGTCCATGAACAGGCCGTCAATGTTCTGGATTTCCTGGACGGAGTCGAACTCCAGCAGGAAGTCAGGGCTGTAGGAGCGGGCGAACATGTCCAGGTCGTCGATGTTGCGGGAAACGAACTCCTCCCAGAACAGCATGTCCACCCGGAAGGTGTTGATTTGCTCGGCAAGCAGCTTGCTGAAGCGATAGGAGAAGGCAGGGTCCATGTAGGCATGGCCGTAGATGCACTCGCCGGGCTCGTTGGTGGTGAAGACCTCCAGGATGCGTCCTCCGTGGTTCTTGCGCACCACCAGCTCCTTGGAGGTGTCCTCCTTGTACTGGGTGGCATGGAAGGCACTGTGCTCGTAGGAGCTGAAGGGGTTGTCCACGAAGTAGTTGTCGCAGTTGCAGATGTAGGTGCTGTCCAGGCTCACGCCCACGGCGTTCAGGGAAAGGATGTTGCCCTTGGTGGGAGCCACGTTCACCGCCAGCTCCACGCCGCACTTTTCCACCAGATAGAAGTACATCTCCTGCTTATAACCCACCACCACGGTGATGTCCTGGATGCCAGCTTCCTTCAGCTGGCGGATCTGACGCTCGATCAGGGTCTCGCCGTCCTTCACGTACAGGCCCTTGGGCAGGGAGTACACGGACTTGGAGGAAATATCGCCGCCGCCGGCAGCCATGACGATAGCGTTCTTGACGCGATAGGGCTCGATGTCGTTCAGGCCCATCTCGGTGACCTTGCCATCGGCGATGTAGCCCTTGGCCTCCAGGGAGGCGATGGTGGCATCGTACTCGGCGGCATCTTCGAACACGTGATAGGGCAGGGACTCGAAGGAAGCGCCCTTCATGATGAGCTTCATTGCCTCAAGTTCGCGGAAAGTGACCATACGTTCATTCCTTTCGGATGGGAATTGGTTTTAGGACTGAGGCAATTAAGCCAGGTTGGTTCCTGCAAGGCAACGTATGTGGATGGTTTCCCATAATGTGTTCCTGATTAGCACCTCATGTTGATTCAAAGGAACGCATACCGTATCATCTCCGTAAGCTTACACGGATTGCACCGGCGGCTTCACGCGCCGGCATGCCGCGGATCGGATGGAACCCCATGGATATAGCGCAGAACATCAAGCGGCGTCGCCTGGAGCTGAGCATGTCCCAGCAGGAGCTGGCGAACGCCCTGGGATACAAGTCCCGCTCCACCATAGCCAAGATCGAGGCAGGGGAAAACGACATCCCCCTGTCCAAGCTGGTGGACCTTGCCCGGGCACTGGACACCAGCATAGAGTCCCTGCTCACCGGAGAGCGCCCGGTACCCCGCGCCCACACCGCAGCGGAAAGCCGACCGGTGGGCCACGGCCGCACTGCCGCGGTGATCTTGGCGGGCGGCAGGTCCACCCGCAACCTGCAGAACATTCCCAATCAGTTCATCAACGTGCTAGGCAAACCGGTGATCAGCTACTGCCTGGATGTGTATCAGAATCACCCCCTGATCGACGACATCTACATAGTGTGCCTGGATCGCTGGGAGAGCATCCTGCAGGGATACGCCCAGAAGAGCGGCATCACCAAGCTGCGGGGCATCATCCCCGCGGGCGAAAGTGGCATCCGCTCCGTCCTGAACGGCATCCGCCGCCTGCGCTCAGAGGGCTTCACCGACCGCGACATGGTGGTGCTGCAAGAATCCACCCGCCCCTTCGTGACCGAGGAGATGATCTCCAAGCTGCTAACCACCTGCAAGGCAAAGGGTCACGCCATCATCGGCGAGTCGAAGATGGACAACGTGCAGTTCCTGGTAGAGGGCGAAAAGACCACCTACATCGACCGCACCCGGGTGGTGGACCTGCAATCCCCCGACGCCTACACCCTTGACACCCTGGACGAGGTCTTCTCCAAGGCGGAGCGGCTGAACCATCCCCTGCGGGAAAGCTGCGTGGGCCTGCTCATGAGCAACCTGGGGTACAACCTGAACTTCTGCGAGGGCAATCATAACAACATCAAGATCGTGCGCCAGGAGGACATTGCCATCTTCACCGCCCTTGTGAAGCAGCGGGACTAGCGGCACGAATCAGAAGCAATCTGGGCGAAAGCAAAAGGGCCGCGCAAGCATGCGCGGCCCTGGGACAGGCTTCCCGTTTAGCCGGGGAACACAGCGCCGTAGAGCAGCACGGCAACCAGAGCGCCCAGGATGGGACCTACCACCGGTACGATGGCGTAGGGCCAGTCACTGGAGCCCTTGTCCTTGATGGGCAGCAGGGTGTGGGCCAGACGCGGCCCCAGGTCACGAGCGGGGTTGATGGCGTAACCGGTCAAGCCGCCCATGGACATGCCAATAGACACGATAATGGCAAAGACCAGCAGGTAGTTCAGGCCGCCGGCAATGCCCGTAACCTGCCCGATACCCTTGATGGCGAACACCAGGATGAAGGTGCCACAGGCTTCGGCGAAGATGTTCATGGGGATGTTGCGGATGGAGGGAGCGGTGCAGAACACGCCTTTCTTCATGGCCACGTTCTCTTCGGCATCCAGATGCAGCTTGTACATGCCCCACACGATGCAGCCGCCTACGAAGGCGCCGGCGAACTGGGCGATCACGTATCCGGGGACCATGGCCCAGTCAAAGCTGCCGTCCACGGCCAGGGCCAGGGTCAGAGCCGGGTTGAAGTGGGCGCCGGAAGCCGCGCCGAAGATGAACGCAGGAAGCAGTACCGCCAGGCCCCAGCCTAGGGTAATGATCACCACGCCGCCTCCGAACATGTTGGATTTCTTCAGATTGACGTTGCACACCACGCTATCGCCCAGCATAACCAAGATCATGGTGCCAAGGAACTCGCAGATATAGGGTGTCATGGATTCTTTCTCCTTCAAATAATCGTTGGGCCCAAGCAGGAAGGGCCCTTGCCGGCTTCATCCCGCTTGATGCCCCACGGTAGACGCTACTGGGCCTGGAAGGCGCAGATCTTGGGATAGGCTTCCTTTGCCAGACCTTCGTAGCAGGCCTGCCAGACTTCGAAGACCTGGTCGTACTTGGCCATGGTTTCCGGATCGGGATCATAGACATCCTTCACGTGAACCATGTGGGCAGAAGCTTCTGCCAGGTCCTGGTATACGCCAGCGCCCACAGCGGCGATCATGGCAGCGCCCAGGGCGGTTGCCTCCCCTACCTCCACGGTCTCCACGCGGCAGCCGTAGATGTTGGCCTGAATCTGATTCCACAGCTGGGAATGGGCAGCGCCGCCGGTGACCCTGAGGCGCTGGAAGTCGCTGAATCCCGCTGCCTTCAGAGCGGTCAGCATCTCCCGCATCTCGAAGCAGATGCCCTCCATGGCGGCACGGAGCATGTCGCCCTTGGTGGTTCCCAGGGTCATGCCGATCAGGGCACCGCGGGCGTTTTCGTCATAGTGGGGACAAGCGGCACCGGCCAGCCAGGGCAGGAACACGGTGCCCTTGGCGCCCACGGGACTTTGGGCGGCGGTGGCGGTCATGATGTCGTACACGTCGATGCCGGAAAGCTCGGCGGTGGTCATCTCCAGCTGGGAGATGGCGTTGCGCAGCCAGCGGAAGGAGGACGCCGCGGCAGAGGCGTGGCCTTCCATGGTGTAGCCGCCGGAAGGATGTCCCAGCACATGGCACTTGCCGTTGGGATCGCGCACGGGAGTTGCCGAGTAGCCGATGCACAGGCCCGCGGTGCCCAGGCACACGGAGCCCAGGCCAGGCTCCCCGGAGTTGCCCACGCCGGCAGCGCCGCACTGCTGGTCACCGGAGCCCACGAACAGCGGGGTTCCCGCGGCCAGGCCGGTCTTGGCGGCCACCTCTTCCGTGACCTGACCGATACGAGTACCCGGGGCGTAGCTTTCCGGGTACTTTTCAATGTCCATACCGAAGATCTCGCACAGCTCGGGGTCGAACTCGAAGGAGTCGCACTTGGTCACCAGCCACCAGTTGTTGTCGCTGTTTTCCTCCGGATAGCCCTCCGCGCCGAAGGCGTGGGCCAGTATGGCATGGGGAGTCAGCATCTTGTAGGTCTTAGCGTAGACTTCCGGCATCTTCTCCTTCAGCCAGAAGGCACGGGTACCGCACTGGACCGCGCCCAGAGGGTGACCGCAGCGATTGTAAAGGTCCATCTCCGTCATGCCGCGCTCAGCCAGGCGCTGGCGGGCCCAGTCGAAGATCTCGGCACCGCGCAGGTCCTGCCACAACAGCATATTGGTAAGGAAGTTCCCGTCCTTGTCAATGGGCACCATGGTGGTACGCTGGTTGGTGAAGGACAGGCCGGCAATCTGGGTCGCATCGATCTGGCTCTTGGCCAGGGCGTCCCGCACCGCCTTATAGGCAAGGTGCACGATGTCGTTGGCGTCCTGCTCCACCCAGCCCGGCTTAGGATAGACGGTGGGGGTTTCGTAGTAGTCCCCTGCCACCTGGTTGCCATCGAAATCGAAGATGGCGCAGCGAACGCCCATGGTGCCGGCGTCGATGCTTGCAACGTACTTGCTCACGATCCGCTCCTTCCTGTTGTGGTTGCGGGTAGTAAATCGTGGGTTGATCGGTTATTCGGCCTGGTCCTGCTGCTGGGCGCGCCTGCGCTCCTGAACCAGCAGGTATCCTTCGAAGAAGTCCAGGTCTGCCTTATAGGCGATCTTCTGCTTGTTCGCCTCGTTGTCAGGGAAGGTGTACACCCTCTTTCCCAGATCGAACATGAGGCTGGGAGTGTAGCTGATCAGGTCGGTGCCGATGCCCTTCTTATACGCCTCCTGATACAGAGCCAGGTAGTCGCCGAAAGACATGGTCCAGGGCATGTTCAGCTGCACGTAATCTTCCTTGTAGGCGTTTTCGTCGCAGTACCCTTCCCCAGACTTCCTTGCCATGCAGAACACGATGGGGGTGTCGGCAAAGGAGTTTCCCTTTTCCCGGGCCACCTCCAGGGCGTTGTGGATGGTCTGCTGGTTGATCAGGGGGCTTACGCTCATATGCACCAGCACCAGGTCGTCGGGATCGATCTTGCCCTCCAGGGCAAAAAGGCCGTTGCGGATGGACTCCTGGCAGATGGCGCCGCCGTCCACGATCCAGCGCAGCTTGGAAATACCCCACTGCCGAGCCAGCTGCTCCACATGGTCGCGCCACTGGGGAGCGCAAACCACCTCGATGGCGTCGATTTCTGGGGACTGCTGGAACTTTTCCAACGTATGTACGATGATGGGCTTTCCCAGCACCTCGATGTACTGCTTGGGAACGGAGGCGCCCACCCGGGCACCCACACCGCCCGCAAGGATCAGGGCCACGTTCACCCCATGCCCCCTTTCGGGAAAAGACGAGATATTGTCCGCAAAAGCCCTTGTTTTATACACTTTGAAGCAACATCCGTTCAACACGGGATAGAATGTTGAATGCGCGGCGATTTGAGATATCAGGAAAAAGAACCTCTAAACAGGCACTTTTCCTTTCTGGGCCAAAAAAGAAAATGATTCTCTATTCACCGCTTGTTGAAATTAATTCACCTTTTTGGGAGGATTTGTGGGGCTCGCACAGAATATCAAGCGCAGGCGCATGGAAATGGGCCTTTCCCAGCAGCATCTGGCAAACGCCTTGGGATACAGGACCCGCTCCTCCATAGCCAAGATCGAATCGGGCAGCTCCGTTCCGCCCCACGGCAAGCTGGTGGAACTTGCCCGAATCCTTGACACCACCTTGGAGAGCCTGTATTCCGACGCTCCCTTGGGAGGCGAGGACTCTCCATGCGCTTCCGAGCAGGTCATTAGCCCTACGAGTCGCAGCGCCGCTCGGGAAAAGACTTCTGCCATCATTCTTGCCGGAGGCGTTTCCTCCCGCAACCTTCAGAACGTCCCCAACCAGTTCATCAACATCCTGGGAAAACCCGTGATCATGTACTGCCTGGAAGCCTACCAGCGTCATCCCATGGTGGACCAGATCTACGTGGTCTGCCTGCGTCAGTGGACGGACATCCTGGGAGCCTACGCACGACAAGCCGGGATCACGAAGCTGGTGAAGATCATTCCCGCGGGCGAAAGCGGCATCCTTTCCGTACGCAACGGCCTGGCCCAGGTACGCCTGCGTTGCGCCCCACACGACCTGGTCATACTTCAGGAGTCAACCCGACCACTGGTAACCCAGGAGGACATATCCAAGCTGATTCAGCTCTGCCGGCAGGAGGGAAGCGCCACCGTATGCTCCCCTATGAAGGACTACGTGCAGATCATGCGCAGGGAAAGGGCCTTGAGCTACGTGGACCGCTCCAGCCTGTACTCCATCGAATCACCGGAAGCCTATCGCATTTCCGTTCTTGCCGACGCGCTGGAAGAGGCCGGGGAAACACCGGAATACCTGTACGACAACAGCTGCTCCCTCATGTTCCTGAACATGGGAAAGCAGATAAACGTGTTGGAATGCGGGCACAACAACATGAAGGTGGTCCGCCAGGAGGACATAGACGTGGTCACCGCGCTGCTACGCCGCAACGGCTAGCCGACAACGACCGGACTTTCAAACAAGGGCCCGCTCCCTTTCGCCTACTCCCCCGCCTCAAAGGCCTGGATGTTCTGCAGAATCCTTCGATTCACCGGGTTATCCACCTCGCCCAGAGCAAGGACGAAGGCTTGGAACACGGCATCGTTCACGTTCAGATCGATGAAGGCGGCGTTTTCCCGTGCATAGGCGCGGTAGTCCGACAGAAGCCGAAGAACCTGCTCATGGTCCGCAGCCGCAGACGCAGAAACGACCTGCTGCTCACGGGCGTTTACCTCCAGGCTCAGCTCCTTCAACCTTACAGCCCGCTTGACCTGGGAGAATACCACATCGAAGCGCTCCCTGACCTGCATGGAGCCGTTGCGGTCCCGCATGAGCCTGCGACGACGCACCGGCAGCTCAGGATCGTAGTTCGACCCCTGAGCGACCTGAGCCCAAGGCACCGTCAGGGATGCCACGGTCACAAAGGGAAACACCGGCTCCTCCGCGTAGCAGGACTGGGCCTGAAACTCCTCCGCCACGTAGCCCTCGTAGTCACCGGGAACGGCAAGGGAAGCTCCCTGGAAGGTAATCCGCCGGGTAGTGTCGAAGAGTCGCGCCGGGAACGACTTCCCGCCCCGAGCATCGATGAACAGGAGGTCGGCCGACGGATCGTATTTGTCCACGCGCGCCTTCAACTGCTTCAGGCCCAGGTCTGGCGTGGAGGTACCTGCCTCGACCTGCAAGTATGCCTGGGCACGCTGCTGCTGGTCGTTCTTCCACGTTACTTCCAAGCCGCACCGGGTCTGGTAGGCCTTGAACTGGGCGGTGTTCATCTTGGCGTAGGACTGGCTGTTCAGCATCCGCGCCATCACGAAGAAGCTGCAGTGCTTGCGCTTGAAACGCACTCCCTTTCGGTACATGGTGGTTGAGGTGTCGTAGAAGTACAGGGTGGGCTCGCCCAGGTATTCGGAGTTACCCATGTACTCGAAGTCGAAGCCTTCGGGAAGCCGTTCTTCAAGCACCTGCGCCAACCGCAGCATCTGAGGTGCCCGAAGCAGCAGATAGTAGCGATTGGAGTTACCGGGAAGCTCGCCGAACTCCTTTATGGAATGGGCAAGGGGGGCGGAAAGGAAGTACTCGATGCCGTTTTCATCGCAGATGCGGGCAAGGGTGCACAGCAGGCTGAAGAACCGCTGCTTGAGCTCGGGGGCATTGGGCTCTACCTGCAGGAACGCCCGACCATCCCCCTCGTCATCAGTTATTCCCTGGGAAACGTCCGTCACGGACTCCACCGTATGGCAGAAGAACTCCTGGCGAATCCAGGTAGGAATGAAGCCCGTCTTCTTCTTCACGTCCAGATGGACCATGCCGTCGTTGGTGCAGTCCACGCAGCGCCGATACAGCTCCTGGGCCTCCTGCCCCCTACCCTGGACGGTCAGCACGTCAGCACGGTACTTCATGAACACGCCGTCTTCGGGAAAGATCTGCAGACCATACTCCAGGGTCTGCAGAAACTCCGGGGAGTCGATTCCCCGCAGCTGCTCCAGGCAGCGCAGACGCAGCTTGACGAAAGAACCGTTGGAAGGATAGCTCGCCAGCAGCTGGTCCGCCAGGCTCAACGCCTGCTCCGGTTTGTCCAGCCAGTAGGCGTCGGTGGCCCGAGCATACCGCTCCAGCATGTCCTCCACCTCCTGCTCCAAATCCGTCAGCACGCCGCGATTGATCTGGATCACCTGGAGCATCCGGCGAGCCCACCCGATACGCTCCGTCCAGGCCAGGGCATACAGCAAGGCCGCCCGCTGCTGGTCAGTGAAGTCCCCCAGGAAGGGATGGAACATGCGATAGGCGCCCTTCCAATCCTCCCGGCCGATCACGTCCCGGTGCAGCTGCCAGGAGATCAGGTTCTGGACAAAGGGAAGCAGCTCTTTGCCTTCCCTTCGCTCCAACGCCTCCCGGAATCCCCGGGAGTCGATGTCGATCTTCTGCTGGCATTCCAGCCGCGCAATCCAGCTGGCGACCCTCAGGTGCTCGTCTTCCTGCGCGTAGACCTCTGGCGCTAGAGCGCACTCCCGCACCGAACGCTCCTGCATCTGACGGTACAGCTCCCCGTGATCGAAGGGAGGCCGGTAGAATTCCAGCGCCTGGGTATAGGGCACCCGCAGGGAATAGGCGGCATCATGGGAAACCCGCTCGGCATGGGGCGGCAGGTTGGTCCATTCGTCACCATAATGCTGGCGCAGGTACTCGTTGAAGTGCCGAGGGGCAAGAAACCTTTTCCCTTCGAAGGTGCACTCCATGGTTTCCCCGAACATCCACCGGGGATAGATCAGAATCAAACCGCCCCAGCGGGCCGCGTAGTTCGCCCCGCCCTCATCGAAGTAGCTGGCAAGCCTGCTCTCGTAGTAATCGCAGGTGTAGGCACGGCCCCGCTCCTGATCCAGGGAAAGGGCCTGCTCCACCTCCTGGGGATCGATGCCATAGCGACGAGCATAGCAGGCAGAAGCGGAAAGCACGTCCGAGTAGATCATGAGGTCGTGGGTGTAAGCGTCAAGGACCTCCTGGCCATCGGCAATAGGGTCCAGCACGAAGATGTCGATCACATCTCCGCACACATCACCTTCCGCCAGGACCTGGGTGGAGTGGATTGCCGTAGTCTGGGTGGACACGTAGCGGGGGAAGTTATTCGAATAGGTCAGGTCCCGACCCGGCACCCGCAGGGCGCGATGAGGCGGAAGATCGGTTTCGCACGCTTTGACGAAGCGGGCGAACTCGGCATTGGTCATGAAGATGTCTGCATCGTCATCCCAGGGCAGAAAGCCTTCGTGCCGCAAAGCGCCGATGAGCGTGCCTGCCATGAAGTAGTAGGTGATGTGGTGCTTCCTGCAGATCTGGTCGATTTCCGCAACCAACCCGAACAGATACTCCTGCTCCTCGGTCATGCTCGCTCCTTTGTCCTCCGCAGCGGGCGCGCTGCCTTCCAGAACGAAGCGCGCCCTTTGTTACAGGTGAACCTTGGCCCTTCGACCTAGAAGTCGAACTCCTGGTCGCGGGAAAGCAGGTAGGCGTTGAACAGCTTCACATCGTCCCTGCTGGTGATCTTGATGTTCATGCTGGAGCCCTTGCTGAAGTACAGGGGCTTGCCCAGGGCCGCCATCAGGCTGGTGGTATGGGGGTCGATCTTGTCCATGATGCCCGCCTGGCGACCCTCTTCGTACAGGTCCCGCAGAAACGCCCAGGTAAAGGTCTGGGGGCTGTTCAGTCCCATGAAGCGATCCCGGTCGTCGCCCTCCGTGCTGAAGCGCTCCGGGTCGCGGGGATCCTTCACCGCCAGGCACAGGACCACCGGGTCGGAGGAGATGCCGTTGCCGTTTTCCTTGGCAACGCGGATGGAATCGCTGATCAGGTCCTCGGTGATGAAGGCACCGGCGCCGAAGTGAATGGCCACCACGTCATCGTCGTGGATGAAGGGCTCCAGGCCCTGCATGCCGCACATGACGGAGTCCTGGTACGTGGCTCCGCCCTCCACGATGTACTTGACCTTGGTCAGACCGTACTGCTCTGCCATCTGGCGCATACGGTCCATGTAGCTGGCGATGCAGACCACCTCGATGGCATCGATCTGATCGCAGCGCTGAAAGGCCTCCAGGGTGTAGATCAGAATGGGCTTACCCTGCACCTCGATGAATTGCTTGGGCACGTTTGCTCCCACGCGGGAACCCACGCCACCTGCCAGGATGATCGCGTAATTCATATGCTCCCCTATTCCTGCTCAGCCTCGGTCGCTTCGGCTCCGTCGGCACCTTCGCCCTCTTCGGAGTCCCCGTCCTCGCAGGCTCCGGCTTGGTCCATGGCATCGATGATGTCCTGGCGCTTCTGCTGGATCCGGCGCTTACGCAAGGCTGCGGTGACGTCGTAGATGTCCTGGTCGAAGGTCAGCTGGGATGGATCGAAGGACTTGTAGCGGCTCAGGCACGCATAGTAGCCCTTGACCAGCTCGTACAGCTCGTCATCGGACCCCTGGGCGGCCAATTCCATAATATGTTCCTTCTGAGTCAACAGGTCGTGACTCAGATCCTTCAGCCGAACCGCCAGCTGAAGCTCTTGGAAGTTGCGATCGAAGTGCTTATAGCAGATTCCCGCCTGCTCCTTTTCGGCACTCACGGCACGTCGATCGTCAAAGTAGCCCGAGTCCACCACGCCGGTTTCGAACAGAGCGCTGGCGGGCACATCCGCCGCCACCACCTGGTTGCGCATCTGGGCAAGGGTCCTGCGAGGGACAGGTCCCGGCCCCACGTTGCGGATGTACTCATCCAGCCGTGCGGAGACGCTGAACCCCTTGCCCCTGAAGGAGCGCCTGGTGCTCTTTTCCCGGAAGTACTTCGGCACCAGGGATCTGGTGGTGGAGTTGCGCACGAAGGCGCTGTTCTTCCTTGCGGCCTGCTTCATGGCCTTGGCAAACAGCTTGCGGCCCCGCTCCGGCGTTGCAGGATCTTCGAAGAAGACCCGAGCGCGGGCTTCGTCCTGAGGGCGCACGCTGCCCCGTAGAGCACTGGCATCCGCCCACTGCTGCAGCTGGCGTTCAAGAAGCCACGAGTACTGCTTGGGCTCCAGGGGACGTACGGTAACGTAAAGGTAATTGAAGCGCGTGGGCCAGGAGTACTCCAGATGGGCCAAAGTTGAGTCCGTGCCGCAGAAGCGCAGCTCCCGCACGCCTACGAAGGGGCTGTTTCCCATGTACTCCACGCAGCGGTCCCGAGGAGACTCGGCTTCCAGAACCTGGAGCAAATCCATCATATGCTCGGGCTTGACCAGGATGGACGCCTCCCAGGGAAGCGCGGGAAGGCGGTTGTGGGCGAACAGGCACTGGGAGGTGCGCTTGGAAAGAACGTAGGGAATGCCATGGGCATCGCAGATGCCGGTCAGCTGGCAGAGCAGGTCGAACAGGTAGCGCTTATCCGTGGCAAAGTCGGCATCGGCCCGATCCTGGGCCCGAAGCTCCAGGGACTCCTCGTCGTCCAGTTCCTTTTCCGCAGCCTGGGAATGCGTTGGCAAAGGGCCCTCCCAAGCGGGAATGCCGGAACGCTTCCCCCACCAGGAAAGCCGCAGCCAGCTGGGATTGTACCCGGTCTTTTCCCGAATGCTTTGCAGGACGAAGCCGTTCTGGGTCGTCTCCGCGGCCTCCAGGTACATCATGAGCGCTTCGTCCATGCCCTGGACGCGAGCCACGCAGTCCGCCTTCAGCTTCAGGTAGAAGCCGTCCTCCGGCCGCTGGACGCAGCGCAGGTCCACGTAGTCCTCCAGTTTTTGCCAGGCGTCATCGGTGCCTTCCGCCTCAGCCGCATGCTGCAGGTACATTGCTAACAGCTTCTGATATCCGGAAACCCGGGGGAACAGGTCCAAGGCCTGTCGGGCCAGCTCCTCTCCCTGCTGGAACTGACCGTACTGGTAGCAGTTGGTGGACTCGTGGAACAGGTCTATACCCTGGCGAATCTGCTCGATCTGAGGGCCGAGATTCTTTCCCGCCTGGTCGTACACGTCAAGCAGGCGCTTGGCATGGCGAATGCACTCGGTTTCCACCAGGGCGTACAGAGTTCCCCGCAGGATTTCCTCGGAGGTCTCCATGATGACGGGATGGAAGTACGCCCGCATGTACTGATGGTCATGACGGCCGATGGCGGCAGCACTGGTCTGCTGACTAATGTAATCCGACAGCAGGGAACGCAGGGTCGTGCCGTCCTTTTCCTCCAGGGCCTTGTGAAACTCGTCGTCATGCTCCCGCAGCTGGCGAAGGGTGCGCTCCCTCACGATCTCGCAGCGGGCAGCGAACACGTTGTTGACCAAACGGTTGGTTGCCGGTCCCGTGCTCAGGATGATGCGCTTGCGCTCCTGCATCTCCTCATAGAGCTTTCCCCGGTCGAAGCTGGGACGATAGTACTCCAGGGCCTGGTCATAAGGCACGTTCAAGGTTGCCGCGGTGTTATGGCGAGCCGGGGTGATGTTGGAGGGGATGTCGGCCCACTCCTCCCCGAACCAGTTCATGAGATACTCGTTGGTGCCCTTGGGAACGAAGAAGGTCCGGCCTTCGAACTTCCGCGGCACCGCTTCCTCGAACCAGGACCGCTCCATCAGGATGGGACAGCCCTGCCAGCGGAAGGCGTAGCGGCTGCCGGAAGGATCGTGATAGGAGGCGATCTGCTCCTGCAGGCACTCCACCGTGGCGATCTTGCCCTTCTGAGCCCGCATGTCGATGTAGTGCTTGGCCTGCTCCCACTCCAGTCCCATGCGGAAGGAGTTGGAGTTAGCGTAGTTCACGGTTTCGTGAAGACACAGCACGCTTTCCAGCCAGCCGCGGTAAGCTTCGTCCCCATCGGCGATGGGATCCAGGATGAAGATGTCGATGACCTCTCCTGCCACGTCATCATGAAGGGACTGGGCGGTATGGATGGAGGTGGTATCGGTTGCAATGTAGCGGGGAAGCAGCAGCGGGTAGCTTTCGAACAGCTCCGGGGCTCCCAGAGCGCGGTTGGGAGGCAGATCGGTCTTGCAGGCCTCCTTGAACTTGAGCCAGTTGTCGTAGGTCATCATGACATCGGCGTCATCGTCCCAGGGAAGGAAGCCGCCACCGCGGACGGAGCCCAGCAGGCTGCCACCGCACAGGAAGTAGGTGATGTTATTCTTCTGGCAGATCTGATGGATTTCCTCCAGCATGGACAGAAGATACTCTTGCTGCTTGTTCATTTGCCAACCTTATCCGCAGGTCCCGTAGACCCGCGTTGCTTGCACACAGATAACTTCGCATTGTAACAAATGCGCAGGACTGACGCAGGCCGAAGGTCCTTGCCTAAAGATAAGGACCGCCCTTGGCTACAGGACCCGCAGCGCCTCCACAACCTCCTGGCAGCGGCTGGTCGCAGGCTCGTAGAAAAAGTCCTTGGCACGCTGCTGGTACAGGGGCTCCATGCGGGGATCGGCCAGGTACCTCAGCAGGGCGCTGCGAATCTGGTCGTAGTCACCCAGCACCGGACCGAAGCCGTCCTCCCGGTAGCGGAAGTAGCCGGGCACGTAGTGGCGCCCGAAGAACTCCTGCTCATCGAACTGGGCGTACAGCACCGGCTTGCCTAGCAGGGCAAAGTCGAAGAACACGCTGCTGAAGTCGGTCACCAGAATGGAGGACTCCAGGAACAGGCGCCGGTAGTCGTACTGCGTGGACACCGTGGCGTAAGAGCTGGTGAACTTGGAGGCTTCCTGCACGAAAGCGGGATGAATCAGGAACTCCACCTCATAACCCAGCTCCTGCACCGCCTGGGCGATCTGCGGATCGTTGAGCAGCTTGTGGTAGAAGCGGAAGTACTCGGTCTTCTGGAACCGGGGATCAGCGGCACGTTTGCCGCTCTTGGCATCCATGGTGCCCGTCAGGTAGCTGCGCCAGGTGGGGGCTATGAGCACCTTGCGCTTTACCGCAACCTGCCCGGCCTGGGCAAGCAGCTGGTCATGCCGGGGGAATCCCGTGCACTTGACCACGTCCGCGCCGTAGCCGTAACGGGGGTTTTCCGTGAAGGAGGCCTGCTCCCGCTCAGAGGCGGTGACCAGCAGGCGTATGTCCTTGCGGGTGCGCTTGAGCCACCAGGACATGTCGTCCTTGGTGATGCCGTGCTGCAGGAAGGCGAACCGGGGCCGGGGCAGTCCCCGCTGGACCGCTGCCGCCGCAGAGGGGAAGACGTTGGTCACGTAGCGATCGGCGGCACTGGAAACGATCAGATCCGCCGTGACCATGAGCTGCTGGTACTCCGCAGATCCGTAGGCCACCACCCGGCCCAGCTGCTGCATACGGCCGAAGTCCGGGGATTCGGCGCTCAGGGCAAAGACCGGCTCCACCCCCGGCTCGGGATGGTCGTGAAGGTAGGTGAACAGGGCTTCGCCGTTGTCCCCCGCCATGACAATGCGGTCGGAAATCAGCCACACCTTCTTGCCCTCCGCAGGCTGACCGGAAAAGCGCTGACGGACCGCAAAGTCGCGCAGGGGCACATGGGGCGCCGTCTTGGGATCGGCCAGCAGGCGATTTCGCACCCCCTGCTCTCGTTCCAGCACCCACGCCACGTCCTTCCGGGAGCAGCTGACGGCTCCGGCGCCCGCCCCGGGAGTCAGCGTCCAGGCGTCCTGGATGCCCCAGCCCGCAGGGGTGGGAAGAACAGCGTAGTCGTGAGGGGCAAAGCCCAGGGGACAGTACTCCCCCGCCTCCAAGCGGGCGGGAGCCACCGGTCCCAGGGGACCGCCGCAGCCGACCTGGAAGGCAAAGTCCCCGTAGGGCAGCTTCACGGCAAAGCCCGGGCGAAGCAGGTAATCCGGACGCAGAGGGCTTGTGCAGGTCACATCGGGACGCAAAGTCAACGGGACGTCCCGCGTGCCGTCGGCGCAGGCCACTGTCAGGCGCAGGGACTCCAGGGGCTGCAGGGCATGAAGCCATCCCTCGACCAGCAGGCCGTCGCCCTGATCCGTGATGAACTCCAGGCGCACCGTCCGCTCCCAGGCGGCGCTGCGCAGCTTCACCTTTGCTTCGCCGAAGGTCCAGAAGGTGCCTTCGCCCTGAATCCTGACCTGATGCAGGGCCCAGTCGAAGCTCTGGCCGTGCTTCAGGGAAAGAAGCAGCAGGATCTGATGCCGCTCCAATCCCGGGGAGGCAATGATCTGGGCGTCGGTCAGGGTCTCAAGATGAGCACGCACCGCTGAAAGGTCGGACTGGGCGTACAGGCGCTCCATATGGGCAAGAAGCCGGTCCTGAGGCGCAGGAAGGGCAGGGCGGGAGCCGCTGCGAGCCTTGGAGGTCTTTCCCCCTCCCAGGGATGCCAGCACCCGCTTTGCCTTGCGCGCCACCTTGCGGGGAAGCGTGTTGCGCAGCTGCTTGTTCTGACGCTTCAGGTCCTTTATCTGTCTGCGCAGGGTGCGTCGCTCAAGCAGTCCCGCGCGGTACATGTTGTAGGACTTCGCCGACTGGTACATGAGGAAGTGGTTCACGTCGTCGTCGATCAGATGCTGCAGCGTGTCAGCGCTGTTGGGATGGTGGTAGTACCCGGCGGGACGAAGCTTCAGGCCCATCTTCGCCAGGCCCTCCTCCTTCAGGTAGGTCACCGCCTTGGCGTACACATCGTAGTCGGTGACCAGGCGCAGCTGGTAGATGATGCTGTCCAGGGCCTTGTTGTCATAGCTGCGAATCGGCAGGCAGCCCCGCTCCTGGAGCAGGGCGCGGGTGGCGATCCACCCTTCGATGGTCTCCATGACGTTGCTGTTCACCTGTGTCACGATGGAGCCTTCCCTGCCCTGACGGTAGGTGATCAGCTCCTCGTCCACGTAGGTGATGCGTTCCGCCAGGCACAGGGCGGTCATGACGAACTGCACGGTTTCCCCATTGTGCTGGGCGGCAAAGGTCAATCCCTCCCTCTTCAGGAAGGAAAGGCGCATGAGCTTGTTCCACACCACGCTGGTGGTCATGTTCAGGATGGTGTCCGAATGGGTCTTGGCGTTGAAGGGCACCTGATCGAACTTGGGCAGAGCGTCCTTGTACAGGTAACCCAGAGGACGCACGACCCCCGTGTTCACCAGATAGGCCCGGGCATCGCACAGGCAGATGTCGGCATCGTCCTTCCGCGCCCGGGTGTAGAGCTTTTCCAAGGCGTCCGGATCGAACCAGTCGTCGGAATCCCAGAAGATCAGGTACTGTCCCGTGGCATGGGCCATCCCGGTGTTGCGGGCAACGCCGGCACCCTGATTCTGCTGCTGGACCAGCTGTATGCGGGAATCCCGGGCCGCATATTCCTGGACGATGCGCACGGTGCTGTCGGTGGAACCGTCGTCCACCACGATGAGCTCGAAGTCATCCAGGGTCTGGGCAAGAACGCTGTCCAAACATTTACGCAGGTAGGGACTGGTATTGTAGGCAGGCATGACCACCGATACTTTAGGCATGTGCTGGCCTCCTTCAAGCCGGGTCGCAAAGGGAAGGGAAACGGGCGCAGGCTCACGGCGCTATGCGAGCCCGCGCCCTGGTCGCAAGGTCTAGGCGGCGGATGAAGGCTCCGAGGAACCGCCTTCGGTCACGTCGTCGGAAAGGATCCACCCGATCCCATCCTCAAGCTGCAGGTAGTCGCCCTGCTGGCTGACGATGCGCACCACCGTTCCCACAGGAAGCGGCTGGGCGGCCACTTCCTGGGAGTCGGGCACCACGTACACCGCCGCGCCTTCCGGGTTGGTCACCGTCACGTCATAGGGCTCCCGATCCCATTTGGCGTAGAAGGTCTTGTTCCCCGCCGAGCCCGTTTCCACGTAGCGGCACTCCGCCCCGATGAAATCGGGCTTGGCATACCAACCGCGGAACACGTATCCTGCCTGGGTGGGAGCATAGAGCTTCAGCTTGCTACTGGTGACCGTGTAGGTCTTGCGCTGGTTTTCGTACAGCTTTCCGCCGTTTGGAACGAAGGTCAGGGTATAGGTCTTCTTGGCCCACTTGGCATACAGGACCTTGCTGCCCTTCATGCCCTTGCCCAGCACCTTCACCCGAGTGGATGACTTGAACTTGGAGCTGGTGTACCAGCCCTTGAAGGAGTAGCCGCGACGGGTGGGACTCTTCAGGGTCACGGACTTGCTGGTGAGGTAACGGGAAGGATTGGACGCGTTGTTGGTTCCGCCGTTGAGCTTGTAGGTCACCCCGTAGCCCGGAAGCTTGGGGATGCGGTACAGGTAGCTTACGTCCACCGTGGATCCCTCAATACCCGAAACGCTGCCGGTGCAGGTGAACTGCCAGGCATCCAGGTACTTGGCATAGCTGCGGGACGCGGGCAGGTCGCAGCGCTTGTTGTACTGGGCCACCCACTTGTACCAGGAGGAGTTCTTGAACACCTTGCTGGTCAGCAGGTTCTTCCACCAGTAGGTGTTGGCGTACACGCCCACCTTGTAGCCGGCAGAGCTCAGCTTTCCGCAGAAGGCCTTGGCCATGGAGGCCAGGGTGGTCTTGGAAATGTAGTGGCCCTGGGTGTACGCCTTGCCGTTGCGCGTTTCCTCCAGGTCGTAGTATACGGGCAGGCCCAGCTTGCCCGGGGTGATGCCCGCCTCCTTCAGGCAGCGCAGCACGTGGTTGGCCTCGCTCTTGGCCATGGTGGTGTTATAGGCGTAGTAGTACAGGTACACGCCGCAGCGAATGCCTGCCTTCCGAGCGTTCTTGATGTTGTAGGCCCAGCACGCATCGTCTTGGTTGCGCTGGTTTGAGCCGTAGCCGCAGCGGATGATGGCGTACTTCACTCCCGCGGCCTTCACCTTGGCCCAGTCGATGACGCCGTTGTGCTCGGAAACGTCGATGCAGACCGCCTTCACCCCCGTGCACACGGAGGAGGTGGCGTACTTGGCATTCTTGTAGTAGAAGCAGGAAAGCCCGTAGGAGGGATTCCAGGTGGTTTTCTGGGTTGCCAGGGGCTGCAGGTCCGCGGAAAGGGCGAAAAGGGAGGCGCCGGAGGTACTTCCCTGATCAGATGCCTGGTCCTGATATACGGGGCTTCCGTCTGAATAGCGCCAGCTGTTGGCAAGGTCCTGGGATTCCACGGCAGAAGGCGCCGCCAAGGCGGATCCTGCAAAGCAGGCCACGGAAAGCATGGCGGCGACAACGGCCGCGGACACGCGTTTGAGCAAGGTCATGGCTGCACCCCTCTTCGCTACTTGATCTTCTTCTGGTATTCCGCCGGCTGGGGCGGCTTGCGGGGTCCGGATTTCCCTCGGTTTTCGTAATAGTGGCGAAGGACCGGGGCGGCAATGCCCAGCAGCCATATCAGGACCAGCCCGCATACCACCAGCGCCGCGGTCATGATGATGCGGGCGTCCCCCGAAAGGGTGGAAAGGAACAGCGCCACCGCGCACATGCACACGGTCACGGCATACAGCACCAGCACCGTGGCGCGCTGGGAAAGGCCCGCGGCAAGGAGCTGATGATGCACGTGGCCCATGTCGGGGGCGCCGATGGACTTATGCTGGTGCTTTCGTCGGACGATGGCGGCGGTGGTGTCGATCACCGGCACGCCGGCGATGGTGAGGGGCACCAGCATGACCACCGCGGACTGCATGCGGACCACGCCGGTCAGGGAGATGATGCCCACCAGCAGCCCCAGGAGCAAGGCTCCGGAATCTCCCATGAACACCGACGCAGGATTGAAGTTGAAGCGCAGGAATGCCAGGCAGGTGGCAAGAAGGACCATGCACACCGCGAACAGCGTCATGCTCCCCCGGTTCAGGACCAAGAACCCGAAGGCAAGGCAGCTGATGGCAACGATGCCCGCCGCCAGGCCGTCAAGGCCATCGATCAGGTTGATGATGTTCACGAACACCACCAGGTAGGCCACGGTCAGGGGCACGTCCAAAGGACCCAGGTAGGTGAAGCCGTCCCCGAACAAGCGCACGCAGCCAATGGAGACCCCGGACAAGGCAACGATGAGCGCGGCCACGATCTGCCCCAGGAACTTCCAGCCTGCGGGAAGCTGCACCGCGTCATCCACCAAACCCAGGGCAAACATTGCCGAAACGCCCAGGAACAGCAGGGGGTAGTTCAGGTTCGCCAGGGTGTAGAAGTCCAGAAGCTTCCAGTCGAACAGCTGAACACCGGCTGCCAGGGCGGCACATCCCGCCAGGAAGCCCACGTACAGGGCTATGCCGCCGCAGCGGGGAATGGCCCGGGTGTTAACGCGGCGGTTGCTGGGGTAGTCCACGGCACCGATGCGGAGGGCGATCTTCTTCGATACAGGAACCATAAGGTAGGTGACCGTGAACGCCACCGCAAACACGATTCCTATATGAATGGCAACGTCCATGCACCCTTCCTTGGACAGAAAACAAGGCGGCTCCCCCGAAGGGAGCCAATGCCGCTCGGGCATACGTAAAGCGTAGTATACCGCCGATGGGCATCGACGGGACAGTCTGCATCAAACGAACACGGGGAAAGGGCCCCGCTTCCCGGCACCCTCCAACCCGAAAGCGGGGCAAAAATAGCAGGCGGCGGCGATCGGAAGACGGAAGCCCGCGCGGTTCCCCTCGGCTGGTCGTTCCCCGCCCCTGCAAGGATTATGCGGCCCTGACCAGGGAAAAGGCAGTCTAGAGTTTCTCCATTTAAGCGCACCACAATGAAGGGTTAACGGGTTGCGCAAGACGGATTTCGCAAACCGTTCCCCTTCCCGAACCGCAGGGAAGGCATCTTGGGAATCTTTCACCCGCTTTTCCGACGCAAGGCCCGCGACCCGACCCCGCCTGAAGCAGGCTCTAGCCCAGCTTCCTTCCCTGAGCGATCTTGAAGTCGATGGCGCGGGTCCGAGGGTCCGCCGCCACCAGAGTCACCGGCAGACGCTGCCCCAGGCCGTAGCGGATGCCGCTTTCCTGCCCCACCAGGCAGTGGCGGACCGCATCAAGGGCAAAGTACTCGTCCCCCAGGCAGCGTACGGGCACCAGGCCCTCGGCGGTGTTCTCCAGGCGCACGTACAGACCGTAGGGGGCAACACCGCTGACGATGCCCGAGAAGGACTGGCCCACGAACTGCTGCAGGTACTCCGCCATCTTGCACTCCTGGGACTCCCGGGCGGCCTTTTCCGCCACCCGCTCCATGGACGAGGCATGCTCGCAGACCCACCGCAGCGCCTCCGCCTGCTGACGGAAGCCCTTCGGGGAAGCGCCCCGTCGACTGCCCAGCTGCGCCTTGAGCATGCGGTGCACCATCAGGTCGGGATATCGGCGGATGGGACTGGTGAAATGGGCGTACGCGTCTGAGGCAAGGCCGAAGTGGCCGTCGCATTCCGGACGGTAGACCGCGCGGCTCATGGAGCGCAGCACCAGATGGGACACCAGCTCCTGCTCCGGCCTTCCCTCTGAGCAGGACAGCACCTCCTGGATGGCAAAGGGATCGCCGGTGACGAAGCGCCCCTCCAGTTCCAGC
>JAQXGX010000013.1 GCA_029006935.1 Eggerthellales bacterium | reverse complement strand
CGGTATGGGGGTCGCTGCCATTTCGGCCGTTGCTGCCACTCTGAGCGGCGGTTGCTGGCATTGTTGGAGTTGCTGCCAAAGCCAGGAACCCCCGCATCGCTTCCCGGGGGTGCGCCGCTGCCATTTTCGACGTCTTTACCACTTTTTCGAGGCCCAGCTGGCAAAATCGACGTCTTTACCACTCCCGCGCAGTTGAAAGTGCGTTGGGGTAGCGCGGGACAGTCCGGGGCCGACCTGGGCCATGGGGGCGGCGCGGGGCTGAAGCAAGGCCGAGAGCGGGTCGGGTCGCAACCAGGGGCTGAGGGAAGCGCTGGGCCGGAGCGGGACCGTGGCAAGGGCCTAGGCTGGGCCCAGGGACCGGGAAAGGGGAGTCGCGGGGCCTTGCTCTTTGCAGTCGGGCTCGGTTCGTCGTCCATTCATCCGCTGGCTTGAAAAAAGAGGAACGAAACGGAGCCTGGGGGAGTATACTGGTCAGACAACCTCATAACCTGTTGCGATGACGAGGACCAGTAGGGGCCAATCCATCTTCAGAGAGCCGGCGGTTGCTGCGAGCCGGTGGTGGATGTTCCGAACGCCCCCTCCGAGCAGTTTGGCGTGAACGTTGGGTCCCTGAGCGAACGATCTTCGCGAAGGGGCGTGGCAAGTAGGCTGAACCGGTGACATCCGATAATTGTCAGGCGCGGTTGGCGCGTCTCCCCAATCAAGAATGACCCGGTGCAGCTGCGCTGGGATTTTTTATTTTCGGCGAAGGTTTATCAGAGGCCCTGCGGCCTAAACCCAGCAGGGCGCAGGAGGGCTGAAACTAACTCGGCAGCTCCCGATCTGGAACCTGCTTGCTGCTACCTGTGGGTACAACGCCCAAGTCCCGAGGTAAGAGGCCGCGGGCTTTGGCTTGATGAAAGGAAGGTATACGTGGAGCTACGTAGCGCTCAGATCCGCGAAGGCGTGATGCGCGCACCGCATCGCAGCCTGCTGAAGGCCGACGGCCTGACCGATGAGGAGATGAAGAAGCCGCTGGTAGCGGTATTCAACTCCCGCAATGACATCATTCCCGGTCACCTGAACCTGGACAAGATCGCCGAGGCCGTGAAGGCCGGCATCTACATGGCAGGGGGCATTCCCTTCGAGATCAGCACCATCGGCGTGTGCGACGGTATCGCCATGAACCACGAGGGCATGCACTATTCCCTGGTCTCCCGCGAAACCATCGCCGACTCCTTCGAGTGCGCGGTGCAGGGCCATGCCTTCGACGCCGCGGTGTGCATCCCCAGCTGCGACAAGATCGTGCCCGGCATGATCCTGGGTGCCCTGCGGGTGAACATTCCCACGGTGTTCGTTTCCGGCGGCCCCATGCTGCCGGGCAAACCCAAGGGCGGCTGCGGTCCCACCACCGACCTGAACTCCCTGTTCGACGGAGCGGGCAAGGTTCAGGTGGGCGCCATGACCGATGAGGAACTGTCCTATCTGGAGAACACCGCCTGCCCCACCTGCGGCAGCTGCTCGGGTCTGTTCACCGCCAACTCCATGAACTGCCTGTGCGAAGCCCTGGGCATAGCCCTTCCCGGCAACGGCACCATTCCCGCCGTGTACTCCGAGCGCATCCGCCTGGCAAAGCATGCCGGCATGAAGGTCATGGAGCTGCTGGAGAAGAACATCCGTCCCCTGGACATCGTCTCCAAGGCGGCCATCCACAACGCCATGGAGTGCGACATGGCCTTCGGCGGCTCCACCAACACCGTGTTGCACCTGACCGCTATCGCCCAGCAGGCCGGTCATCCCATCACCATGGACGACTGGGACGCGGCATCCGCTCGCACGCCGCATCTGCTGAAGCTGGCTCCTTCCGGCCCCCGTCCCCTCATCGACCTGCATGAGGTGGGCGGCGTTCCCGTGGTCATGCACGAGCTTGCCGAGCTGGGGCTTTTGGATTTGGACGCCATCACGGTGATGGGTCCCATGCCCGAGTACCTGAAGAAGTGCTGTCCGCCGGCTGATGGCGAGGTATGCCGCACTCATGACAATCCCTTCAGCAAGGTGGGCGCTCTGCGCGTGCTCCACGGCAACCTGGCCCCCGACGGAGGCATTGTGAAGAAGAGCGCCGTCGACCCCAGCATGCTGACCCACACCGGCCCTGCCCGCGTGTTCAACAGCGAAGAGGAGGCTTGCGAGGCCATCAACGGCGGCAAGATCGTCGCCGGTGACGTGGTGGTCATCCGCTACGAAGGCCCCAAGGGCGGTCCTGGCATGCGCGAGATGCTGACCCCCACCAGCTCCATCTGCGGCATGGGCCTTTCCAGCAGCGTTGCCCTGATTACCGACGGCCGCTTCTCTGGCGCCACCAAGGGCCCTGCCATCGGTCATGTTTCGCCCGAGGCTGCAGCCGGCGGTCCCATCGGCATCATCCGCGAAGGCGATTCCATTACCGTGGACATTGAAGGCGGCGTGCTGAACCTGAACATTTCCGACGAAGAGTTCGCCCAGCGCATGGAAAGCTTCGTTCCCCTGGAGCAGAAGCACAACCACGGCGTGCTGGCGAAGTATGCAAAGCTCGTTTCATCTGCAGACAAGGGGGCATTCCTGGCATGAGCGATCTGAACGAAACCCTGAAGCGCACGGCAGCCACCATGGGCGCTACCCGCGGCCTGGGATCTAAGACACAGAAGCAGGGCAAGACCATGCGCGGCGCCGAGGCGATCATCGCATCGTTGGAGGCCGAGGGCGTGGACACCGTCTTCGGCTATCCTGGCGGTCAGGCAATCCGCATCTACGATGCGCTGTACGATTCCAAGCAGCTTCGGCACGTCCTTGCCCGTCATGAGCAGGGTGCCGTGCACATGGCCGACGGCTATGCGCGTGCCACCGGCAAGCCCGGCGTGTGCATCGTCACCTCCGGCCCCGGCGCCACCAACACCGTCACCGGCATCGCCACGGCCAACATGGACAGCGTGCCTTTGGTGGTGATCTCTGGCCAGGTGCCGCGCGGAACCATCGGCACCGACGGCTTCCAGGAATCCGACATCGTGGGCATTACCATGCCGGTGGTCAAGCACAGCTTCCTTTTGACCGATACCGCTGATCTGACCAAGACCTTCCGCGAGGCCTTCCACATTGCCGTGACCGGTCGTCCCGGCCCGGTTTTGATCGACGTGCCCTCCGACATCCAGGCTGCCGAGATGCTGTTCGAGTATCCGGACGAAGTGAACCTGCCCAGCTACAAGCCCACCTACAAGGGCAACGCCAAGCAGATTCGCGCAGCCGCCCAGGCAATTCAGGAAGCCAAGCAGCCGGTGCTCTACGTGGGCGGCGGCGTGGTCATTTCCGATGCTCAGGAAGAGCTGGTGGAGCTGGCCGAGCTCATGCAGCTGCCTGCGGTGACCACCCTCATGGGCAAGGGCGGCTTCCCGGCGTCCCATGAGCTGAACTTCGGCCCCGTGGGCATGCATGGCGCCAAGTACGCTAACCTGACCATAAACAACTCCGATTTGATCGTGTGCTGCGGTGCCCGCTTCAGCGATCGCGTCACGGGCAAGCTTTCCGCCTTCGCTCCTCATGCCAAGGTCATTCACATCGACATCGACCCGGCGGAGATCGGCAAGATCCGCGAAGCCCAGATTCCCATCGTCGGCGATCTGAAGGGCGTGCTCGCCAGCCTGGTGGATACCTTGCGCAAGGACGGCGCAGCTCCCAATGCCGAAAAGTGGCTTGAGCAGCTGCGCGAGTGGCGCAACCGTTTCCCGCTGTACCACCCCAACGTGGGCGACGCGACCGATATGATCGTGCCCGAGCTGGCCCTGAGCGAGCTTTCTCGCCAGTTGGATCCCCATGCCAGCGTGGTGGTGACCGAGGTGGGTCAGCATCAGATGTGGGCTACTCAGTTCATCGATCGCGAAGAACCGCGCACCTTCCTTTCCAGCGGCGGCCTGGGCACCATGGGCTTCGGCTTCCCGGCATCCATCGGCGCGGCCTTCGCCCAGCCTGACAAGACCGTGGTCTGCGTTGCCGGCGACGGCTCCTTCCAAATGAACAGCCAGGAAATGGCCACGGCAGCTATCAACAACGTTCCGGTGAAGGTCATGATCTTGGACAACCGCTGCCTGGGCATGGTCCATCAGTGGCAGAAGCTGTTCTACAACGGGCGCTTCAGCTCCACGCTGCTGGACGCCAACCCGGACTTCGTGAAGCTGGCCGACGCCTACAGCTGGCAGGCGGAGCGGGTGTCCGATCCCGCGCAGGTGCCTGCAGCTATCGAGCGCATGCTGGCAAGCGATGGCCCGTACCTGCTCGACGTGGTCATCGATCGCGAGCAGAACGTGTATCCCATGGTTCCGGCGGCGGCTCCGCTGGACAACATCCTGGGCGCAATCGACGTGACGGCAGGTGCGGTCCGCACCGACATGCCGGAAGGAAAGGAGGACTAGGCCATGGAATCCAAGAAGCATGTGCTTTCCGTGACCGTGGAGAACAAGTCCGGCGTGCTTTCGCGCGTCACGGGACTGATCAGCCGTCGCGGTTTCAATATCGAGTCCCTTTCCGTCGGTCCTACGGAAGATCCCACCATGAGCCGCATCACCGCCATCGTGAACGCCGACGAGATGGGCTACGAGCAGATCACCAAGCAGCTGCACAAGCTCATCAGCGTGTTCAAGATCACGGACCTGACCAACGACGGCGCCATCGAGCGCGAGCTGGTGCTGTACAAGGTCAACGCCGCGCCCGATCGTCGCAGCGAGATCATCGAGATCGTGAACATCTTCCGCGCCAACATCGTGGACGTGGGCAAGAACTCCCTGACCATCGAGGCAACGGGCTCCGAGGACAAGCTGAAGGGCCTGGAGGACCTGCTGCGTGCCTACGGTATCAAGGAAACCGTGCGTACCGGCAAGATCGCCATGTCCCGCAACTCCAGGGAGTAGGATGCCTTCAGCGGAAGGGCGAAGCCCGGTTGCGGCATCGTCCTTCCGCGCATTGACCTCCCATGCGCAGGCAGCCTACTGGCGGATAGCCTCAGGCGCCGTTGCCGGGTCCGTGCCTGTGACATTTTGGCAATACCGCTCTAATCCTGGTGCAATACTCGGAAAAGAGCGTAGAATACTGCAATTATCCTAACGAGACGTACTGTATGAAAGGATAGAAGATGGCTATTGAAATCTGCTACGAGAAGGACGTGGATCCCTCGATCATCCAGGGCATGAAGGTTGCCGTGATCGGCTACGGCTCCCAGGGCCATGCCCATGCCCTCAACCTGATGGACTCCGGCTGCGACGTGCGCGTGGGTCTGCGCGAGGGTTCCAAGTCCTGGCCCGTTGCCGAAGAGGCCGGCCTGAAGGTCATGACCATGGAGGACGCTGCTGAGGAAGCAGACCTGATCATGATCCTGGTTCCCGATGAAATCCAGGCAAAGGTCTACAAGGAGTCCATCGAATCCCATGTGAAGCCGGGCAACACCCTGGCATTCGGCCATGGCTTCAACGTGCACTTCGGCTACATCGTTCCCCCGGAGGGCGTGAACGTGATCATGTGCGCCCCCAAGGGCCCGGGTCACATCGTTCGCCGTCAGTACACCGAAGGCTCTGGCGTGCCTGATCTGATCTGCGTCCACACCGATGCCACCGGCAACGCCTGGGATATCGCCAAGTCCTACGCCTGGGGCGTGGGCGGCGCTCGCACCGGCATCATGCTGGGCACCTTCGCCCAGGAAACCGAGGAGGACCTGTTCGGCGAGCAGGCCGTCCTGTGCGGCGGTGCCGTGGAGCTGGTGAAGGCCGGCTTCGACACCCTGGTCAACTATGGCGGCTATCCGGCAGAGCTGGCCTACTTCGAGGTCTATCACGAGCTGAAGATGATCGTGGACCTGATGTATGAGAAGGGCATCAGCTTCATGAACTACTCCATCTCCAACACCGCCGAGTACGGCGAGTACTACGCGGGCCCGAAGGTCATCAACGAGCAGTCCCGCGAAGCCATGAAGGAGATTCTGGACCGCATCAAGTCCGGCGAGTTCGCCAAGGAGTTCATGGCTGACTGCGAAAACGACCACAAGTGGCTGCTGGAGCAGCGTGCTGCCTGCGACAACCTGGAGATCGAGCAGACCGGCAAGAAGATCCGCTCCATGTTCACCACGGTGAAGAAGTAGGAAAGCCCCTTTCCCAAAGCCGTTTTGAGGCCGGGACGCAGCGAGATATGCGCTGCCCCGGCCTTTTTCGTGCCCCGGGGCTTTCGACCTGGGGCAAAAGGGGAGCAGGCGCATCCCGCAGAGCCTGTTCAGCGAAGGGGGCGGGGCAGACGTGCCCCCCCGCAGGGCCGATCTGAGGGAGCCGGCTCTAGTCCTGTTCCCGCTCCTTGTCCTTGGCGGCGCGGGCGAAGAGCACGGCAAAGCCCAGCACGCCGGCGGCAAGGGACGCCAGGAGAATGGCCAGCTTGGCGGTGCTCACCAGGACGACGTCGGCAAAGGCCAGGTTGGAGACGAAGATGGCCATGGTAAAGCCCACGCCTCCCAGGATGGACACGCCGACCATGTGGGTCCAGGAAACCCCGGAGGGCAGCGGCGCCAGCCCGGTCTTCACCGCGATCAGGCTGGCCAGCAGGATGCCGACGGGCTTGCCCACAAGCAGGCCGAAGAACACTCCCAGGAACACCGGGCTTCCCAGGATGGAGCCCAGGTCGATGCCCGCCAGGCTCACGTCAGCGTTGGTCAGGGCGAACAGGGGAAGGATCAGGAAGTACACCCAGGGATACAGGCTGTGCTCCAGCCGCACCGCCGGGGGAATGGCCTGGCTGCTCACGCGGCTCAGGTTCTTCAAGGTCTTCAGGTACTCCGGCTGGCCCATGACGTGGGCCCCTTCGTCGTACAGATGCTGGGCTTCCGTCACCCGGTCCTGGGCCCAGCCCAGGTAGTTCACCAGATGCACCCGGGAGCCCACGGGAATAGTCAGGGCCAGGAGCACGCCGGCGATGGTGGAGTGCACTCCGGAAAGATAGATGCACAGCCACAGGACCCCGCCCAGGAGCAGGTAGGGTAGGATGGCGAACACGTGGAAGCGGTTCAGCGCCATAATCAGGGCGAACACGGCGGCCGCGCAAGCCAGCCACAGGAAGTCGGGGCTGTGGCCGTAGAAGACGGCAATGACCAGGATGGCGATGATGTCGTCGGCCACGGCCAGGGTGGAAAGGAACACCTTGGCCCCGGCGGGCACGCGGCTGCCCAGCAGGGCCAGAATGCCCAGGGCAAAGGCGATGTCGGTTGCGGTGGGAACGCCCCAGCCGCCGGCGCTTTCAGGGGAGCCTGCGTTCAGGGCAAGGAAGATGGCCACCGGCGCCACCACGCCGCCGCAGGCTGCCAGGATGGGCAGAAGGGCGGCCCGCAGGTCGGTGAGTTCGCCCACGGTCATCTCGTACTTGATCTCCAGGCCCACCAGCAGGAAGAACACTGCCATGAGCATGTCGTTGATCACGTGGGCAAGGCTCATCTCCACATGGATGGGACCGGCGAAGACGCCGACCTCCGTATGCCAGAACTCCAGGAAAGGGCCGTGCAGGGAGCTGTTGGCAACCGCTAGCGCCAGGATGGCTCCCAGGAGCATGATGCCGGCCGCCTTGGTGGAGGAGCTGGTGAAGCGCAGGAGCTTCTGGTAGCGCTCCTGGTGGCCGTGGACTTCGTGGGTGTAGACCTGGCCGGGATCGTACCAGGGGCCGCTCCCGTCTACTTCGCCGCCGTAGACGCGGTATTCGTTCTGGTCGGACATGGTTGCCTCCTGCGGGGTTTGCGTTGGGAAGCGTCGAGCTGCTGACGCGACGAGGATCGTTCGGGATCATGCCTGCTTATGTTCCGGGAGGGGGTCCATGAGGGGCGCTGCTCCCGGTAAAGAGGCTTATCCCTATTCTGCCATGATTTCGTCCTTGAGGGGCAAAACAACAGCCTCCCAGGGCCTCGGTTCGCCTATTCCAGGGAAATCCGCAGCTTCCGACCGCAGCCGGCGGCCAGGATCTCCATGGTCTCCAAGGTGGGGTTCTGCCGACCCTTCTCCACCGCGCTTATGACCGGCTGGGAAATGCCCGTGGCCTCTGCCAGCTGGTGCTGGGTCAGGCCCGCGGCGCGTCGGGCGCGACTGAGCAGAAGACCCAGCTCAGCCGGGGCCTGCAGCGGCTGTTCCAGGGACGCGGTCCGGTAGGACGTGGCGGGTACCTCCTGGACCAGGAAGTCGTCGTCCAGGGAGCGGCCGTTGGTCTGGGCCAGCAGGGTGGGGGCGTAGTACTCCTCCAGGCCGTGGGCGGAAAGCACCTCTGCTATGTTGTCCCGGTCTGCGGGGGGCATGCGCGTTTCCAGCCACTGCCAGGTCAGATAGGGGGAAACCATGCGCGGACCGTGCGATGGCCGGGGCAGCGAACCGTAGAAGGCCAGTCCCAGGGGCAGGTCCGCAGGTTGAGCCCAGTCTGCCAGCTCCAGGGAGAACTCGTCGGTGCTGGGCTCGTACAGGATCCAGGCGCAGGCCTTGCGATTGCGCTTGGAGGAGTCGTACAGGGCGAAGGTGCGCATGGGATCACTCCGCTCTTCCGCTGCCGAGCAGTTCCTGATAGGCCTGCCAGCGCTTCCAGACAATGGTCCACGCACCGTTCAGGCTTGCGCCGTCGGCGATGCTTTTCAGGCCCGCCAAAAAGGCGGCGCGGGACGCGGTGGTCAGGGGCGCGCAGGAAAAGGACGGGTCCATGAGTAGCAGGTTTCCGGCGGCGTCTGCCGATCCCAGGTAGTTGTTTGCCCGGATGGGCTCCAAGGGGCGGCTGCGCCACATCTGCATGCGGAAGGAGGTGGTGAAGCACTGGCTGCTGGGAAGAAGGGGAGTCATCTCCAGGCTGCCGTCGGGGTTCCTGGCCACCTCTATCTGGGCGCCCGTGCGGCTGCGGTTGGCTGAAAGGTAGTCCACCAGGAACATGCCGCTTATCTGGGGAAGCCAGTCGTTTCTTTGGCAGAACTCCAGGGGGGTTTCGTCTGGGCGACCCATGGTGCCGAAGACCTGGGCAAGAGAGGCCTTCTGCTGGTTCTGACGGCGGTTGGGTCGGGTCTTGGTCAGCCAGGTCAGCTCCGTGCGTCTGTTGCGTCGTACGTAGGCGCGCATCAGGGTTATGGGTGCGTGGGGGATTCCCAGAAGCTCCATCAGGCGACTGCTTAGCAGCTGGCACAGCAGGTCCGGGTTCACCTCCCCAGGCACAGCGGGGCTTTGGGGGAGCTGGTAGATGATGGCGTGGGCCCCCGTGCCCTCCCGGGCCTTGGGGCTGGTGCCTGGGGCGCCGCTGGGAGCGGACCTTTCGTCCCAGGTCAGATAAGTCAGGTCCTGGGGTGCCTTGATGATGTCGTAGATGCGTGGCATAGGGGATAAGCCCCTTTCAACTCCTCTAAGTTCTTACTAACTATATCTTATATTGCATTGGGCCTAGAGAGAAGATGACCCTGCGGGAAGCTCTATACTTGAGCCTGTTTATCTGATATCGCTGCTGTTTAAATCCACGAAGGAGGATGGAATGACCCGCAAGATCCATATTTTCGACACTACCCTCAGGGATGGCGAGCAGTCACCCGGCGCATCCATGAACACCCAGGAAAAGCTGGTGGTCACCCGTCAGCTGCTGCGTCTGGGGGTGGACGTGATCGAGGCGGGCTTCCCCATCAGCTCCCCTGGTGACTTCAAGTCCGTGCAGCAGATCGCTGCCGAGGTAGGGGACCGTGCCGTGGTCTGCGGCCTGACCCGTGCGGTGGAAAAGGACATCGACGTGTGCGCCGACGCTCTGAAGAACGCCGCCCGTCCCCGCATCCACACCGGCATCGGCGTGAGCCCCGAGCATCTGAAGTACAAGTTCCGCGGCATGACGCTGGAAGAGGCCATCGAGCGGGGCGTCCACGCGGTGAAGCATGCCCGCAGGTACGTTGAGGACGTGGAGTTCTATGCCGAAGACGCCGGCCGCGCCCCCTTCGAGGACCTTGCGCGTATGATCGAGGCCGTGATCGCCGCCGGCGCCACCGTGGTGAACATTCCGGACACCACCGGCTACAACATGCCCTGGGAGTTCGGCGAGCGCATCAAGTACCTGTGCGACCACGTCCGCGGCATCGAGGACGTGACCATCTCCGTCCACTGCCACAACGACCTGGGCTGCGCTACGGCCCTGGCCCTGGAGGGCGTGCGCAACGGCGCCTCCCAGGTTGAATGCACCATCAACGGCCTGGGCGAACGCGCCGGCAACACCGCCATGGAAGAGATCGTCATGGCCCTGAAGATGCACGAGCGCAACCTGGACGTGCACACGGACATCAACTGCTCCGAGTTCCTGCAGGCATCCCGCCTGGTCTCCAGCATCACCGGCTTCACCGTGCAGCCCAACAAGGCCATCGTCGGCGCCAACGCCTTTGCCCACAGCTCCGGCATCCACCAGGACGGCGTGATCAAGGAGCGCTCCACCTACGAGATCATCGATCCCAGCATGGTGGGAGCTGCCGGCTCCAGCATCGTGCTCACCGCACGCTCAGGCCACGCGGCCCTGCGCCATCGCCTGGAGCAGCTGGGCTACGACCTGTCCAACACCGAGCGCTTCGAGAAGATCCACAAGGCCTTCCTGGAGCTGGCGGACCGCAAGAAGGAGGTCATGGACGAAGACCTGCACTCCCTCATGGGCGAAGCCGAGCGTGACGAAAGCGCCCTGTACACCCTGAAGTCCACCCAGATCAGCTGCGGTCAGCCCCTTACCCCCACCGCTACCGTGACCCTGATCGACCCTTACGGAAACGAGCGCACGGCCTGCGCCTTCGGCACCGGCCCCATCGACGCCCTGTGCAAGGCCATCGACAAGATCGTCCAGACCGATTGCGAGCTGAGCGAGTTCAGCGTCCAGTCCGTGACCCGCGGCATCGATGCCCTGGGCGAAGTCACTGTCCGCATCACCGCCCGCGACGGTCGCGTGTACTCCGGCCGCGGCTCCGAGTGCGACATCACCGTTTCCAGCGCAAAGGCCTACGTGAACGCCCTGAACCGCATGATTCAGCATCAGGACTAAAAACCAAAGCGGCGCCAGCCCATCGGGCTGGTGTTGAGCAACCTGCATGAAAGAAGGCGCCTCGAACCGGGGCGCCTTCCTCTTTTCTAGGGCACCGAGGGCTCCATGCAGTGCAGCCCCCAGCTGGTGGTGCCCACGGAGCTTCGGGGGCAGCCCTCGCAGGTGGGCAGGAAGCAGGTGCGCTGGGGAGCCGGTGCCTGGGAGATCAGCTCCTCAAGGCGGGAGGTGGGGCTGCCTTGGATGGAGCTGATGACCGTCTGGGCGATTTGCTCCATGCCCAGAGCGCTCGGGTGCGCTCCGTCCACCGCGTCGTAGCAGAAGTTCAAGGCTGCCATGTCCACGAATCCCGCGTCGTGGGCCTGGGCCGCTTTGCGGATGGCCTGGTTGTATGCCTCCAGCTCCTGGCCGCGAAGGCGGTAGGCGAACTGAGGGGGCTTCGCTTCCGGGCCTTTCCCAGAGCTCGGGGGAGGCGTTCCCGGCGCCAGCCCCACGCACCAGACCTGGGCCTGGGGAGCTACGCTGCGAACGCCTTCCAGCAGGGAATCGTAGGCGCGGGCGAAAAGCTCCACCGCCTCGGGTCCCACGGTCTGCTGCATCCTGTGGGACTTTGGCAGGTCTTCGGGGCGCGCCGACGCGGACTTACTTCGTCCCAGGGTCTGGTTGCGGGCGCCGCCCCAGCCGAAGTCGTTTATGCCCATGTAGACCAGCACCACGTCGGGCGCCTGGCCCGCGGGCCCCCGCAGGGCCGCAAGGCGCTCGGGGCTGCATCCCGCGGGGAAGCCGAAGCCTTCCACGCAGCTTCCCGAAAAGGAGCTGTTTGCCGTCAGGTGCCCGCCGAAGTGGTCGATTACCTGGCCCCACCAGGTATGCCGGGGCTCCGTTATGCCCTTCACCTGGACTTCGCCTTCATAATGCACTCGCCAGCCTGCGGGAATGAACCCTGCCAGGGTGCTGATGGAATCCCCCAGCACGGAAAAGCCGGGATCCGTTATGCCATGGAGCATGCCTTGCCTCCTCTTCTAACCTTATTCCGTCCATACGCCAAGGGCTCGTCCACGCGATAGTGGGACCCCCGACTCTGGTGTCGCTCAAGCGCGGACCCCAGCATCAGCTGCGCCGTTTCCAGCCGCAGCCGGGTCCTGCGAGCCAGGGCAGCATCCTGAGGACGAAGGGCCGGCTGCAAGCTTTGTTGCAAGTGGGAGAGAAGCTGGTCGATGGCGCCCTGCGCCGTGGCCAGGCCTTCTTCGCTGCGGATGATGCCGCAGTGCTGCTCCATCAGCCGACCCATCTGCTCTTCCGCTTCCTGGGCCGAATCGCTGCCCCAGCGGGTCCAGGAGGGCAGGGGGGCGGAGGCTCCGCTCCCAGCTGCAGCATGATCGCGCCTGCCCGCTGCTTGCCGGGCGAACTTTGCTGCCGCCTGGCCCGCCCGCAGTCCGAAGACCAGCCCGTTGGCACTGGAAAGTCCGCCTATGCGATCCGCTCCGTGCATGCCGCCGGTGCATTCGCCCGCCGCGAACAGGCCGGGAACACCGGTAGCGCCCCAGGGGTCAATGCGTATGCCGCCGTTGCTGGCATGGGCGTAGTGGGCAACCTGCAGGGGAGCGTCTGCCGCGGTTCCGGTGGCGCTTTGGAGCCAGTCGAAGTAGGTGCAGGCGAATTCCGGCAGCTCCTCGCTCAGCTGGGGGCGCATTTCCAGGCCCCGGGGACCTGCCTGGTGGATTTGAAGGTCGATGAGGCGGGATTCCAGCCTGCTGGTGAAGGGCCCGTGCCAGCTGCGCTGATCCAGCAGCTGCCGGGTGCGCTCGGGTCCGCCCAGGTCTTTCACCACGGCTTCGGGAAGCTCCATGAAGCGGAAGGTCTTTTCGTTGAAGACCACGTTTCTGACCGGGCTCACCAACCCGGGCATGAACTGCAGGAACTCCAAGTTCACCAGGTCGCATCCCGCCTGGGCGGCCAGGGCATGGACCGTGGCGCGGCAGTCTGCGCTGGTAAGGTGCCGTGGGTACAGGGAGCTGGTCCCCCCGGTGCAGAGCACCGCGGCAAGGAAGCGCACCTGGGAAAAGTCCTGGGTGCTCTTGCAGAAGAACGTCGCCGTGCCCTGCTCGCACCCTTCGTTTCCCTCCTGGAAGGGGGAAGCCAGGTCCAGCAGCTCCCATCCGCGGCAGGTCGTCACGCCGCTTTGGGAAAGCCTGCCGCCTATGGCCTCCACGAAGGGCTGACGCTGGATTCCCCGCCAGAGCCGGTGCTTGTGGTCGAAGCAGGGCACGTACTCCCGCTGGGCGCGGGCGCTTCCGCTGGGCTTCTTCAGGGCCAGCCCCCAGCTTTCCAGCAGATCGATGGAGGGTTGGATACCCGCCACGAAGCTGCGCACCAGTGCTTCGTCCGCCACGTGGCAGCCTACTTCCATGATGGTGCTGACCAGGTCTTCCTGGTCCTGCTCCCCGTCGGGGGCGATCAGGCCCAGCCCCCAGGTTCCGGGGAAGAAGCTGGAGCCGGAAAACACCGGGCCGTCGCTTGCCAGCAGCACGGTTCCGCCCGGGCCCAGCTGGGAAGCGGCGCTCAGGGCCGCCATGGTGCCGGCAATTCCGGAGCCCACCACCAGCACATCGCAGCTGCAAGCGTGGTTTTGGTCATTCACCTGGTCTTTTCCTGTTCTCACGAAGCTGCTCCTTCATCGCATGGTCTTCTGGCCATCATACCCCCTTGTTTTTTTACAGACGCACGAAAATGTAGGGTGGAATGACGGCGCTAACCTTTGCAAAACAACCATTATTAATTCATAATTGAACAGAATTGGCGTAGCCGGGGACGCTGCGTCGAAAACTGGGGAGAACCCCCACTACGTATTGGAGGAATCCATATGAAGAAGAGCACCATCAGCCGTCGCTCCTTCGTTGTTGCCAGCATGGCAGCAGCGGGCGCAATCACCGTTGGCCTTTCCAGCTGCGGTGGCGGCGGCAAGACCGAAGGCGACTCCAAGCCTGCAGCTGACGGCGCTGCCGTGGAAGGCGGTACCATCACTGCTGCCCTCAGCTATCCCACCAGCAACGCCTACACTCCCGTTGGCGTGAGCGCCGCTGGCGTCATGGCTGCCTACTGCCACACCTGCGAGGCCCTGTACGACCTGGACTACGCCACCTATGAGCCCTATGCGGCCCTGGCTGCCGGCGAGCCCGAGAAGGTCTCCGACACCGAGTACACCATCGCCATCCGCGAAGGCGCCAAGTACTCCGACGGCTCCGACGTGACCGTGGACGACGTGATCAACGCCATCCAGGTGGAAATGGAGAACGACCTGTACAAGCCGTTCCTGAGCTTCATCGACAAGGTGGAGCCCGCTGACGGCGCCGTGACCCTGAAGCTGAAGTATCCGGCCGAAAGCCTGATCAAGTGCCGTCTGGCCACCTGCCGCGTGTTCCCCAAGGACACCAAGCAGGAAGACCTGGACAAGGGCACCTTCCTGAGCACCGGCCCGTGGGTCATGACCTCCTGCAACTTCGAGGACGGCGGTGCCGTTGACTTCGAGCCCAACCCCAACTACAACGGCCCCAAGCCCGCAGCTGCCGCTGCCATGCACTGGGACATCATCTCCGACGAGACCTCCCGTACCCAGTACCTGACCGAGCAGGCCGTCATGGCCATGGACAGCGTTCCCGCTGCCAACATCGAGCTGTGCCAGAACGCCGGCGCTACCGTGGAATCCGTTGACGGCTTCGGCCTTCCGTTCCTCATGTTCAACACCAACAAGGCTCCGTGGAACGACTATCGCGTCCGCCAGGCCATGTTCTACGCCATCGACGTGCAGAAGCTCATCGACAACCAGCTGGCCGGCTATGCCAAGGCCCTGAAGTGCTTCCTGCCCGAGTCCCATGCCAACTTCCAGGAAGCCGCCACGGTCTACACCTACGACCCGGAGAAGGCCGAGTCCCTGCTGAAGGAAGCCGGCGTCAAGGACCTGAAGCTGGAGCTCATGGTCAACGACCGTTGGCCGAAGGACCTGGCTCCCCAGATCAAGAACGACTGGGATGCCGTCCTGGGCAAGGACGCCGTGACCCTGAACGTGTGCGAGGTCGACTGGGCATCCTTCGCCGATCCCGACGGAGCCAAGTACGACATCCTGCTTTCCCCTGGCGATCCGTCCTGCTTCGGTAACGACCCCGACCTGTGGATGTCCTGGTGGTATGCAGACAACATCTGGACCCAGCAGCGCACCTTCTGGAAGGTTTCCGACCCCAAGAAGTTCAACGAGCTTCAGGACCTGCTGCAGCAGGCACGCGAAGCTTCCGGCGACGACCAGCAGAAGCTGTTCGGCAAGTGCTTCGACCTCATCGCCGAGCAGGTGCCGCTGTATCCG
>JAQXGX010000012.1 GCA_029006935.1 Eggerthellales bacterium | reverse complement strand
CCCTCATTCAGCACAAGGTTGTTCGCATGATGGTTGAGTATACTCCTGCAAAGGCGCGCAGATGTTACGAGTCCGTGCCGAAGGCTCATAAACAACAAACGTCCACCGCTTTGTTCTTGCCAGAACAGCATGATGGCGGTCTCATGTGTGAGTGCATCTGCTGGTGCATACGGAGAGCTGACCGAGAGGCCGAAGGTGCTCGCCTGCTAAGCGAGTATACCCCAAAAGGGTATCTGGGGTTCAAATCCCCAGCTCTCCGCCATCTGAGCTCACGCCGTCCTTCGGGGCGGCTTTTCTTTTACCCGGGACGAAGGCCCTGGCCGACCCGATTTCGTTCGCACAATGAAGGATTCCGCTGTGCGAACGATTTCCCGACTCCGACCCTGCTTCTGGGCGAAAGGGCCGCCGCTCCTTCACTATCGCTTTGGGACAACCGCAGCGCGCAAGCCGCTGAAGCTGGTGGAACGGGCCCACCAGCCCTGGGCCATGGCTGCAGCAGACACCTTGCAGGCTGCCTCGAAGCTTTCGCACAACAGGAAGCTGGCAGAACCGCTGCCGCACAGCAGGCAGTCACTCACGCCTTCCTGCTCCGCAGCCCACTCCTGTACCCGCGCCAACTCGGGGAGCAGGCGCACGGCAGTGGACTGCAGTCCGTTGAACAGCGGCACGGAGGCGCCGTCCTGGGCAGCAGTCAGCTGCTCCTGCACCTGGGAGGTAGGCAGATCGGGGTCGGAGTCGAACTCCCGGTACACGTCTGCGGTGGAAAGGCCCCCTTCGGGCTTCACCAGCACCACGTTGCTCTTACGGGAGGGAAGCTTTCGCTGCAGGGCTTCGCCCACACCGTCAAGTTGAGCACAGCCGCCTACCAGGAAGAAGGCCACATCAGCACCCAGCCCTGCCGCCACCTGGAAAAGCACGGGGTCGTTCGGATCCATATCCCAGGCATCGGCCATGGCAATAAGGGCCGCAGCGGCATCAGAGGACCCGCCGCCCAAGCCCGCCTGCTGGGGAATGTGCTTTTCAATGCGAATGTCCACCGCCTGGTTGGCGCCATTGCCCGTGGCCTCGGCCAGGGCCATCACCGCCGCGTAGGCCAGGTTCTGGTCGCTGGGAAGCTGCGGGGCCTCCACCCCTTCGCAGCCCACGCAGGTGACCCGCACCTGGGGCACGTCGGTTCGGTACTCCTTGCCCTTTTCCCGAGCCAGGCCGCGCTCGTATTCCACCACCACCGGATCCAGGTCCTTCACCCGCACGTACAGCACGTCGTGGAGCATCAGCGACTGCAGCACCGTGGTCACCTCATGGTATCCGTCGGGACGCTGCGGTCCCACGCCCAGGTACAGGTTGACCTTTGCCGGAGCCACCACCTTCGTGGTACCCGCATACATGCCTGCCTGGTCCCGCAGGGTGGCCTCTCGGGCCATGGCGATCATGTCCACGGGAGCGCTTTGGGAAAGCGCCTGGTGGGACTGGGATTTTTGCTGCTGCTCCGCAGCCTGTTCCTTTGCAGCGGCGTTCTTCTTCACGTTTTCCTGGGCCATGAGGGCCTCCGTTTCTAGCTCTTCTTCCTTCGTTGGGCAAAGAATCGACGCAGCTCAGCCACACATTCCTGCTCCAACACGCCAGCTCGCACCTCATAGGTGTGGTTGAGCCGGGTATCCTCGTTCATCCGGTACAGCGTCCCCAGCGCCCCGGCCTTTTGGTCAGGCGCCCCGTACACGCAGCGGTCGATCCGCGCCTGGTGCAGCAGCCCAGCACACATGACGCACGGCTCCAGGGTCACGTACACCGTGCAACCAGTCAGCCGCCACACCCCCAGCAGCTCTGACGCCGCCTTGCAGGCCAAGAACTCGGCGTGACCCGCCGGGTCCTGGGTGGTCTCCCGCAGGTTGCAGGCGGCGGCGATCACCACCGGATCCGGAAGCAGCGGGGTGCGGGTTTCCTTGCAGTAGGGGTCGAAGACCACCACCGCGCCGATGGGGACTTCGCCCAGCTCAGCGGCATGACACGCCTGACCCAGGGCCATGCGCAGATAGTGCTGGTCGTCCAGGCGGCTGGGAACTGGGCGGTTGGGACCCGCCTGCAGCAAGGATCCCTGCAGCAAGATCGGGTCGATGCCAATCTCTAGCAAGCTGCGGGGCAGATCCGGCACGGGCAGCGGCAAAACCGCAGGCTCGGAGCCGTTTTCGCAAGCAGATACGGGTGTTTGGCGGTGTGGGTCGTTCATAACAGAATGCATTATATGGTATTCTGTGTTGTACTTTGCGCGCCACAGCGAAGGCGTGCGCAAACACGGAGGATTGGCCGAGTGGTTTAAGGCGGCAGTCTTGAAAACTGTTGAGCCGAAAGGTTCCGTGGGTTCAAATCCTACATCCTCCGCCAGC
>JAQXGX010000011.1 GCA_029006935.1 Eggerthellales bacterium | reverse complement strand
TGCCCGGGCTCTGACCTACGATCAGCTGCAGGCGTTCCTGCCTTCCCGAGCTGCAGCGAAGCATTGCTTTGTTTTCCAAGAAACCGACGGCGGGGCCTATGCCTTCGGCGCGGTGGTGAAGAACGGGCAGGGGGACTACGTCCACTATGGCGACTGGCCCGTCTTCGTTGCTGCGCAGGTCCGGGAGCAGGGCGCGGAGCAGGGATTGGAGCAGGAAGGGGGCCCGCAGTGAGCGGCCTGACCGAGCGCATGCGCGGGAAGCTGGCGAGCAGCCGCGGGGCTTCCCTGCTTTTCGCCCTGCTTTTGCTGTTGATCGCCGCCATTGTTTCCTGCGTCATGTTGAGCGCGGCGGTGACCAGCCTGAAGGTGGTCAACAACGACCGGGCGCATACCCAGGCCCAGCTTTCCCTGGACTCCGCGGCCCGGCTGGCGGCGGAGCAGCTGGACGGCCTGAAGGTGCGGGTCACGGGTTCCCAGGACGATCCCGCGTTCCAGCTTTTGGGAGAGGAGGAGCCTGCAGGGCTGCGGAAGCTGGTTTTTGATGCTTTCCGGCAGGTGTACCAGAATCCGGCGGGCGCCTACACGGCCGACCGGCCCTATGTGAGCAAGGAGCTTTCCTTTGCGCCGTCGGACGATCGCCTGCAGGTGGTGGCCGGCGTCTTGCGGGTGTATCCGGCGGCGGAGGGGGATCTTGCCTCTGCGGGGAGGGCCGCCTTTGCCATGGAGCTGACCTTGACCCTTCAGCAGGAGCAGGGGGCGTATTCGGAAACGCTGCTGGTTTCCCCTTCGTCCGTGAGTAAGGGAAGCGGGACCACCTATGCGTGGGCTTGCACGATTGAAGGATAGGAGGAGCTGCGGTGCTTCGGAAGCTTCGGAATGCGGCGGGGGAAAGCCTGGTGGAGTCCCTTTTGGGCGTGATGCTGGCGTGCCTGGCCTTTGTGTTCTTGTGCAGCGCCGTGGTGGTGGCTGCTCGGGTGAATGCCACCGCAGCGGATGCGGATAAGCCCTTCGCCCTGTCTTCCTTCGAAACGGGGCAGACCGTGGACGTGGCTTTTTCCGTGCAAGATGACCTTTCGAAGGACTATGACCACACCTATGGGGAGCGCGTGCTCATGACTTCCCAGGATCAGGAGTACGTCTACTATGATTAGACGCGTCGTGAAGGAAAGGCTTGCAAGCACCGCCGGGCTGACACTGGGAGAGCTGCTGGTCAGCGTGGTGGTAATGAGCCTGGTGTCTTTACTGCTGGCGGCGGGGGTGTCAGTTGCCGCCCGTCAGTACCAGGAAAGCCTGGTGGGATCGGAGTCTCAAGCGCTGTGCTCCACCCTGACTACGGCGGTCACCACCGCCCTTCGCTCGGCGCAGGACTTCGACAGGCCTTCTGTGACCTCTGACCAGGATGGGGAGCATTACGTCTACCAGAGGTTCTGGGCGGCGGATGCCTACCGGACCGGTCTGGTGGTTGTGGGGGAGGAAGGCCAGGAGCTGCCGGAGGATGCCGCGGGCTACGTGGCCCTGAAGGCCACGGATGGGTCCTTGGCGCCGCTTGCTACCCAGGCGTCCTACACCCTGGGGATGAAGGCTCGGGTGCAGCTTGATTGGACCAACGGGGGGAGTAGTCGCTACTCCGCCGAAGCCCCGGTGTGCAAGGTGACCCTGACGGTGTGCGATAGCGCCTCGAATCCCGTTGCTACCAGCGCTTTCACGGTGATCCCCGTGAACTCCTAGCGTTGGGGCGGGGTGCTCGGTTTGCGTGGTTTCGGCTCCGTGGCAATTTGGTGGTCGAAAGCGGGCTTGTGCCCTGGAAATCGGGGGGCTGCTGGCAATTCGGCGCCTGAATTGACAGGAGCGGGGTCCGCGGAGGGACATGACCAAACGCAAAGCCAGGCGCGTGGCAATACCGTCCGTTTTGGCAGCAACCCCCGAAGCAGCAGCCCCCAAAGCAACAGCCTCCCCAAGGCGCAGCCTGCACCGTCCGCACCACCTGCAGCCTGGGCCAAAATCAACCGAAACGCAACAAAAACGTTGCAGGGAACCACGCTTCTGCAGCCCTGCCTATACTGAATCGAGGAAACGAACAGCGCGGCGCAAAGACGCGGCGAACACCTGGGGCGAAGGAGCAGCATGGCGCGATCCTATACCGGAATAGACATTGGTAGCAACGCCTTGAAGATTGCCGTGTGCGAAGGCGGCGCGGTGCGTGCGCTGGCAGTGGAAGCCCTTCCCGAGGGGCTGATGGACGGGCAGCGCATTGTGAGCCACGACGCCATGGCTGACTTCCTGAAGCGCACGGTCAAGGCCCAAGGCGGCGTTGCCAAGGACGTTGCCTTGGTGCTGCCCTCCGACTATTCCCTGGTCAGGCGCATGGAGATGCCGGTGATGGATCACAAGGAGCTGGTGTTGAACCTGCCCTTCGAATTCCACGACTTCATTGAGCAAGGCAAGGATCGCTACTTCTACGACTATGCGGTGCTAGGACCCGTCCTGAACGACCAGAGCCAGCTTTCTGGCATGGACGTGCTTGCCTGTGCCGCCCCGAAGGACGTAATCGTCGACTTAGGCCGCATGCTCAGCCGGGCGGGACTGCGTTTGCGAACCGCGCTGCCCGCCGTGGCCGCCCTGCAGGACGCGCTGGAGCGCAGCGAAAGCGCCCAGCAGGATTGCTGCGTGATCGACTTTGCCCACTGGCATACGCGCCTGCACTTCTTTGCCGGGGGCCGCTACGACGTGACCCGCACCATCGAGTTGGGGGGCCAAGACGTGGATCGGGCCGTTGCCGAGGAAATGGGCGTGGAAGAGCATCTTGCCAACGAGTACAAGCTCGCCAACTTCAAGGAATGCCTGCAGTTGCAGCGTCCTGGCCAGGTGTTCGAAACCATGGCGGTGGAGATCACCCGAGCCCTGAACTTCTACGGGTTCAACAATCCCGAGCAGGAGCTGACCTGCGCCTACTGCGTGGGCGGCGGAGCGAATCTTAGGGAACTGGTGGCGCTGCTGGAACAGGAGCTCCCCCTGCCGCTGCTGCCGGCGTCCCGCTTGCTGGGAAGCCAGCTGCAAGACGAATCCCTTGCCGCCTGCGCGGCGGCTGTTGGCGCAACGCTGAAGGCGGAATAGCATGGCGGGACTGAACAGGGAAATCACCA
>JAQXGX010000010.1 GCA_029006935.1 Eggerthellales bacterium | reverse complement strand
GCGTCAGGTCGGAATCATGTCCTGTATCGGTTTCCTGAGCGGATCCTACTCCTTGAATGCGGCGATATCGCCTGCGCAATGGGGGCAGCGGGTGGCGCCTTCCTTGACCTCCTCCAGGCAGTAGGGGCAGGTGGGAGCAGGAGTCTCCTCTTCTTCCTCCTTGTTCTTGCCCAGTGCCTTCTTTCCCGCATTCTGCAGGGAGTTCAAGGACTTGACCAGGCAGAACACCACAAAGGCAATGATCAGGAAGTTGATGATGGCGCTGATGAAGGCGCTGAAGTTGATACTCACGTTAGCGGTCACGGGAATCACCAGGCTGCTCATGGCGTCTTTGCCGCCAGCAGGAACCGCGCTGGTGACGAGCTGCAGCACAGGGTTGATCACGTCGGTGGTCAGGCTAGTCACAATGGCCGTGAACGCGCCGCCGATGATCACGCCAACAGCCCTGTCCATGGCGTTGCCCTTGTTGATGAACTCCTTGAACTCGTCGAAGAACTTCATGTACGTTCCTTTCGTCCCCTTGGATGTTTGGTGGTGCTTTGGCAGGTGGAACAGACCGCTGCCAGGGAATCTTGTACCATGATAGCGTTACCCGAAGCAGTACAGTAGAACAGTTACGAACAGCATGTCGAGCAGCGGCGCCGCGCATTGCTTCACGCGTGTGAGCAGCTGCGAAGGAGGTCTTTGGACCTATGAGCATTGGCATAAGCTTTGCCTTGTTGGCGTTCTTCCTGGCAATGAACGCCTTTTTTGTTATTGCCGAGTTCGCGTGCGTGCGTGTGCGCAAGTCCCAGATCGACCTGGCGGTTGAGCAGGGAAAGCCCGGCTCCAAGAACGCCAAGGTCATCACCGAAAACGTAAACGCCTATCTTTCTGCCTGTCAGCTGGGCATCACCTTGGCTTCCCTGGCCATCGGCTGGTTGGGCGAGCCGCTGTTTACCGAGCTTATCCGTCCGGTGTGCGAAGCGGTGGGCATGCCTCCCGCGGCCATGAGCGCTCTTTCCGTGGCCATAGGTTTTAGCATCATGACCACCTTGCACGTGGTGGTAGGCGAGCTGATTCCCAAGTCCTTTGCCATCCTGAAGACCGAGCAGCTGGCTTTGCGCACCGCCACGCCCCTGCTGTGGTTTTACCGGGCAACCTACCCCATCATGGTGGTGTTTAACGGCCTGACCAACGGTGTGGTGCGCCTGACCGGCGGCGACCCTGCTGATGAGCACGAGGTCTATACCAGCGGCGAGCTCAAGCTCATGATCGATGAGTCCACGGAAAGCGGCCTGATCGAAGAGGCTCAGAATGAGTACGTGGACAACGTGTTCGACCTTTCTGACAAGGACGCGGAAACCATCATGACTCCTCGTACCGATCTGGTCTGCCTGGATCTGAACGATTCCCTGGAGGAAAACCGGGAACGGATGCTTCGCTACAAGTACACCCGCTATCCGGTGTGCGAAGGCACTAAGGACCGCATCGTGGGCTTTGTTCACGTGAAGGACCTGTACACTATGGAGCCTGGTGCCACCATGGCTGACCTGCCGGTGCGCCCCATCGAAGCGGTGCCGGAAGGCCTAAGCATCCCGAAGCTTCTCCATGTGCTTCAGGAAAAGCACACCAAGATTGCGGTGGTGGTGGATGAGCACGGTGGCACGGCGGGCATCGTGACCATGAGCGACGTGATGGGCCAGATCGTGGGCCGTATCGACGACGAGTATCTGCATGAGACCGACGAAGTCAAAGAGCTTTCCAACGGTCGGTACGAAATCGAGGGCTCCCTTTCCGTGGACGAGCTGGAGGAGCTTATTGGCTTCCTTCCTCAGGAGGCGGATGAGTGCGAAACCGTGGGTGGTCTGATGATGACTCTGCTGGACCGCATTCCCTCTGTGGGCGAAGAGGCCGTGATCAGCAATCGGAATACCCGGGTGACGCTGCGGGTCACCGCCATGGACCGGCTGCGGGTGGACAGCGTTGCGGCCCAGGTGGAGTCCGTGGACTCGGAGGAGCGGGAAGAGGAGCAGCACTAGGCGCGCGTTTCCTGGTTGCGGCAGGGTTGGACCGGAGCCGAGCTGCTCCCGGCGTTTCGACTTCGCCTTTGCCCTGGGCCTATTCGACCGTAATGCCCAGGAAGCGCTCTGCGTTATGCCAGGTCAGCTTCTGAAAATCCTCCAGGCCGTACCCTAGAGCCCGGGTTCGGTCCAGTTCCTGCTGGGGATCCCAGCTGGGATAGTCAGACCCGAACATAAGCCGATCGGTGCCGTACAGGTCAATGAGCTCCCGGCTGCGTCGAAGCCCCAGGAACTCGTAGGCGCTGGAAAGGTCCATGAAGCAGTTTTCGTCCTGAAGATACTCTACCGCCAGGTCGAACACGGACCAGCCTCCGAAGTGGGCTGCGTTCACCCGCAGGTCGGGGAAGGCCCGCAGCACCTTTTTGATGCGGCGGGGATGGCTGTAGTCGTAGCGGTAGTCTCCGGCGTGCAGGATCACCGGCAGCCCCTTGGCCTGGGCAATTTCGTAGATGTTCATGAGGCGGGGGTCGTCGGCGTTGACCTGCTGGGTGTCGGGGTGGAGCTTGATGCCCTTCAGTCCCATCCCTATGGCGCGGTTAATCTCCGCCTCCGGGTCGGGAAGGTCCTGATGAGCCGCCATGAGGCCGATCAGCCGTGAGTCCTTGGTGCACTCCGCGGCGATGAAGTCGTTGATGCTGGCCACGTTGTGGGGGCGCACCGCCACGGAATGGACCACGTAGTGGGTAATCTCCGGGGACGCGCTGGTCAGGTCGGCAACGGTGCCGTTTCCGAACATGGGGAAGTCAAAGCCGTAGAAGCCCTTCACGGAATCGGTCGCCCGCTGTGCGATCTTGGCGGGGTAGATGTGGGCGTGGGCGTCGATGATGGCCATGGTGCGTTCCTTATTGCAGACGCGGGCAAAGACCGATCTGCGCAGGGCAGTCGCGCCTGCGTGGGTACCGTATCTTTCGCCCGAAATTCGGTGGTAATGCTTACGGGTATAATAGCCCTTATCAAAGAAATCACCGTACATTCCCTTAAGGCCCGCGGCTGAATGGCGGGTTGGGGCTGTTTTTTTCGCCCGAGGCGAAATCCATCAGGAGGTGCCCATGGACAATTCCGCGAAGCTTGATCTGAACCAGAACTTCATGGAGGTCAACCGCATTGAGCCGGCGCTGTATCGCAAGTACGATGTGAAGCGTGGCCTGCGCAACGCTGACGGTACGGGCGTGATCGCAGGCATGACCAACGTTTCCAACGTGCACGGTTACGTAATATCCGATGGCGAGAAGCTTCCCGACGAAGGCCATCTGAGCCTGCGCGGCTACGATCTGTATGATCTGCTAGGAGACCTTTCGCCTGAGCATCGTTTCAACTTCGAGGAAGTGGCATACCTGCTGATCATGGGAGAGCTGCCTACCCAAGAGCAGCTGGACATGTTCGTGGCGGCTATCGACGAAGCTCGCGAGCTGCCGGATGGCTTCATTGCCTCCCAAATTGTAAGCGACACGCCGCCGGACATCATGAACATGCTGTCCCGCAGCGTCTTGAGCCTGTACCTGCACGATCCCAAGGCCGAGGAACGTTCGGTGGAGCACGAGATCCGCACCGCCATTTCGCTGATGTCTCGGCTTCCGCGGATTTCCGTGCTGGGGTACCACTGCATGCGTGCCCGCTACTTCCGGGAGTCTTGGATTATGCATCGCTTCATTCCGGGCCAGTCCACGGCGGAAACCATCCTTTCCGCACTGCGTCCGGACCGTCAGTTTACGCCGGAGGAGGCCCGCATGCTGGACGTGCTGCTGTGTCTGCACTGCGAACACGGCGGCGGCAATAACTCCACCTTCACCATGCGTGTCATGTCCTCTGCCGACACTGACCCCTATTCGGCCTTTGCCGGTGCCATTGGCTCGCTGAAGGGGCATAGGCACGGCGGCGCCAACTTCAAGGTGCGGGAGCTGCAGGACGAGCTGAAGGCCCAGGTTGCCAATTGGGAGGACGAAGACCAGGTGGCGACGTATCTGGAAAAGGTGGTGCGCAAGGAAGCAAGCGATCGTTCCGGCCTGATCTACGGCATGGGGCACGCGGTCTACACCCTGTCCGACCCCCGTGCGGTGATCTGCAAGCGCTTTGCGGAAAAACTGGCGGCTGGCACCGAGTACGAGGCCGAATACAACCTACTCCAGACGGTGGAGCGTCTGGCGCCCCAGGT
>JAQXGX010000009.1 GCA_029006935.1 Eggerthellales bacterium | reverse complement strand
ACGAGAATAGCAAGCAGATAGTGAGCGACTGCCAACACTATCTTGATAAGTACGAAAGACTAGGACGCCCGAAGTACGCAGTTGACATCGATCGGCTTATCAAGCTCCTTGATAATCTTCGCCCGCTCTTCCTCGGTTATGTAGTCTTGACTTGCGACCTGTTGCACCAGCTCCTGAGCGCTGAGACCGTGCTCCCTGGCCTTGGTGGAGGTGACGGACCCTCAGTTCGGCGGGATGCTTATCTAGAGTCCCTTTGAGCGGACCTCCCTGAGGATGCCCTTCTTGAACTGCGACCAGGACCCGAAGAACTTCTCGTCGGTCGCCGTCGAGGACTTGTCGGCGTACTTCAGGGCCGTGAGCTCCATCGTGCAGATGTAGTCCGCGGCCTGGCTGAGCCTGTAGTCCGCCGGGGATGCCGACCTGTACGCCACCGCGTTCTTCGACAGGGCGTAGTCCACCGCCTTGTGGATGGCCAAAGCCACCGACCTCTGGCCGTCGTCGTAGTAGACCTTGATGGCGCCAAAGCCCAGGAAGAACGCGAGCTCGTCAAAGAAGAGCTCGATAAGGCGGCGGCGCATCGAGCTCGTAAGATCGTCAAGGTCTTGGTATTCCCTCGCCTTGAGGGCTATGCACGCGTAGCGTATCGGCAGGTGCCGGAAGAACACCCTGAAGGACGACAGCAGGCGCTTCCTATCCGCCAGCTCCATGCCGGAGTAGTCCCCGTGCCCGTTCAGGAGCGGGGAGGCGTGGAATGGGATGTCCGGGAGCCCCTTCTCGGCAAGGGACCGCTCGTAGGCGCGTATCCCCTCGTTGATGTCGGCGTCCTGCTCGTGGAGCACCAGAGTGAGCAGGTAGTACCTGTCTTTCAGCCCGTCGCTGCCGGACTCGTCTATGAAGATGCTGAGCTCGCGCAATATGGCCCCTAAGACGAAGAAAGCCGGGGAAAACGTCCCCGGCACTTGGAAGCCCCCCTTTCGGGGAACCAGTTACTTTATACCATTGAAGCGGTTCCCTGGCAATGCCGCGGGTATGGCGTTGAGTCAAAAGCGATCGGCATCCCGATATGATGTAACGTTTTGCAGTGCTCTGAAGAATAACTGCTATATCGTGCCAGCCTACCCATGAACACTGCCTCTAATGCCCCAAGGGGTCAATGCTTTCCTCTTTGCAGATCGAGAACATTGGGGGCCGAAGGGCGCTTGCGTCTTGGAGGCTCCAGGACGGTGAGCGTCGTACCTCGCTATTTCAGCTCAAATCCCCAAAAACAATAAAACTCGATTTTTGGGGAACGAATGGCGTCTGGCTGGTTCAGCATGCTCAAAGGCGGCTGCGCGCTATTGCTCTGCGCCGCTGGGGGCTTTGCTCTGCGTCGCGTCCATCCATTAGCAGGAGGTCGTGATGTTTTGCCTGGAATGTGGAGAGTATTCCCTTTCGGCAGCTGCATCTAGAGAGCTTGCAAAGAGAATTGCGAGTAGCTATGCCGAAGTGAACAGGCTTTTGCGTCCTGGTGGGACTTTTGAATAGTCGGGGATGCAGCATAATCGATTCTGATGCAGTCTCCTGATGGCAAAAGGACTGGCCCTGGGAGCGCTGCTCGTCCAGGGCCAAGATGCATTGCCTATGCGGAAAGGGCTACGCCTTCTTCACCGTGAGCTTCTTGTTGCCGCCCTTCCTCAGGATCAGGGACTTGTAGCTCTTCACCTTGGTGGACCTCACCTTCACGTACAGGCTCCTGCCGCCGTTCTTGCCGGCGCCCAGGAACGCGTAGGTCACGGTCTTGCGCTTGGTGGAGCGGACCTTGACCGATACGTTGGCCCCAGTTGTTCGCGCCCCATGTCCACAGGGAGCCGTCTGACGTGATGATTGAGGAATGACAGCCGCCCAGGACAACGGTCTTGGCAGCGCTTGCAGATTCCACCTTCGCTTCTTGCACGGGCGCGATCGCGAGGTAGCACAGCACCATCGCCATGCTCAGGAATACGGAGAGAAGCTTTCTCGGGACGTTTCTTTGGGCGGCGCTGCAGGTTTCATGGCAACTGCCTTTCAATGCGGTGCAATCTGCTGACGACGACGTCGATGCTACGAATTCTGCAGTAAGGTTACGCTGCGTTTGGTTACGCGTTGGTTAGCAGGCCTGTGGTTGGCTTGCGCGTTCATGCTTTTGGCGCCTCGTACCTTGTGAAGCCCGGCGTGACCCCGCTCGCTTCGCTGCGGGTGCCGACGTTGCGGATCGGATAACCAGATCTTCGGTCCTCTGGCTTTGGTGTATAATGTAACTCGGCGGCTGCCCATGGTGCTGTGTGGGCACGCCTCTTAGACTTTGGAACGTCCCAAATTAGCGCTTGGGACGTTTCCTTTTATAGTGCCTAATGGCCTTGCCCAGGGCGGGCAGGAGAGCGAGCACCGCGGTGACCAATGCCAGCACCGCCGTGGCGAGCTGAATGGCTGCGATCTGAATCTCCACATTTCTCACCTCCTTTCCATAAAGGATTAGAGGCGCGCCCACGCATGGGTCCTATGCCGCCGAGGACCACCCATCATAGCAGACGCCGGCGTCGTCCCGCCTGCGTTTTCGGATCTGGGAGGAGTCGCTTCTTGCGTCCCTGCCGAGGGCGATGGTGTCCAGGGCAGATTTTTCACCCATTTTGAGCATGAAACGGCGGTTCTGTACGACGATGCTCTTCAAGGCAGGATAATAATCTGCGCCGTTGGCCTTGCTGCCTGAAGCCGGCAAGGCTCTGACCTGGGATTTCTCGAACTTGTGAATCCACGGCGCCAGCAAAGGCCGTCAAGGCACTGGAAATGGAAGCTGCAGGCCTTCGGAAAATCGTACAGAACCGCCGTTTCGCTCTCGAAAAAGCCCGTTTTTCTGCCCTAACTTCGAAATCATACAGTTCCCCGGGTTCGCGCCCGGAAAACGCGAACCCTGAGACTCGGCACCCCCAAAAGCGATGCAGCTGCGTCAGGAGTCCTCCTGGCCGATTGGAGGAAGCTGAACGACGGCGTACTCGTAGCGCTCCTGGCCCAGGGGCTCCATCAGGTCCCGAGGATCGCAGCACAGGCAGGCGCAAAGCTGCAGCACCGTTTCCATGCTGGCCTTGTTGATGCATTTCTGACGCTGCTCGTAATGCTGGATACTGCGAAGGGAGACCCCACTCATCCGGGATAAGTCCCGCTGGCTCAGTCCCGCGGCAACGCGGATTCGCTTGAGGTTCGTTTCGCCCCGATTTTTGAGGGCAAGGGCCGCAATGGCATCGCAGGTCTGGCGGATGTCCATCTCGTGGTAGGGGTGGTAGAGCTGCGCCACGTCGTTGATGTTTACTAAGTCGTTGAGCTGGGAAAACGTAAGCCCTTCGCTCCACTGAAAGTAGGCAGTCACCCAGCCGACCCAGTATTCGGGGCTGCGTGCAAAGCAGTCCAGGGTCGTTTGGGAAATCGGGTAGTCGGGGGCGATCAGGCCTTGGTCGATCAGCAGCTCGAAGGCCAGCTCCACGCCCGATCTTCCGGCAACGATCGCCGGATCCCCTGAGCCGAAGCGCCTGCCGATGCTGCTGTTTGCAAACAGCGAAAAAACCGTGGCCAGCGGCACGTCCTGGTGATTGCAGCTCCAGTCAAAGAGCGTTGCAAGGTTGTGCTGAGCGTCGGGAAGGTAGAGCTCACTGTAGGCGCGCATCGTGCGGGGTCATCTCCTCTCGCAGGATGTCCTGGATGTAGAGGCCGCCAGCATCGAATCCCTGTTGGGCCAGGTGCTGGTAATCGGCGCGGGCCTTTGAATCGCGGTTTCTTCTGCGGGGAAGCCATAGGCCGCAGGCGGACTCCGTGGCCCCGATGAAGGTCAGCCTCTGGAACGACCGAGGGCTTTTCAGCACCACTTGCTTCCCCAGCCCGCCCAGGTCCATGGCTTTTCTCAGTTGCTGGTAGGAAAGGGAGCCGGCAAGGAATGCCCGGGCAAAGGAAAAGTAGCTGTCGTCCGCGCGGTTGCCCACGATAACGTCCGCATCTTGGTAGTTCACGGCAAAAGTGCTGGTCAAGTACTGTTTTGCCTGGGAATCCAGAGGGTGGTTGGCGGAAAAGCTCCTGTTTTCCAGAAGGACGGACAGCCAATGAAGCACGGTGTATGAGCCGCTGGTCAAGTCCAGGACGCTGAGTCCGGAATCATCAAACTCGTATTCGTTTGCGTAGCCGATGGCCTTTTCCTGAGTGGCGCTCCACTCTTGGGCCATCTCCAGCGATTCCGTGCAATAGAAGCCCAGGCCGAAATCGTTATACGGCTTGCCAGCCCCGTATACAGGCGTCTCGATGATGTGATCCGATCCGTGGAAGAGCTTCATTGACTATACCTCCTTAGGGGTATAGTATATCAGATTACAAAGCAGCGTTGCGGTTCCGATGCATATTGTTGATCGATCCGTCCTCGTTCCCTTTCGCCCCGGTTTTTACCCAAAGATGATGCGGGTTTGTGTGGGGAGCGTGCTGTTTTCGTGCGCGAAAG
>JAQXGX010000008.1 GCA_029006935.1 Eggerthellales bacterium | reverse complement strand
AGAATGCCCACCACCAGAATAGGCGTGCCCACGTAGGGAATGGAGCCAAAGACCGCGCTGGCCAGCTGCGTGCCCTGCAGCACCACATCGCCCTCCAGAATCTGGGGGTTGGCCAGCAGCGACGAAACCATGACCAGGCCGGTGAGCAGGCACACCACCGCAGTGCACCAAAACGTGCCGGTCATGGCCGCCAGGGCCTGTCGCGCAGGATTGCGGGTGGAAGCCGCCGCAGCAATGATAGGAGCGGAACCCAGGCCGGACTCGTTGGAAAACAGGCCGCGGGCGCAGCCGTACTGCAGGGCCATCATCAGGCCCGAGCCCAGCGCGCCTCCGAAGGCCGCCTTGGCGGTGAAGGCGCTTTCCAGAATGGTCATGACGGCCGGAATCAGGTACGCCCCGTTCACCGCCAGGATGTACAGGCAGCCGCCCACGTAGGCCACGGCCATGAAAGGCACCAGCTTTTCGCAGATGGAGGAAATGGACTTGACGCCGCCGTACATGACCACCAGGCCGGAGCCGGCGATCACGGTGGATACCACCAGGGGGTCAACGGGGAAGTTGTCGCAGACCACGCCGGTCATGGCCGAGGTCTGCACCGCGCCGCCAATGCCCAGAATGGCCAGGCCCGCCAAGATGGCAAAGGTCATGGCCATGGCCTTGGCAAACCAGGGCACGGAGCCGTCGGGGCGGCGGAAGCGCTCCTCCCAGATGTACATAGCACCGCCCATCATCTGGCCCTTAGCGTTCTTCACGCGGTACTTCACCGACGCAAAGACTTCGGTGTACTTGGTGGCCATGCCCAGAATGCCCGTGATCCACATCCAGAACACGGCGCCGGGACCGCCGGAAATGATGGCGGTGGCAACGCCGATGATGGAGCCCGTGCCCAAGGTGGACGCCAGGGCGGTGATCATGGCGGCGAACTGGCTCACGTCGCCGGGGGAATTGGGGTCCTTGGTAATGGACAGGCGCAGGGCCAGGGGCAGCTTGCGCTGGATGAATCCGGTACGGACCGTGGTATAAAGATGGCAGCTGATCAGCAGCGCGATCATGGGCGGACCCCACACGGCAGCATCCACCGCGTTAAGGAACTGGGCAATGTCCATGGAACGAGTAACCCCCTGAATACGTGCGAAAGTTATGGCGGGATGCAATGCCCCGCCCAAAACGTCGATGATACGATACCCTGTAACAATCATCGTCAAGGATGAGGCCTGCGCGCCCATCCCCCACGTGAGCGGAGCATCCGCGCCCCGCGTAGCCCTTTTGACCCAGGAGCGCCCATGACCCAAACAACCCGCATATCCGAAGACCTTGCCTGCGCGCTGGCCGCTATTGTGGGCGAAAACAACCTTCTTCCAAACGAGCCCATGAGCAAGCACACCACCTTCTGCATTGGCGGACCGGCGGATCTGATGGTCCTGCCCACCACGGAAGAGCAGGCCGCTGCGGTAATCCGCGCTTGCGCCGAAGCAGAAGTGTGCCCCTACCTGCTGGGCCTGGGCAGCAACCTGCTAGTCAGCGATGCCGGGCTGCGGGGCGTGGTCTTGAAGCTGGCCGAAAACCTGTCACAGGTGCAGGTTCAGGAAAACCGGCTGATCTGCCAAGCCGGTGCCTCCAACGAGCAGGTTGCCAAGGTGGCCCAGGCCCATGGTCTGACGGGCTATGAATTTGCCAGCGGCATTCCGGGCACCATCGGCGGCGCCGCCATCATGAACGCCGGCGCCTACGACGGGGAGTTTTCCCAGGTGGCCGTGAGCGTGCGCTGCATCACCCCGGAAGGGGAACTGGTAAACGTTCCCGCTGATCAGGCCTGCTGGTCGTATCGTCACAGCATGATGATGGACCGGGGGTACCTGGTGGTGGCCGCCACCCTGGAGCTTGAGCCCCAGGATCCCACCGTCATCCAGGAGCGCATGGACGACCTGCGCCAGCGCCGGGAAAGCAAGCAGCCCCTGGAAATGCCCAGCGCCGGCTCCACCTTCAAGCGCCCGGAAGGGTACTTTGCCGGGAAGCTGATCCAGGACTCCGGCTGCCAGGGGCTTTCCGTAGGCGGCGCCCAGGTTTCTACCAAGCACGCGGGCTTTGTGGTGAACACCGGAAACGCCACCGCCGCCGACGTTCTGGGACTGATCGAAGAAGTGCAAAACCGCGTCATGGAGCACTTCGGCGTGGCCATGGAGCCCGAAGTCCGCATGTGGGGTTTCTAGGGGCCGCCGGGACCAAGGGACTTCGAGGGGGACCTCTAGGGGACTTCTGGTCCGTGATTTAACGCCGATGTAGCAAACCCAGCGCCCCTGACGGGGCGCTTTACTTTATAATGCGGCCCAACTGTTTAACCTGACAGAGGCGCGTCCTTCATCAGTAGCCCCCGCCACGGCTTGGGGAGCCCGGGGCAAAAGGGAAGGACGCCGAAGGACGGCGGGCTCCCACAGCCTTTCGTCCTGGGGCGCAGGATAAGATCCTGCGCACTGTCGCACTCGCGGAGCGCTGTCACGGTTGGCGCCCGCTTCTTGACGCCTGCCTGTCACCTGCTTCCGCATGGACTTAGGAGGACTCGTGGAAGTCATGAACACCGCTTGGGCGCTGCTACCCCCTATCGTGGCAATCGTCCTGGCACTCATCACCAAGGAAACGTACACATCGCTGTTCGTGGGCATTGTCATCGGCGCTATCTTGGTCAGCATTTCCCTGACCGGCGGCGTTGATCCCATCACCACCCTGAACTGCATGATCAGCGGCACGGCAGCCGATGGCGAAAGCACCGTGGGCCTGATCCCCGCCGTGACCGATAACGCCGGCATCTTCGTGTTCCTGGTCATGCTGGGCATCATGGTTGCCCTGGTCAACGCAGCCGGCGGCGCCGCAGCCTTCGGCGCCTGGGCAGCCAAGCACATCAAGGGCCG
>JAQXGX010000007.1 GCA_029006935.1 Eggerthellales bacterium | reverse complement strand
TGACCCAGCTCAACGCCCATCTTCACCAACTTGGCAACGCCCGGGTCGATGGTAGCGAAGGGGTTGTAGGGCAGCAGGTGCTCCTGCAGGTACTCGGGAATGAACTCGGACTCAACGTCGTCGCGGCTGAAGCCGAAGGTGGTCTGGGTCAGGTCGTTGGTGCCGAAGCTGAAGAAGTCAGCCTGGGTGGCGATCTGGTCAGCGGTCACCGCAGCGCGAGGCAGCTCGATCATGGTGCCCACGGGAATGGTCAGCTCAACGCCGAACTCGGCAGCGACTTCGTCCACCACATCAAGAACGACCTTGCGCAGCTTCTCCAGCTCGTTCACCACGGAAACCAGCGGGATCATGATCTCGGGCTTGGGGTCGAAGCCTTCCTTCTTGAGCTTTGCGGTGGCGGTTGCGATGGCACGAGCCTGCATGACCGGCAGCACCGGGTACTTCACGGCCAGGCGGCATCCGCGCAGGCCCAGCATGGGGTTCTGCTCGGCAAAGGAGTCGACCTTTTCCAGGAAGGCGCGCTTTTCCGCGATGGCAGCGGCGTCGGCGCCGGCCGCTTCCATCTTAGTCAGTTCCACCTCGACGTCGCGGGGATTCTCAAGGAACTCGTGCAGCGGCGGATCCAGCAGACGGACGATAACCGGCAGGCCGTCCATGGCCTTGAACATGCCGTAGAAGTCGCCGGACTGGGCCTTGAACAGGTCGGCCATGGCCTTTTCACGGATCTGCTCGTCGTCATGCAGGATGAAGGACTGGATGATCTGCTTGCGCTCACCCAGGAACATGTGCTCGGTACGGCACAGGCCGATGCCCTGCGCGCCGAAGTCGCGGGCAAGCTGTGCGTCCTCGGGGTTGTCGGCGTTGGCACGCACGCCCAGCTGGCGGATTTCGTCCGCCCACTCCAGGATGGTGTCCAGGTCGCCGGTGAGCTCGGGAACCACCAGCTCCACGGCACCCAGCACCACGATGCCGGAGGTGCCGTCGATGGAGATCATGTCGCCTTCGCGGATGACCACGTCGGTGCCGGCCACCACGGCCTGCTTGGCCTCGGCGTCGATGCGCAGGGCCTCAACGCCGCACACGCAGGGTGCGCCCATGCCACGGGCGATAACGGCAGCATGGGAGGTCTTGCCGCCGTGAGAGGTCAGAATGCCTTCGGCAGCGATCATACCGGCCAGGTCGTCGGGGTTGGTCTCCCAGCGGACCAGAACGGTCTTGCGGCCCTCAGCAGCGGCGGCCACGGCGTCAGCAGCGCTGAACACGGCCTCGCCCACGGCAGCGCCCGGAGAAGCGTTCAGGCCACGGGCCAGCACGTCATAGGTGGCGTCCTTGTTGAACTGGGGATGCAGCAGCTGGTCGATCTGCTCGGGGTCAACGCGGGTGATGGCCTCTTCCTTGGTGATCAGGCCCTCGTTCACCATCTCGATGGCAATGTGCAGGGCAGCGGCGGCGGTGCGCTTGCCCACGCGGGTCTGGAGCATGAACAGCTTGCCCTGCTCGATGGTGAACTCGATGTCGCACATGTCGCGGAAATGGTTTTCCAGCAGCACGAAGATTTCCTCCAGCTGCTTGCCAGCCTCCTCAAGGCCGTCCACTTCCTTCAGCTCGGCGATGGGGCTGGTATTGCGAATGCCGGCAACCACGTCTTCGCCCTGGGCGTTTACCAGGTAGTCACCGTAGAACTCCTTGGCGCCGTTGGCGGGGTTGCGGGTGAAGGCAACGCCGGTGGCGGAGGTGTTGCCCTTGTTGCCGAAGACCATGGTCTGCACGTTCACGGCAGTGCCCAGGTCATCGGAGATCTTGTTCTTCTGACGGTACAGGGTTGCGCGGGGGTTGTTCCAGGAGCCGAACACGGCCTCGATGGCCAGCTGCAGCTGAACCATGGGATCCTGGGGGAAGCTGATCTGACCATCCACGGCCAACAGCGGGTAGTCTTCGGCGCTCACGTTCTCGGCGAAGATCTGCTTGAACTCAGCCACCAGCTCCTGCAGGTCCTCTGCGGTCAGGTCGGTGTCGGAGGCAACGTTGCGGTCGAGCTTCTTCATGTTGATGGCGTTCTCGAACAGATCGCCATCCAGGCCCATGACCACGTTGGAGAACATCTGGATGAAGCGACGGTAGGAGTCCCAGGCAAAGCGGGGGTTTTCGGTCTGCTTGATCAGGCCGTTGATGGACTGGTCGTTCAGGCCCAGGTTCAGGACCGTGTCCATCATGCCCGGCATGGAGAACGGTGCGCCGGAACGGACGGAAACCAGCAGCGGATCCTCGGCATCGCCGATCTTCTTGCCCATGCGCTCCTCAAGGTCAGCGCGATACTGAGCGATGGTGTCCAGTGCACCTTCGGGCCACACGTTGCCCGCATTCGCATACTCCATGCAGGTCTGGCAGGTAATGGTGAAGCCGGGAGGAACGGGCAGGCCGATGTTGGCCATCTCCGCCAGGTTCGCACCCTTTCCGCCAAGGATCCACTTCATGGAGGCGTTGCCCTCGGTTACGTTGTTTCCCTGTGCATCCTTGCCGAATGCATAGACACGCTTGACTGTCTCAGTCACCTTTGTCCCCTAACAAACTCAATTATCTGTGTCCAAAAGCGGCGCGCGAAGCTCATGCGCGCACAAACGGCATAACCCAACATCGGGCGTACCGCATTGAATGGTAACGCCATGTATTAGCGTTCGTTGCCAAAAGACCGCCTATAGTAGCGCAAAATTTCCTGAGCGGTTTCCTCCACCGCCCTGTTCTCCGTATGAATGACCAAGCAGCCCAGCTTCCTCATGAGGGCACGGGCCGCCTCCAGGTCCTGGCACACGTACTCCAGGTCGGCATAGGTTCCCGCCACCGCCTCCTGAGCTGTGCCAAGGCGACGCTTGCGAATGCCCACCAGAATGTCCGGGGTGGTGGTCAGGCCGAAGAGCCTGCGCCTGTCCACGTTCCCCAGCTCCGCGGGAGGCGTGGACTGGGGATCCAAGGGCACGTTGGACACCTTCAGGCCCTGCTGCGAAAGGTAGACCGAAAGGGGCGTCTTGGAGGTGCGGGACGGCCCTATGAGCACTATGTCCGCCTTGGTCAAGTCCTGGGGGCGCTGGCCGTCATCGTGGGCGATGGTGAACTCGATGGCCTCTACCCGCTTGAAGTAGTCCTGGTCGGCGGAGTGCATGGCGCCCGGGATCAGCATGGGCTTCACGTCGGTCATATTGCCTACCATGGTCAGGGCCGGCGTCATCAGGTCCACCACCTGGATATGACCGCTCTTCCACGCATAGGTGTGCAGCTCGGCCACCAGCCGCTCGTCCACCAGGGTGCACAGCACGATCATCTTGTCGCTGCCCACGGACTCCACCTGCATGGCGCAATGGGCGTCAAGGAAGTTGGCTATTTCCCGGAAGGTCTTGGCCTTGGAAAGGGTTTCGATGGCGGGGTTCGCCACGCCGTACTGTGCGGCCACGGCACGGGCGATGTACTGCCCCGTCAGGCCCACCGAGTCGCTGACCACATAGAACGTGGGAAGGCAGGTGCCGTTGAAGTCTTCCCACCGCATGCTTTCCATACGAAGCCTCCTTAATGGCAAAGCCGCCTGCCGCAGGTTTCCCCGCAGCAGGCGGCAAGCGTTCAAAGTCCTAGCAAGAACGGTCTTGGCAAACTACTTGCCCTTAGCCATCTTACCGAAATCAGCCACGTTAGCGAACACCGCCACGAAGGCATTCAGGAGCTTCAGGCGCATTTCCCTGACCGCCTGGTCTTCGTCCATGATCAGGGTGCTGGCAAAGAAGTCGTCGATGGGAGCGCGCAGAGCTGCCAGGGAGTCCAGGGCTGCGGCGAAGTCGTCCTGGGCAAGGGCGGCGCCTACCTGCTGGTCAGAGGCCTGGATGGCAGCGAGCAGGGCCTGCTCCGCCGGCTGCATGAGGGACTGGTCCGCGTCAGAGCCAAGCTCCGGGTCGCGCAGGTTGTTGGCGCGGGCAAAGGCGGTGGCCAGGTCGTCGAAGGTTTCCGGCTGATGGCTCCGTGCCGCCTCCAGGGCGGTAGCACGCGCGATGATGACCGCGGGCTCGGTGATGCCGGTGGTCATGACCGCCTCGATGGTGTCCGGCTCCACGCCCTTGTCCTTGAGCATGACCTTGGTGCGGGTGACGAAGAACTCCACCACCTGCTGGCGAACGGCGGCGCGATCGAAGTCCACGCCGTCGGCCTCCAGGGTGTCCAGGGAGGCGTCCACGGCGGCGTCCAGGGAAACCCCCAGGCCGGCCTCGAGCATGTTCACGATGCCGATGGCGCTGCGGCGCAGGGCAAAGGGGTCGGAGGAGCCGGTGGGCGCCTGGTCAACGGCGAAGAGGCCGCAGATGGTATCCAGCTTGTCCGCGGTGGCCACCACGCGGCCCACAACAGAGCGGGGCAGGTCGTCGCCGGCAAAGCGGGGGCGGTAGTGGTCGGCAATAGCCTGGGCCACCTGCTCGGTTTCGCCTGCAGCCTGGGCGTAGTAGGAGCCCATGATGCCCTGGACGCTGGTGAACTCGATCACCGCGTTGGTCACCAGGTCGGCCTTGGCAAGCAGCGCGGCGCGGGAGACGTCGACGCTGTCCTGGCCGGAAAGACCGGCATCAGCGGCAAGGTGCTCCGCCAGCTTTACCACGCGGCGGGTCTTGGCAAGGGTGGTTCCCAGCTTTTCCTGGAAGACCACCTGGTCGAGCTGGTCGACGTATGCTTCCAGGGGCTTCTTCAGGTCCTCGTCGTAGAAGAACTTGGCGTCATACAGGCGGGCGGCGACCACGCGCTCGTTGCCGTCGACGATGGCCGGCTGGCAGGCCGGGTCGCCGTTGGAGACGATGATGAACTTGTTGGTGAGCTTGTGGTCGGCGTCGTACAGGGGGAAGTAGCGCTGATGCATAAGCATGGCATCGACGATGATCTCCTCCGGCACCTTCAGGAACAGCTCATCGAAGGTGCCCACCATGACGGTGGGGTACTCGGAAAGGTTGATGACCTCGGTCAGGGTCTTGGCGGGCAGCTCAGCGGTGTAGCCGGTCTGCTCCTCCACCTGGGCCACGCCCTGGCGGATGACCTGCTCGCGCTCCTCCTGGCTCTTGACCACGAAGGCAGCCTTCACCACGTCAAGCAGGTCGTCGGCGCTTTCCACGAAGTGCTTGCCAGGAGCCAGGACCCGATGCCCCCAGGTGTACTTGTCTGCCTTGACGCCGGCGAACTCCACCGGCACCACGGTGGTGCCCAGCAGGGCAACGATCCAGCGCACGGGGCGCACGAACAGCTCGCGGTTGCAGGCCCAGCGGCAGCTGCGGGGCCAGGCCAGCTTCTCGATCAGGCCCGTAAGGGTGTTCGGCAGCAGCTCGGCCACGGAGCGCGCAGGGGTGCGACGGGTCACGAACACGTACTCGGTTCCGTTTTCGTCCCTGCGCTCAAGGTCGTCCACCGTCAGGCCCTTGCCGCGGGCAAAGCCGATGGCCGCCTTGGTGGGGTTACCCTGCTCGTCGAAGGCGATCTTGGCGGAAGGACCGCGGAAGGTTTCCTCCAGGGCCTCGGTTTCCGTGGCCACCTGCTCCACCAGGGCGATCAGGCGGCGGGGGGTGGAGTAGATGCGCACCTGGCCGTGGGGAATGCCCAGGGCGTCCAGGGCCTCGGGGACCATCTTCTCCAGCTGAGCGGTGGCGTTCTTCAGATCGAATGCGGGGATCTCCTCAACGCCGATCTCGAAGGCAAGGGTTTCTGCGTTAGTCATTGGTGTTCTCCTCGTCATCGATGCCTTCGACCTCCACGTCCATGCCCACCACGTTCTTCATGTAGCTGGCACAGCAGGCCTTTGCAAGGGTGCGCACCCGCAGGATGTAGTGCATGCGCTCGGTTGCGCTGATCACGCCACGGGCGTCGAGCAGATTGAAGGTATGGCAGCACTTCAGCACGCTGTCATAGGCGGGAAGGGGCAGGTTGGCCCTGAGGATGCGCTTGCACTCCTTTTCGCGATCAGCGAACTCCTGGAACAGGAACTCGGTATCGGCCACCTCGAAGTTGAAGCGGGAGTACTGGCGCTCGTTTTCCAGGTACACGTCGCCGTAGGTGAAGGTCACGCCGTCATCGCCGCGGGCCCACACGATGTCGTAGACGGAGTCCACGCCCTGGACGAACATGACCATGCGCTCCAGGCCGTAGGCAATCTCCACGGGAACGGGGTTGCACTCAAAGCCGCCGACCTGCTGGAAGTAGGTGAACTGGGTCACCTCCATGCCGTCGATCCAGACCTCCCAGCCCAGACCCCAGGCGCCCAGGGTGGGGCTTTCCCAGTCGTCCTCCACGAAGCGGACGTCATGCTCGGCCGGGTCGATGCCGATGGCCTTCAGGGAACCCAGGTACACGTCCTGGATATTGTCCAGGGACGGCTTGATCAGGACCTGGAACTGGTAGTAGAACTGCAGACGATTAGGGTTTTCGCCATAGCGTCCGTCGGCGGGACGGCGGCAACCCTGCACGTAGCAGGTTCGCCAGGTATCCGGACCCAGCGCACGCAGGGTGGTGGCAGGCGCGTTGGTGCCGGCACCCACCTCGTTGTCGTAGGGCTGAAGGACCACGCAGCCCTGCTTGGCCCAGTAGGCCTGCAGATTCATGATCACTTCCTGGAACGTGGGCGGCTGCTGGGCCTGAGGGGCCTGGGAGCCGGCGGTGGTTTCAGACATGCTTTCTTCCCCCTTGTATATCCTGACGCCCGGGACGAACGCTGCGGCCCAGGGCGAATCCTAACCTATTCTAAGAAGCCGATATCGCTGACCGGCCAGTACACGAGCACCGCGCGACCGGTGACCGAGCTTTCCTCGATGGCACCGAACCAGCGGGAATCCTGGGACCACTCGCGGTTGTCCCCCATCACCCACAGGCAGCCCTCGGGAACCGTGTAGGGGAAGCTCAGGGACGACCCCGGCAGCTCGAAGGACTGGGATCCGTGGACGTAGGGCTCATCCAGGGCCACGCCGTCCACCACCACCTTGCCGTCCTGCAAGTCCACCGTCTGGCCGCCTACCGCGATCACGCGCTTGATCAGAATACGGGAGGGCAGCTCGGGATCCGTGAAGGTGACGATGTCCTTGTACTGGGGGCTGCGGGTGTAGTAGGTGATCTTCTCCGAGAAGACCATGTCGTGGACCTGGGCGTTGCCGTGGATGGTGGGCTCCATGGACTCGCTGGGAATCTCGTATGCCTGGAACACGAAGGTCCTCAGGCCCCAGGAAAGGAGCAGGACCATGGCAAGAAGGACCAGTACGTCGATAATGGTCCGAAGCATTCCCGGCTTCTTGGCTTCAGCGTGATCGCCGATGGGCATTTCGAGCACTCCTTCCTGGATGATGGGCAACGCAGGCCGCGCTTGCAGTGTAGCTGCTTACTATAGCTAAAGAACCGGGGCTATTCGGCGCTCCCCTGCAAAGAATCGAGAAATGCCCGATCCTTGCTGGTAAGCTGCACGCCCTCAAGCAGATCGGGGCGAAGCCGCGCCGTACGCTCAAGGCTTTGCTCCCTGCGCCACTGCTCGATGGCGGCGTGGTTTCCCGAGCGGAGCACGTCCGGCACCTGCATGCCCCTGAACTCCGCGGGGCGCGTGTACTGGGGGTACTCCAGCAGGTTGCCGTTGAAGCTTTCGTCCACCGCCCCCAGCTCGGCCCCCAGGACCCCGGGCACCTTGCGGACCACGGCGTCGATGATCACCATGGAGGCCAGCTCCCCGGAGGTGAGCACGTAGTCCCCGATGGACAGGGTTTCGTCTGCCAGGGAGTAGGCCCGCTCATCAATGCCCTCGTAGTGGCCGCAGATGAACAGCAGGCGCTTTTCGCGGGCAAGGCGGGTGGCGTCCGCGTCGGTGAAGGTTCGTCCCACGGGCGAAAGGAAGATCACGTGGGGACGGTCCGACTCACTGGCGCTGATCTGGTCGAAGGCCTCGAAGATGGGGTCGCACTTCATCACCAGCCCCTGACCGCCGCCGTAGGGCTCGTCGTCGGTGGTGCGATGCCGGTCATGCGTCCAGTCCCGCAGGTCGTAGGCGCGAAACTCCAGCGCCCCCTTCTCCCGGGCAATGCGCATCATGGACGACCCCATGACGGAGTCGAACATATGAGGAAAGGTGGAGATGGTCTCGATGAGCATGGCGACCCCCGGCTACAGGTCCAGCAGACCCGAGGGCAGGTCCACGATCAGCTGGCCCTCCTCCTCGTCCACCTGAACCAGGAACTCGTCCACCAGGGGAATGAGCAGCTCGGAGCCGTCAGGGCGCTCAACTACCAGCATGAGCTGGCCGGGCATTTCCCGGATGCACAGGACCGCGCCCAGGCTTCCCGCGCGCATGTCGCTCACAGGCCAGCCTTCCACGTCCAAAGCATCGTCGATCATCACCGTATGCTGGGGCAGGACGTCCCCGGACACCAGGCAATGACAGCCCACCACCATCTCGGCAATGGAAACAGATTCGATTTCCCGAAACCAGACCACACCTCCGTCAAGACCGGAGGGCTGCACCGCCTCCACCGTTACGAAGCGGGGAGCATCCAGAACAGGAGGGACCAGGGCCACCTCCATGCCCTCTTCCAATACGAAAGAAAGGCCCGGCGTGCAGCGCACGACAAGCCCTCCGTTCAGATTCTTGGTGTTGGTCAGCTCGGCAACGTCAGCCCAGGCGCGCACTATTCCACAAGCTCCACTTCCACATGGGCGTCGGAACGTGATGCCGCAGCGCGGGTCAGCGTGCGGACTGCCTTGATCACGCGACCCTGACGGCCGATAACCTTGCCAGCATCGCTCTCATCCACGGAAATCTCCACCAAAACGGTGCCGGCTTCTTCGGATGAGGTCAGCTCCAGGGCATCGGGATTGTCTACCAGGGGGCGGACCAGGGTGTCCACAAGCTCGACGATGTCTTCGGACAGACGAGACATGTCCTATGCGTCCTTGCGGGCGATCTCGATCAGTCGGGCAACGGTATCAGTGGGCTGAGCGCCGTTTGCCAGCCACTTGTCGACCTTTTCCATGTCCAGGGAAACCAGAGCCGGCTCGGTGCAGGGATTGTAGCGACCCACTTCCTCGATGAAGCGGCCGTCACGCGGGGAACGGGCGTTGGCAACGACGACACGGTAGTACGGGCGCTTCTTTGCGCCGTGGCGAGCAAGGCGAATCTTAACAGCCATGAAGTTGAACTCCTTCTAAAGTGATTATTCCCTTCCGCAGAATACCGCACAGGTATTCCAGGAAAAACAGCAGTTTCTTACTATAGTCTGAACGCGGGCTTTTTGCAAGCATGCAAATCAAAGCTTTGGCAAGCAGGAAATCAGCTCTTCTCCATCATGTCCTGAAGCTTCTTCAGGTCGTCCATGCCCATTCCACCCATGCCGGGAATGCCCAGGCGACGGCGCCTGCCCTTCTTCCCCTTCTTGCCCTTCTTCCCCTTCACGGCGCTGAGATCGCCGTCGGGGACCATCTTCTTCAGCATCTTCTTGGTCTCGTTGTACTTCTTGATGATGCCGTTGACCTCCTGGACGGTCACGCCCGCGCCGGCGGCGATGCGCTTGCGCCGGCTGCCGTTCAGGATTTCCGGCTTCTGACGCTCCGCCTTGGTCATGGAGTTGATGATGACCACCATGCGGTCCAGGGCCTTTTCGTCCACCTGACCCGAGCCCAGGGCCTTGTCGCCCCCGGGAAGGGCGCTCACCAGCTTGGCGATGCCGCCCATCTTGCGGATCTTGCGGTTCATATCCACGAAGTCATCCAGGGTGAGCTGGGCCTTCATCATACGCTCGGCCTGCTCGGCCTCGACTTCCTCGTCCTTGGCCTTCACCGCGGACTCGATCAAGGTGAGCATGTCGCCCATGCCCAGGATGCGCTTGGCCATGCGGTCGGGATGGAACACCTCCAAGGAGTCCGGCTTTTCGCCGGAGGAGATGAACTTGATGGGCTTGCCCGTGACCTGGCGGATGGAAAGGGCACCGCCGCCGCGGGCGTCGCCGTCCATCTTGGACATGATCACGCCGTCGAAGTCCACCCGCTCTGCGAAGGCCTGGGCCACGTTGACCACGTCCTGGCCGGTCATGGCATCCACCACCATCAGGATCTGGTCGGGCTTGACCGCGTCCTTGATGGCCTGGGCTTCCTCCATCATCTGGTCGTCCACGTGCAGGCGGCCGGCGGTGTCCACAATGACCACATCACGCAGATGGTCGATGGCGTCCTGCACGCCCTCCTTGGCGATCTCCACCGGGTCCACGCCGTCACCGCGGTACACCCGCACCCCGATCTCCTCCGCCAGGGTCTGCAGCTGATCGGCCGCAGCGGGACGGTACACGTCGCAGGCCACCAGCAGCGGAGCGTGGTTCTTTTCCTTCAGGCGGTAGGCCAGCTTGGCGGCGGCGGTGGTCTTGCCGGAGCCCTGGAGGCCCACCAGCATGATCACGTTGGGTATGCGGCTGGAAAGGACCAGGTTGGAGTCGCTGCGGCCCAGGAGCTCGGTGAGCTCGTCCATGACCACCTTGACCACGTTCTGGGCCGGAGTCAGGGAATCCAGCACCTCCGCCTCCAGGCAGCGGGCCTTGGTGCGGTTGGTGAACTCCTTCACCACCTTGTAGTTCACGTCGGCTTCCAGCAGGGCCATGCGGATTTCCTTCATGGCCGCGGCAATGTCCTCCTCCGTGAGCCTGCCCTTGCTGCGCAGGCCGGAGAACACGTTCTGAAGGCGCTGGGAAAGATTTTCGAACATATGGATTCTCCCCTACTCTTCCTCTGCGACATCCGCCGAACGACCGTCCAGGTTCCCCACCAAGGCACGGGCGAACTCATGGGGCTCGAAGTCCCGTAGATCGTCGATGCCTTCGCCCACTCCGATCTTGTAGATGGGCAGGCCCAGCTCATGGCTGACCGCCAGGGCAATGCCGCCCTTGGCCGTTCCGTCCAGCTTGGTCACGATCAGGCCGTCCAGCTCCAGGGCCTTGTGGAACTCCCGAGCCTGCTGCAGGCCGTTCTGCCCAGTGGTGGCATCGATCACCAGCACCGTGTACACGGGCAGGGAAGACCGCTTGCGCACCACGCTCACCACCTTCTGCAGCTCGCGCATCAGGTCGTTGGAGGTGTGCAGGCGCCCTGCGGTGTCGATGAGCACCAGATCGGCGCCTTCCGCTTCCGCCCGCTCGATGGTGTCGTAGCACACGCTGGCGGGATCGCTGCCCCGCTCGCGGGTGACCATGGGAACCTGGGCGCGGGTGGCCCACACCTCCAGCTGCTCGATGGCGGCGGCGCGGAAGGTGTCGGCGCTGCCCAGGATCACGCTGCGACCGGCGTCGGATGCTTCCTTGGCCAGCTTGCCCACCGTGGTGGTCTTGCCGGTGCCGTTAATGCCCACGAACAGGACCAGGGCCTTCTCCTGCCCGAAGATGCTCTGCTCGGCCGGGGTGAAGGTGCTGGCAATCTGGTCGTAGAGCAGGTCGAAGACCGCGTAGGCATCCGGCAGGGCCTTGCGGGTGGCCTGGTCCTGCAGCCTCTCCACAATGTCCATGGCCGCGGGGCCGCCCACGTCGCTCAGGATCAGGGCCTCCTCCAGGCCCTCCCAGAACTCGTCGTCAAGCTGGGGGCCGCGGTCGAGCAGCACGTTCATCTGCTCGCGGAACTTGTTTCGGGAACGAGCAAGCCCGTTGCTGATGCGATCGAACAAACCCATGGGGTACTCCTATCTTACTTAGCGAAGGCAAGCGCCTTTTCCAGGCGCTGGCTGATGACCTTGGTCACACCGTCGGCCTGCATGGACACGCCGAACAGCACGTCGGCCATCTCCATGGTACGACGCTGGTGGGTGATCATGATGAGCTGGGTGCTTCCGCGCAGCTCGGAAAGGTAGGCGGTCAGACGGCGCAGGTTGCTGTCGTCCAAGGCGGCCTCGATCTCGTCCAGAATGTAGAAGGGCGTGGTGCGGGTGCGATACACCGCGAAGAGCAGGGCGCAGGCCACCAGGGACTTCTCGCCGCCGCTCATCAGGGTCATCTTGGTGATGCGCTTGCCCTTGGGCTGGGCCGTCACCTCCACGCCGGTGGCGTCCAGGTCGGCGGGGTCCACCAGGATGAGCTCCGCCTGGCCACCGGGGAACAGGATGGAGAAAATCTCCTGGAAGTTCTTGTTCACCTGGTGGAAGGTGGCTACGAAGTCCTCCTTCATACGCTCGTCGATGATGCGGTTGATCTTGCGCAGCAGGGCACGGGCGTCGGCAAGGTCCTTCAGCTGCGCCTGCAGGTAGTCGTAGCGCTCCTTGAGCTGCTCGTACTCCCGGGCGGCATCAGGGTTGATGGCACCCAGGTTGGATATGCGGCGCTGCAGCTTCAAGGACTCCTGCTCCAGGGCGGAACGGTCCTCAACCTCAGGCAGCTCCAGGGCCTGCTCCATAGTGGCTCCGCAATCATGGACGATGACGTTCACCGCCGCCTGGACCCGCACCTCCAGCCGGCCCTTCTCCACCCGAACCTGGGAAAGGGCCTCCGCTGCCTCATCAAGCTGACCATGGGCTTCCAAAGCTGCCTGACGGGCGGCACGAGCCTGGGAATGGGCTCCGGTGGATGCCTCCTGAGCATTGGCCACCTGCACCGCAAGGTCCCGCCCCCGCTCCCGGGCAAGCTCAGCCAGGGACTCCAGCACGTCCATCAAAGGCTCGGTGCGCTTGCGCGCGGCCTGCTTGCCGGAAAGCTGGGTCAGGGCAGCCTCGTCGGCACGGGCCAGGGTCACCAGCTCACGGGAGCGCTCGTCCACCACCCGTGCAGCGTAGCTTTCCCGCTCCAGCAGGGTTTCCGCCGCAAGCTTTGCCCGCGAAAGCTCCAGGGAACGCCGGGACTCCATCTCCCGAGCGGGGCCCAGCTTCTCCTGGACGGAGGAAAGCTGCTCCTTGGCCTGCTCCACCTGGGACTCCAGGGAAAGCACCGTCTGCTGCAGGTGCTCTACCTGCGGCCTGCGGGAAGCTGCCCGCTCCTCCTCCTGCCCCAGCTGACGCTGGGCCGAATCCAGTTCCTGCCGCGCCCGATCCACCTGGGACCGGGCCTTGCGGGAGGCTTCGGCCAGGGACATGGCGCGGCCGCGCATGTTGGCAAGCTCCTGGGAAATGCGCAGGTTGGCCTCCTGGGCCAAACGCACCTCCTGGCTTGCCTGGGAACCGGCCACCTTGGCAGTGGAGTGCTCCGTCACTGCCAGGGCATAGTCCTTGCGGGCCTGCTCTAGCTGGCGAGCGCGGGAAAGGGCGCCCTGTCCCTGGTCTTGGGCAACAACCCTGACCTGGACCTTACCGGAAGGCCACACCACCGTGCCGTCACGGGAAACGAACCGCAACCCCTGCTGGTCCTGGCCGTGCAGGGCAAGGGCCTGGGACGTGGTCTGGCATACGCACACGTCCCCCAGAAGTCCCCGCACCGCATCCTGGTACGGTAAGGGGCAGTGTACGTGGTCGATGAGCATCTGGTAGCCGGAAGGAGCCGAGCAAATGCGATGGGCCGGCTGCGCGGCACCGCTCATGAGAAGCGTGACCTCGCCCGCCTGGCGGCTCTTTGCCAGGGCATCGGCAACCGCCTGGACCTGCGGGGACCCTTCCAGCAGAAGGGCGGTCACATCCGGACCCAGAAGGCGCTCAACCAGAGACTCGAATCCTTCGTCCACCCGAAGCTGGGAGGTCAGGGCCTGCAGCTCCACCTCCACCGAGCCCTTCTTGGTCAGCCAGGACCGGGCCGGGCCGGCAATCTCCAGGGACGCTCGCTCCACTTCCTCCAGAGCGCGCACCTTTGCCTGAGCTTCCCGCTCGGCAGCGAACGCCCGGTCCACGCGGCCGCGGACGGCGTCCCGCTCCCTGCGCTTTGCCGCAAGCTCCTCCTTGGAGCGAGCATCCTGCTGCTCCAGATCAGCCAGACCCTCCTTGGCCTGCTGAGCCTGAAGGGCGGCCTGATCCGCCTCTTCTTTGGCAGCTTCCAGGCGCTTCTGCGCCTCGGATACGCGCTCCTGAAGGGAACGGAGCCTGCCCGCCCCTGCAGCCAGATCCTCCTGGGCGCGGGAAAGGTCGGTCCGGGCCCTGGACAGGTCCCGGTCCAGCTTCGTGCGGGTGCGGCCAATGTCCTGGGCGCTGCGCTCCAGCTCCTTGCGCTCCTCGTGAGCCTGCTCATAGGCGGATGCAGCCTGGGAAGCGCCCTGCTGGGCAGCGGCAAGCTCGGCCCTGATCTGCTCCAGCTCCTGGGCGGCCTTCGTCCGCTCCCGGCCCGCAAGGTCCCGGCGCTCCTGGTTGGCGTCCAGGGCGGCCTGAAGCTCTGCCACGCGGACGTTGGCGGCACGGCGCTTTTCCGCCACCAGAAGGGCGGTCGAGTCAAGGCGATCAGCTGCGGAGGACGCCCGCGCCTGCTTGGCTGCCAGGCTTGCAACGTCGGCGCTTTCCCGGCGAATGCGCTCCTGGATCTGCTCCAGGGCGGCCTCGGACTCCTGCACGCTGCCCCGGGCCGTCTGCAGGTTCCGGTCCAGCTCCTCTTCCCGTTGGCAGGCTGCCTCCCAGCTGCGGTTCAGCACGCGCAGGTCGTCCACGGCAAGCTCCAGCTGCACCCGGGCAAGCTTTTCGGAAAGCTCCTGGTGCTGAACGGCCTTGCGTGCCTTGCGCTGGAGCGGCCCCAGCTGGCGGTCCACCTCTGCAACCACGTCCTTGACCCGCGCCAGATGCTGGTCCATCTGCTCCAGCCTGCGCTGGCTCTTGGCCTTGCGCTGCTTGTGCTTGAGCACGCCAGCGGCCTCTTCGATCAGGGCGCGGCGATCTTCCGGCTTGGACTGCAGGATGGAGTCCAGATGGCCCTGGGAGATGATGGAATGGGTGCCTGTGCCCAGCCCGGAGTCGTGCAGGATGTCCAGCACGTCCATGCGGCGCGCTACGGTGCTGTTGATCAGATACTCGCTTTCCCCGTTCCTGTACATGCGGCGGGTAATGGCCACCTCGTCAAAATCCACGGGAAGGCTTCCGTCGGAGTTGTCCAGCACCAAGGTGACCTCGGCCACTCCCACGCTCTTCCGAGCGGAAGATCCAGCAAAGATCACGTCCTCCATGACCTGTCCGCGCAGGTTCTTGGCGTTCCTTTCGCCCAGAACCCAGAGCACGGCATCAGAGATATTGGATTTTCCCGAGCCGTTGGGACCCACCACCGCGGTGATTCCCGGCTCAAGAGCAAGTACGCTGCGATCGGCGAAGGACTTGAAGCCCTTCAGCACCAGTGACTTCAGATACATGGGATCTACGCCTGCTTCATAGCGCGGGCTTTGTCCTTTTCCTGCTTCTTACGCGCCTTCTGCTCCTCCTTGGCCGCCTTTACGGCCTCGGCCTTGGCTGCCTTGGCGGCCTTGGCCTGGTCGGACAGGCCGAAGAAGTCGGAAAGACGGGCAAGGGTGCTACGGGCGGCCTGGCTTTCGGCCTCCTTCTTGGTGCGGCCGATGCCCTGGGCAAGTCCCTGCTCGCCGGCAAAGACCTGGGCCACGAAGGTACGGTCATGAGGGGGACCCTGGGTTTCCACCAGCCTGTAGGTGGGGGTGATCCCGTCCTCCTGGAGCTTTTCCTGCAGGGCGCTCTTGGGGTTTTCCGGCTCCCGGGCCATGTCCGGGGACATGCGGGGGATCAGGGTGCGGTTCACGAAGCTGGAGGCAACGTCAAGGCCTCCGTCAAGGTACAGCGCGGCAACCAGGGCCTCGTAGACGTTCTCCAGGGCGGAGTGCAGGCCGCGCCGTCCAGTCCCCGTCTCAGAGGAGCCGAACACGATGACGTCGGCAAAGCCCAGCTTCTCTGCCACCTCGGCAAGGCTTGCCCCGGAAACCAAGGCTACCTTGATGCGCGTCAGTCCCCCTTCGTCCAGATCGCTGTAGCTATGGAAGGCGGCGTAGGCGACGATGGCGCCCAGAATGCTGTCTCCCAGGAACTCCAGGCGCTCGTAGGAGTACTTGACGGGACGCCCCTCCGTTGCGGAGGGGTGGGTGATGGCGGAAAGAAGCAGGTGCTCGTCCTGGAACTGGTACCCCAGGATCTCCTGGGCGCGGGCAAGCTTGAGCTTCTGCTCGGCGACATGGGGCACGTCACTCACCTGCCTTGTCTGCCTGGGCAGAAACGGCCTGGGAGATCATTCCCACCACGTCCTCCCGCACGATGCGTGCGGAGGTCAGGATGCCATTCTTGATGGCGGTGGGGTTGGAGGACCCGTGGCCCACGATGCAGGCGCCCTTCACCCCCAGAAGGGGTGCGCCGCCGTAGGTATCGGCGCTGACGGTGCCCTTGAGCTCCATCAGACCGTCCTTGATACACAGCGCGCCGATCTTGGTCTTGAGGGAAGATCCCAGAATGCCCTTGATGGTCTTCAGCAGAACCCCGGCGGTTCCCTCGATGGTCTTAAGCGCAACGTTTCCCGTGAAGCCGTCGGTCACGAACACGTCGAAGTTGGCCTCCAGGATGTCCCGGCCCTCGGCGTTGCCGACGAAGTTGGGTTCCTTTTCCCGAAGCAGCGCATGGCACGCCTGGGCGAACTCGGATCCCTTTTCCTCCTCTTCCCCGATGTTGAGCAGGGCTACCTGGGGATCAGACAGGCCGATGACCTTTTCGGCGTAGATGGCACCCATGCGGGCGAACTGCACCAGGTACTCGGGCTTGCAGTCGGCGTTAGCTCCCACGTCGCACATGACCACGGGACGGACGGGGGAAGGCACCACGGTGGTGAGGCAGGGGCGCTTGACCCCCTTGATACGGCCGATCACCAGGGTCGCGGCAGCCAGGCAGGCACCGGTGGAGCCGGCGCTGAAGAAGCCCTGGGCCTGGCCTTCCTTCACCAGGCGGCAGCCCACCACCAGGGAGGAGTTCTTCTTCTTGCGCACCGCCTGGGCAGGATGCTCCCCCATGGTAATGACCTCGGTGGTCACCTGGGCCGTGCAGCGCTCATGGGAGGCGGCGAAGGGCTCCACCACCTCTGCGGGACCGCACAGGATCACGCTCAAGGAAGGGTCCTGGGAAAGGGCCGCGGCGCAGCCTTCCAGAACCACCTGGGGGGCGTGGTCGCCGCCCAGTGCATCGACGGAAATGGTCACGCTCTTAGCCATGACATCCCCTTTCGCTGGAAAGGCGTCATGAGTGCATATGTCTGACGGCTTGAAGCGATCAGATATATGCGCACAATCAGCAGTCGTTCAATAGCAGAAAAGCCCCTTGCCAAACACGTTTCGCAAGGGGCTGGTTCTTCGTACCGAAAAGCCGTGAAAATCCGAGGTCTACTCGGTCTCCATGACCTCGCGATCCTTGTAGTAACCGCAGCTCGGGCACACGCGATGAGGAAGCTTGGCTTCGCCACACTGCGGGCACACGGAACGAGAAGCGGCGGAAATGCGGTCGTTGGTGCTGCGACGGCTGTGGACGCTTGCACGACCCTTACGTTGCTTAGGTACTGCCATGTTCTATGCTCCTTCTTCAGGCGAGCCGTTGTTACGCTCGCTTATTCATTGACGTGTAGACGCGAAAAAGAATTTTACCAAAGCGAAGTTTGCTTTGCAAGGCTCAAATTCCCCGCCTGCCAGGCAGGTCCTGGGCAGCCTAGTCGAAGGTCAGATCCGCCAGCACCGCAAAGGGGTTCTTGGCAGGAATCGGCTCCTCCGGCTGACAGCCGCACTCCCCCTGGTTCAGGTTGGCTCCACAGCTGCTGCACAGTCCCGCGCAGTCTTCCCGGCACAGAGGCGTCAGGGGGACCTCCAGCAGAAGGGCGGCCATGATCAGAGGCTCCATGTCAAGGACGCCGTCCTCCGAAAGCACGTCGAACTCGTCCTCCGCCATGTCGTCGGGGTCTTCGGCATCCTGGTCGATCAGGAAGTAGCCCTCGATCTGCCCCTGCAGGTCAAGCACCACGTCCTCCAGGCAGCGGGCGCAGGACGTGACCGCCCGGGCCTGGGCGGACCCGCTCACCAGCAGGGCTTCCCCGGTGTTGGTGATCTGGGCTTCCCAGGAAATGGGACCGTCGAAGGCGTACGTGTCCGGACCGGCTTCCACCTGGTCAAGCTCGTAGGCGCCCTGGAAATGCTCGGTTTCCGCTACGTTGTAGAGCCGCTCTGGAATCTCCAGAGGAATCAGTGGTTCCGTCATCGGCGTTGCATCATGGAGTTGGCGTTCAGACGATCACGGCAGCGGCGCACGTTGTTCAGCAGCGTATCAAGGCTCTGCTCAACGTGACCGAAGACCTCGTCGGCGTAGTCTTCCGCGCCGGAACGGGTCTGACGCTCCAGCTCCCGGGCATCGGCCAGGATCTGGTCGGCCTTCTGCTGGGAAACCCGGACGATCTCCTGCTCGCTGGCAATGGTCAGGGCCTCGGCCCGTGCGCTTTCGATGGTGCGGGTGGCCTCGTCCTGCGCGCTGTCCAGCAGAGCCTGGCGCTCCCGCAGGATCCTGCGGGACTCGGCGTACTCGCCGGGATAGATGTCGCGGATCTCGTCGATGATGGCCAACGCCTCGTTGATGTCCACCTGACGCAGGTTGTTCTTGCCGAAGACCGGCTTCGAGTCCTCCAGCAGAATAGCCAGGTCCTCGAGCATTTCAAGAACTCCGGTTTCGTCCATATATGTTCCTCCCTGTTAAGGCCGGGTTTCAGTTGAGAAAAGCGCAGATACTCCCACGCGTACAGTTTGACGGTCATTGTATCATGCCCGAACGCAAATTCACCAAGCCTTCGCAACAAGCTTGCATCTGGCGACCGCTGGCACGCTGCAAGGACGGGCAGCACCCGGAAAGAGAACCAGAATGGCCCGTTGCCCACGGCCTAGTCCGCGAACTTTTCCTCCAGCGCTTCCTTGACGCACGGGGGAACGAAGCCGGACACGTCGCCCTTCAAGCTGGCGATCTCCCTGACGATGGAGGAGGACAGGTACATGTACTGGGGCGGGGACATGATGAACACCGTCTCCAGCTCCTCGTCAAGCTGGTAGTTCAGGGCCGTCATCTGGAACTCGTACTCAAAGTCCGTGATGGCGCGCAGGCCCTTCACCACGCACTCCGCCCCCACTTCCCGGGCAAAGTCCACCAAAAGCCCGCTGAAGGGCTGCACCGTGACGTTAGGCAGGTGAGCGGTTGCCTGGCGGACCATCTGGACCCGCTTCTCCAGGGAAAACAGGGGGTTCTTGCGCTCAGAGGCAGCCACCGCCACGATCACCTCGTCCATGAGCTGGGAGGCGCGGGTGATCACGTCCAGGTGTCCGCTGGTAATGGGGTCGAAGGTCCCCGGGGTCAGGGCGCGCGTCATTTCAGCTCCTTCCGGAAATAGCTCACCATGGTCTTGCCGTACTTCCGACTATTGTGCAGCTCCCAGCCCGTCTGGGCCTGTTGGGCAAAGGGAGCAAGGTCGGTGCCCACCGCATGCTCATAGCACACCATAACGTCTGCGGAAAGGGCGCCGGCGGCATCCAGACGATCCAGCAGGTCAAAGACCAGGGCAGGGTCAGTGGCATAGGGCGGGTCCAAGAGCACCAGGTCAAAGGGATGACGGGGCCTCAGGGGAGGCGCGAGCAGCACATCGGCGCGGCGCAGGATGCACTGGGGGGCGCTCAGGCGGCAGTCGGCTATGTTTCTCTCCACCACCTTGGCGGCATGGGGATCCGCTTCGTAGAACACCGCCGTGGCAGCGCCGCGGGAAACGGCCTCCAGCCCCAGGGCACCGGACCCTGCGAAGGCGTCCAGGACGTGCACGTCCTGAAATCCCCCGAAATAGCTGAACAGGGAGCTGAACAGGGACTCCCGCACCCGGTCGATGGTGGGCCGGGTCCCCTCCCCCTTCGGGGCCTGGATGATCTTGCCGCGAAGGGATCCGGCAACGATTCTCATAACTATCCTCCTATCGCATGCGCCTGGTCGGAAAAGACTCTGCGTACCTCCCGCGCAAGGGCCTGGTGGGCCTCCTGCCGAAGCTCCGGGTCACGGGCCAGCAGCTCCCGCGCATCTGCGTGGGCCGCCTCCACCATGGCACGGTCCCGCACCACGTTCACCAGCTTCAGAGCCGAGGCGCCGTGCTGACGGTTTCCCAGGATATCGCCTTCCTTGCGAAGGGAAAGGTCGTAGGATGCCAGCTCGAAGCCGTCCTCGGTCTTCTCCATAACCGCCAGGCGCTCCAGCGCCTGGGGCGTCTGGGAGGCGCTTACCAAATATACCAGGGCGGACTTCTTTCCCCTGCCCACGCGTCCCCGCAGCTGATGCAGCTGGGACAGGCCGAA
>JAQXGX010000006.1 GCA_029006935.1 Eggerthellales bacterium | reverse complement strand
ACGGTTTCCTTCACGAAGGTCGTTGCCTGGTAGATGTCCTTGTCGTCGAAGGATGCGGTCACGTACATGGTGGCCATCATGTCGGCGTTGATCTCCAGGAAGTTGGGGGTGCCGGCTCCTTCAGGAAGCTTGTTGGCCACTTCGTTAGCCGCGGAGGAAACCTTGACCAGGGCGGAGTCCATGTTGGTGCCGTCCTGGAACTGCATAAACACCATGCTGAAGTTATCGGAGCTAATAGAGGAGGTGCTGTCCACGCCGTTGACCGTGGCCAGCTGGTCTTCCAGGGGCTCGGTGATCTCCTGCTCGATCTTTTCCGCGGTGGCGCCGGGATTGGTGGTGATGACCGCCAGGTAGGGCATGTCCATTTCGGGCAGCAGGTCGGTCTTCATCTTGGAAAGGGAAACGCCTCCCAGGATGAGGGCTATGATGACCGCCACGATGATGACATACGGGCGCTTTACGCTGAATCGGCTGAGCATTCGCGGGCTCCTTTTGGGGTATGCTTTGCGTATGAGTCACAAAATAAGCATGAGTACATACAATTGCACCATTGTACCGCGCCAAAGTGCCAGCTTGATGCGTACACAGGTGTTTTAGAATCTTAAAAAATCGGGTCAATCTTCCCTCATTGTTGTATTGAGGGGGATGGCCTGTTCTGCATCGTGCAGCGTTGGGCAAAAGGGCCAGGAGGGGAGCACGTTCATGGAAAATCGGGTTAGGGAGGCGCCCCGCAGGTGCGCGGTGGACCGCCTGTGCGGAGGATGCTCCAACTCATCGGTCCCCTATGACCGTCAGCTGGCGGCAAAGGACCGCGCCATGGAGGAGCTCTTCGCCCCGCTGCTGAGCGGTGCCGAGCTGCGCCCCATTCTGGGCATGGACCGTCCCTACCACTACCGCAACAAGGTTGCGTCCCCCTTTGCCCCCGGTCCCAAGCGGGCGGGTAAGGGCGAAGGGAAGGCCGCCAGGAAAACGGGCAAGGCGGGGGCCAGGGGAAAGGCCGGGAAGACCGTCCGCGGCCTTGACCGGGACGTGCTGACCGGCATGTACCAGGTGGGAACTCATAAGCTGGTTCCCACGAACGAGTGCCTTATAGAAAACCAGGATGCCAAGAAGGTGGTGCTGGCCATTCGCCAGATCATGATCCGCCACGGCATCCAGCCCTACGACGAGGACAAGGGCACCGGCTTCATGCGCCACGTGGTGGTGCGGGTGGGGCACAACAGCGGCGAGGTGCTGGTCACGGTGGTCACCAACGAGCGGGAGTTTCCGGCCTCCAAGCAGTTCTGCCGCGAGCTGGTGAAGCGCTGCCCGTATGTGACCACGGTGGTGCAGAACGTGAACATGCGCAAGACCAACGTGATCTTGGGGTCCGAGGAGCGCACCCTCTACGGCCCCGGCTTTATTCTGGACACCCTGTGCAACCTGAGCTTTCGCATTTCCAGCCAATCCTTCTACCAGGTCAACGCCGTGCAGACCGAGGTGCTGTACCTGACGGCGGTGGAGCTGGCGGGCCTGACGGGCCGGCAGACCGTGATCGACGCCTACTGCGGCACCGGCACCATAGGCCTGGTTGCCGCAAGCCGGGGAGCCCAGCGGGTGGTGGGCGTGGAAAGCGTGACGTCGGCGGTGGAGGACGCGCGCCAGAACGCCCGGCACAACGGCATCCAGAACGCCCGGTTCGTTGCCGCCGATGCCGCCCGGCTCATGCTGGCCCTGGCCGGCCAGGTGCCGGAGCAGCTGGGCGGGACTGCCCTGAGTGATGCCCTGGACCAGGCTCCCCTTCCTGAGGAAACGGTGCTGCTCATGGACCCGCCCCGGGCAGGTTCCAGCCCCGAGTTCCTGCAGGCTGCCTGTGCCTTTGGCCCGGAGCGCATCGTGTACATAAGCTGCAACCCCCAAACCCAGGTTCGGGACGTGGAGTACCTGGTCAAGCACGGGTACTGCCTGAAGGTGGTGCAGCCGGTGGACATGTTCCCCCACACCGATCACGTGGAAACGGTGGTCCTGCTGGAGCGCAGGCGCTGAGGAGTTTCCCGCGGCAATGGTGGTGATGGCGGTCCCGGGGCTTTAGAATAGGGCCGGAAGAAAGGGGTTGCTATGAACAAGGACGAAGCACAGAAGATAAAGGAAAGCGTATTCCATCGCATTGCCGTAACCGTTTCCCAACGAGGCCTGGCGTTTCCCCAAACGCCGGTGCTGCTCATGGTTTCAGGGGGAAGCGACTCCACCGCCTTGGCGTATCTGGGCCAGGAGCTGGCCGACGCCGGCCTGGTGGGGCCCCTGGCCATGCTCCATGTGAACCATCAGCTGCGGGGAAAGGATTCCGAGCAGGACCAGGAGTTCGTGCAGGATCTTGCCGCCCTGCTGGACATTCCCCTGTTCGTGTGCCAGATCAACGTGCCAGCGCTGGTGGCGTCTTCTGGTGAAAACATGGAGGCGGTTGCGCGGCGCGAGCGCTATGTTGCTGCAAACGAAGCCCTGGCCAGCCTGTGTCAGCACGTGGGAGCTCCGGTGGAGGCGGGGCGGGTGTTCACCGCCCATACTCAGGATGACCGGGTGGAAAACTTCTACATGCGCTCCATCGTGGGCACCGGTCCCGGGGGATTTCGCTCCATGCTGTACGCCAACGGACGCATCGTGCGGCCGTGCCTGGACGTGAGCCGTCAGGACCTGCGGGACTACCTGGCCGCTCGACGTGCCCTGGGCCTGCCCTGCAGGGAGGAAGCAGACGGCGCCCTGTGGCGGGAAGACGCCACTAACGCCCATACCGACCAGTTCCGCGCATTCGTGCGCCACAAGATCATCCCTGTTGCCCAGGAGCGCAACCCCCAGCTGCTGGACACCCTGTGCCGGACCATGAACCTGATCGCTGACGAAGACGACCTGCTGGACCAGATGGCCTCCATGATCAGGCGGGAAGGCGTGCGTCAGATCGACCAAGCCGATCCTGCCGGGGGCTTTGTGCTCCTGCCGGACTTCGGACTGAACCCCCTGCCCCTGAAGCGGCGGGCGGTGGTGGCCCTGCTCCAGGAGATGCTGGGCTCCGAGTGCCGCATCGAAGCGGCTTCGGTGGAAAGCGTGCTGGCCCAGTTCGGGCCTGACGGTGCTCCCGTAAGCGGCGCCGTTGCCAACATCCAGGGGGATGTGGCGGTAAGCTCAAACAAGAAGGGCGTGCGCATAGAGCCCATGCGTGCGTATCGCTCTCGCAGAAAGAAGGACCAATGACCCCTCTGACCGTTGTGCTGGCATCTGCCAGCCCCCGTCGCTCCCAGCTGCTCGCAGAGGCAGGGGTGGAGTTTTCCGTGCTGAGCGTTTCCGTTGACGAGCTGCTGGATCCTGAGCTGCTGAGCAAGCCCCAGGAGGCCTGCAAGAAGCTGGCGGAGCGCAAGGCGGGCGCCACGGTGCAGGAAATCCTGGCTCAGGGAGTGGGCGGACCCACCCTGGTGCTGGGATCGGACACCATGGTGGTTCTGGACAACGTCATCTTCGGCAAGCCTACGGGCCATGACCACGCCGTGCGTATGCTTTCGGCCCTTTCGGGGAAGACCCACCAGGTCATGACCAGCGTTTCTGCCTGGATGATGGCCCCTGGGGCCGAAGGGGGCGTTTCCGTGGGGTACCGGACCTTCGTGGACGTGACGGACGTGACCTTCAAGGACCTTTCCCAGCAGCAGATCCTGGACTACCTGAGCAAGGGGGAATCCTTCGACAAGGCGGGCGCCTACGCCATCCAGGGCTTCGGCGCCGATCTGGTGAAGGAAATCGACGGCTCCTTGGACACCGTGATCGGCCTGCCGGTGGAGCGCATGCGCAAGGAGCTTCCGGAGCTCTTCCTGTAAGTCCGTGTGGGCATTTTGCGCGTGGTCTGGCAGGGGCAATGCTGCATGGTACACTGTTGGACTACGAGCAAACTGGGCATCGGCCTGATCTTTCCCCCGTACCCCAAGGACGGCGGACGAAGGAGAAGCCGGCTGCCTTGAACAGGAAGATGGTGCCATGCATCCACATATAGAACGGATACTGTTCAGCCAGGAGCAGATCGCCCAGCGCAATCGCGAAATGGGCCGGGTAATCACCGAAGTGTATGGCAGCAAGGTTGGCGACCAGGGCATTGTTCTGGTCTCGGTTCTGCGCGGGGCGGCCATCTTCATGGCCGATCTGGCACGCTGCATCGACCTTCCGGTGGAGATGGACTACATGGCGGTTTCGTCCTACGGAAACGCAGCCACCAGCTCCGGTCGGGTACGGGTGCTGAAGGACCTTTCCACCGACATTTCCGGGCGACATGTGGTCATTGCCGAGGATGTGCTTGACTCCGGGCTGACCCTGCAGCATCTTCTGTCCATGCTCCAGGCCCGCGGCCCCGCTTCCCTTGAGGTGGTGGCGCTGCTGCGCAAGGACGTTCCCGGGCAGATTGATATTCCGCTGTTTCAGACCGGCTTTGCGTGCCCCAACGAGTTCGTGGTGGGCTACGGCCTGGACTATGCGGAGCGCTACCGCAACCTTCCCTACGTGGGCGTTTTGAAGCCCGAAATCTACATGTAGAACCGAGCAATACAGCACGTTTTGAGCTAAGAAGCAGTACAGGAGAGCACACGCCTTATGGCAGACAACTACAGCAAGAATAAGAAGAATCCCGAGCCCGGCTATAAGTCCCCCGTGGTGTGGGTGGTGCTGGGCCTTCTGGTGGTGGCACTGCTGGGCACCGTGTTCGGGGGAATGAACGGTCAGGGCGAAAAGGACAACCTGATCACCTCCGAGTTCGTGGCCGCCGTTGAGCAGGGCCGCGTCACGGAAGTGGTGTACAACGCAGGCGAGTACACGGTCACGGGCACCTACTACCCGGCCATCACCGCGGGCGCCAGCGCGTCGGAGGCCTTCAACGACTCCTTTGACGCCTTGAGCGCAGGCCTTTCCGATCAGGGCGAAAGGGGATCCGTCCTAACCAAGGACCTGCCCACCATCCAGCTGGGCCAGGCCCGCAAGTACTCCTCCACCTACGTGGGCCAGGACTCCCTGCAGGAGCTCATGGCCAAGCATCCGGAGATCAAGTACCAGATCACCCTGCCCAGCGGGTTCACCAACATCCTGATCTCCCTGCTTCCGATCCTGCTCATTGCGGGCATCATGCTCTACTTCTTCAACCAGATGCAGAAGTCCACTAACTCCCAGATGGGCTTTGGCAAGGCAAAGGCCAAGAAGACCACCGAGGAGCGTCCTGACGTGCGCTTCTCCGACGTTGCCGGCGTGGACGAAGCTCTGGAGGAAATGAAGGAGATCAAGGACTTCCTGTCCAACCCCGAAAAATACCAGGCCATGGGCGCCAAGATTCCCCGTGGCGCGCTGCTGGTAGGCCCTCCGGGCACCGGCAAGACCCTGATGGCCCGCGCTGTGGCGGGTGAGGCCGGCGTCCCCTTCTTCAGCATTTCCGGCTCCGACTTCGTGGAGATGTTCGTGGGCGTGGGCGCCAGCCGCGTGCGCGACCTGTTCCAGCAGGCCAAGGACGCTGCCCCGGCCATTATCTTCATCGACGAGATCGACGCCGTGGGCCGTCAGCGCGGTGCTGGCGTGGGCGGCGGCCATGACGAGCGCGAGCAGACCCTGAACCAGCTGTTGGTGGAAATGGACGGCTTCGAGAAGAACGACTCCGTGGTGCTGATCGCGGCCACCAACCGCGCCGACATCCTGGATCCGGCGCTGCTGCGTCCCGGCCGCTTTGACCGCCAGATCGTGGTGGATACCCCCGACGTGCGCGGACGCGAGCAGATCCTGAAGGTCCATGCCGCCAACAAGCCCCTGGGCTCGGACGTGGACCTGGCCCGCGTTGCCCAGATCACCCCGGGATTCACCGGCGCGGACCTGATGAACCTGATGAACGAAAGCGCAATCTTGGCTGCCCGCCGCAACAAGCACCTGATCGGCATGACCGAGATCAACGAGTCCATGGAGCGCGTTATCGCAGGTCCCGAGCGCAAGGGCCGCGTTATGAACGAGCAGACCAAGAACATCATCGCCTATCACGAAAGTGGTCATGCTCTGATCGGCCATAAGCTGGAAAAGGCCGACCCGGTCCACAAGATCAGCATCATCAGCCGCGGTCGTGCCCTGGGCTACACCCTGTCCATTCCCGATGAGGACAAGGTGCTGAACAGCGTGGAGGAAATGAAGGCGGAGCTGTGCGTGCTCATGGGCGGTCGCGTGGCCGAGGAGCTGTTCTGCGGAGACATCACCACCGGCGCCAGCAACGACCTGGAGCGTGCCAGCAAGATTGCCCGCAGCATGGTCACCCAGTACGGCATGAGCCCGCTTCTGGGACACCAGGTCTTCGGCGAGGCCAACCACGAGGTGTTCCTGGGCCGCGACTACGGCAACACCCGCAACTACTCCGAGGAAACGGCTGAGCTTATCGACGACGAGGTCACCCGCATCCTGAAGGAAGCCCACGATGAAACCTACCGTATTCTGAGCGAAAACGCCGACCAGATGCATCTGATGGCCAAGGTCCTGCGCCAGAGGGAAACCATCGACGGCATTGCCTGCGAAATGCTGCTGGACAACAAGTGGGATGAGTTCCTGGCAATGGAGGACGACCTGAAGGCCAAGGCAGCCGCGGAAGAGGCAGCGGCTTCTGCCCGCAATGCTCAGCTGCTGGCCGAGCAGGCCCAGGCTGCCCAGGCTGCTTCCGAAACGCAGCTTCCCGGCGGCGGCCAGGGCGGTTCGGTGAACCCCTATGTCCAGCTGGGACAGAACGGCCAGCCGGTTCAGTGGAACCCCTACGCGGTTCCTCCGCAGAACCAGGTCCAGCCTCAGCAGCCTCAGCCCCAGCAGCCGGCGGAGCCCGCCCAGCCCCAGCAGCCCGTTGACCAGCCGACCGATCAGCCGAAGGAGTAGGGCGGCATATGAACTGGCATTGCGCTTCCTTTGACTTCGACACCCGCATGCCCGTGCTCATGGGCATACTGAACATGACCCCGGACTCCTTTTCCGACGGGGGAGAGCACAACGACTTCCAGTCCGCCCTGGACTTCGCCCATAAGATGATCCAGGACGGGGCCCAGATTATTGACGTGGGAGGTGAATCCACCCGTCCCGGCGCGCAGCCGGTGGACGAAGGGGAAGAGCTTTCCCGCGTGCTGGAGGTGGTCCGCGCGCTGGCGGAGGAAGGCGTGTGCGTGAGCATCGATACCCGCCATGCGTCGGTGGCCAAGGCCTGCGTGGATGCGGGCGCGGCCATCATCAACGACGTTTCCGGCTTCCGCGATCCCGCTATGGTGCAGGCCGCCGCCAACTGCGATGCCGGTCTGGTGGTCATGCACATGCAGGGGGATCCCGGCACCATGCAGGACAACCCCACCTACGTTGACGTGGTAGACGACGTGCGGGAGTACCTGCGGGCCCAGACTGCCATGCTGGAAGAGGCAGGCGTGGCCCATGAGCGCATCTGCGTGGACCCAGGTCCCGGCTTTGGCAAGACGTACCAGCAGACCGTGGAGCTGGTCCGCAACTTTCATGAGTTCAGGCACCTGGGGTACCCCGTCATGGCGGCGGTTTCCCGCAAGAGCTACATCGGCCGAGCCTACAAGGTCGAAGATCCCCATCAGCGCGACGTTGCCTCTGCTGCGGAAGCCCTGCTGGCAGCGGAGCTGGGAGCCGGCGTGCTGCGCGTCCACGACGTGGCCATGACGGAGGCGGGTCTGAAGGACCTGCGCCCCTACGTGCTGCTGGGCCTGGGCTGCAACGTGCCCCTGGTCGCTAACGAAGGGGAGGAGCGGGAGGCTAAGATCGCCCAGCTCAACATGGCCATTGGCGATCTGTGCATGATCCCCGATACCCAGATCATCGATATTGCCGATTTCTACGAAAGCGAGCCGGCCTACTACCTGGACCAGGATCCCTTCGTGAACACGGTGGTGCTGCTGCGCAGCGGCGTTTCCCCCAAGGAGCTGCTGGGTTACCTGCACAACATCGAAAATCGTCTGGGTCGGGTGCGCCAGATTGAAAACGGCCCCCGCACCTGCGACATAGACATCCTGGACTACCAGACCTACGTGTACTCCTCCGACGAGCTGACCCTGCCCCATCCGCGAGTCTGCGAGCGCGACTTCGTGGTGAAGCCCCTTCTGCAGATCCTGCCGGGCCACGTTCTGGCAGATGGAACCAAGGTGGACAGCGTTCCCGCGTCCCAGCGCGTGGGCAGGGCCTTCCGCGTTTAGGGAGGCGGTCGGGGCATGGAGCTGCGACTGAGCACCTACGATGCGCTGCCTTCCTCCAACAACGTGGT
>JAQXGX010000005.1 GCA_029006935.1 Eggerthellales bacterium | reverse complement strand
ACGCGCGACCACTGCGACGTAAGCGAGCTTGCCCTAGCCGCCGGCCGCAACGAGCAGGCGGTGGTGAAGGACCTCCGCAAAATGCTCAACCGATCCCTTATCAAGCAGGGCGCACTTGACGACCAGGAGCGCACCTTGATCCTGACCGCCGAGGCAAAGCAGTACTACCTGCAGTCCAAGCGGGAATACGAGGCGCGGCAGCATCAGGCCCAGATCGCCGGGTCCGTAGGTCCCCAGCCCGATTCCCGTCCGCTTACTCCGGAGGCACGGGCCATGCTGGCGGAGGGCGAAGCTTACATTGCCAAGATCCGCCTGAGCAACGAAGCCATTCCGGACGCGGAAATCACCCGCAAGATCGACCAGATCGAGCACGTGGTGCGCACCATCTTCCAGCGAGTGGAGGAGCGCCCCGAGGCCGCCAACGAGCTGGGACAGCTTATGGACTACTATCTGCCCACCACCGCAAAGCTGCTGGATGCGTACCGGGACCTTGACTCCCAGCCTATTCAGGGTCAGAACATCCAGAAGTCGAAGCGCGAGATTTCCGGAGCCCTTGACGCCCTGGCCGTGGCCTTTGAAAAGCTGCTTGACCAGGTGTTTCAGGAAATGGCGTGGGATGTTTCCTCCGACGTTGCGGTTCTTCGCACCGTGCTGGCCCAGGAAGGACTCACGCAGAATCCCTTTGAAAAGCGCAGCTAGCGCCAGGCGGGCATAGCTGCAAAGCAACAGAGAAAGGCAGGATTCCATGACCACCGATCTGACCACGACTCAGGCAGGCGCCCCCAGCATCGAGCTGACCACCACGCCGGCGGCCACCGTCCCCACCCTGACGCTAACCCCCGTGCTGGAAGACGCGCCCGCCCCGGAAACCGTCACCCTTACGGCAACGGCAGACCAGCTGGCTCAGCAGCCGGGCATTGACGACAGCGTCCTTTCCGAAGAGGAAAAGGCCATGGTCCGCGCCTTCGCACAGCAGATCAACGTGCGGGATTCTGCCACCATCCTTCAGTACGGCGCAGGAGCCCAGAAGAAGATGGCCGACTTCGCTGAGACTTCCCTGGCAACCGTCCGTACCTCTGATCTGGGCGAAACCGGCGACCTGATCGCCGATGTGGTATCCGAGCTGCGCGGCTTTGACGCCACCGAGGAAAAGGGGCTGTTCGGATTCTTCAAGCGCGGCGCCAGCAAGCTGGACAACCTGCGCACCCGCTACGACCGGGCCGAAGCCAACGTGGAAAAGATCGCCGGCGCGCTTCAGCAGCACCAGATGAAGCTCATGAAGGACGCGGCCATGCTGGACAGCATGTACGAGTTGAACCTGACTTACTTCAAAGAGCTCACCATGTACATCCTTGCCGGCAAGCAAAAGCTGGAGGAAGTCCGCAGCGGAGAACTGGCTCAGATGGTGGAAAAGGCCCGCGTGTCCGGCCTGACCGAAGATGCCCAGGCGGCCCAGGATCTAGAAGCCATGTGCCTGCGCTTTGAGAAGAAGATCGCCGACCTTGAGCTGACCCGCATGATTGCGCTTCAGACGGCGCCCCAGATTCGTCTGGTACAGAACAACGAAGTCACCATGGTGGAAAAGATCCAGACCACGCTGGTCAACACCATTCCGCTGTGGAAGAGCCAGATGGTTCTTGCCCTGGGTATTGCCAGCACCGCAGAGGCCGTGCGTGCCCAGAATGCCGTTACCGATATGACTAACGAGCTGCTGCGCAAGAACGCCGAAAAGCTGCACACCTCCACCGTTGAGGTTGCCCAGGCATCTGAGCGCGGCGTGGTCGATCTGGAGACCCTGCGCAACACCAACGACACGCTGATCAAGACCTTCGACGAGGTCATGGCCATTCAGGAGGAAGGCCGCAAGAAGCGCGCCGAGGCCGAGGCCGAAATCGCCCGCATGGAAGCGGAGCTGAAGCAGAAGATGCTGGAGGTTGCCCATCGCTAACGGGCGGTATGACCTGGTCTTTTCGGATTGCTGAGGCTACGAGCCCCGACCTGCAGGGTCGGGGCTTTTTGTTGGGACCAGGAACTTGAATCCCGCGCAATTCAGCACCGCTTCAGCGTGTTATGATTGCTATACCGTATAGCAAAAGGAGAAGCTATGTCCTTGACCGCACAGATGAACATACGTATCCCGCAAGAACAGAAGGCAGCTGGAGACGAAGCTCTCCTTCGCATTGGCCTTACCCCGACCGAAGCGGTTCGCGCCCTCTGGGAGCTGGCATCTCATCAGGGCAAAGACCTGGAACGCATCCGTGACCTGCTCGTTCCAACAAAACAAGCCGCTTCTCCGAAGAGCGAAGCCCTTCACAGCGGATGGATGATCGTTGATCAGCTACTTGACACGCCACAAGCTAGCATCACGCCGCATTCTCAAACCGATGAAGAGCTCCTTGAAGCAGCTCTATTGGAGCGCTATGCAGAACGAGGCCTCCTATGAAAGCCCGCGTCACCCCAGACGCCCCATCCCTGCGAATCTTGGTGGATACCAACGTTTGGCTCGACAATTACTTGAGCTTTCGCCCTCATTCCGCAGAGTCCAGGGCCTTTCTTGAGCACGCATGCAGCCAGGATGCAGAGATTCTATATCCCATCCATTGCCTGAAGGACGTGTTCTTCCTAATACAAGCCCAACTTAAGCAGCAGTTGCGGCAAGAAGACAATATGTCCGAAGAGAAAGCACTGGCAATTCGCGAAATAGCCTGGAAGTGCATAGGCAATCTACGAGAGCTTGCGGTTGCCGTCGGCGCCGATGAGGCTGATAGCTGGCAGTGCTCAAAGAGAAAAACCGCCATTCCCGACCTGGAGGACAGCCTGGTTGTTGCGTCGGCAGAACGAGCACAGGCAGATTTTCTGGTCACAAACGATGTGCAGCTCATCAAGCTGAGCACCGTGCCTGCCCACACGCCGGCAGATGCCCTGGCTTTAATGAGCTGCTAGAAGCACACGCTTTCCCAGACTTGACTTTGCGACTTACCGCCGCCTCACGATTACGGAAGCCGTGGCGCGGACGGCAGCAGAACCAGCAACCCAGCGATGCTGGCCACTCCTTCGTTCAGCATTACAGGCACTGTCGAATCATCGGGGTTGGCCAATCCGGAAAGAAGGATCAGCAGAGCTGGGCTGATAATGCACAGCGCAACACCCCGGGCCAAAGGTCGGGCTTGGCAATATGTCACCTGGCGGTTGCATTATGCCATGACCAGGCGTTTTACAACCATCCCCTCATTCCTTCACCCATGGAACCTCCTTTCCCCTGCAGGCACAACCTTCGACTCCGCTTCCGAGAACAGCCTCGACACCGCACAGCCCCTCTTGCCAATGGCTCTACAATGGAGAAAAGAGCAAGCCCGAAAACAGGAGCAGCATATGCAGGCAATGGTCTTCGATCTGGACGGAACCGTCATAGACACCATGGATGATTTGGTCGCGCTGACGAACCAGGTGCTCGACGAGTTCAACATGCCCCGTCATTCCAAGGCGGAAATCCAAAGCTACGTGGGAAACGGCGCGCTCGCCCTCATGCTTCAAGCGGTTCCTCCCGGAACGCCAGAAGACATAACATCAGCAGCCCTTACGCGCTGGAAGGAGCTCAACCCGCAGTTCGACCAGCTATCCCGCCCCTATCCTGGCATTCCGGAAACCCTGGAGAAGCTCCGGCGCGCAGGAGTGCGCATCGCGCTTCTTTCCAACAAGTTTGACTACGGAGTCCAGGTAATGGTGAACGCAAAGCTCCCCAACGTGTTCGAAGTAGCCCGCGGAGAACGTCCCGACACCCCGCGCAAGCCTGATCCAACCGGCCTGTCGAACATCTTCCACCAGCTGGAAGCCGACCCTGCATGTTGCGCATACGTAGGGGACTCCCCGGGAGACATCCAAGTCGCCAAGAACGCCGGATGCCTTGCCGTAGGCGTGAGCTGGGGATATCGCAGCGTTGAAGACCTGGCTCAAGCAGGCGCTGACGTGATAATAGAACGCGCCGAGCAGCTTCTTGACCTGGCAGAAACTCGATAAGATCATCTTTTTCTTCTCTTCCCCCTTGACGAACATTTGTTTCATTGGTTATATGTTATAACATATTCACAAAGGGAGGGAGGAAAATGAGATATTTCGAAATCGTGGACGAACGCAAGCGAAGGCGCTCGCGGCCTTACGGCATGCTTTTCTTCGAAGAGAAGACCCGCACGTTCCACATCACGCTGAGCCCGCAACTCGACCCCGCGCTGATTCCCGAATCACTTGCTGCCTATGTTCAGAAAGGAAATGGCGAGCTGCTTCCAGAAGAATCCCTGATGTGGGTAAAGGAGCGCATTCCCTCTCCTGACGACCCCAACATTTCCCACATCCTAGCTGCTAACGGACTGAGGGAATACGATGCCCTAGGGCTTCTTTTAAGCAACGACGGCAATTTCAAGAAGGACCATCTCATGCTCCGCGAGGTCTTTCCCGTTGAAGACACCGGCGTAACCGGTGGAACCCCTCTTCGTCGTTCAAGGAAACAGGGCGTCCAATACGCGTACGTGGAAATGCAGCCGGAATCCGTTGAGGAGCTGAAAAAGCAGCTGGGAAAGCAGCTTCATTCTGCCCGAAAAGCCGCAAACGTCAGCCAAGTCGAACTGTGTCGAAAGTCGGGAGTGCCCCAGGCCACCATCAGCAACATAGAGCGAGGGCTTGCCAACCCCACCTTGGAAACCTTGGCGGCCCTTGCCCGCTCCCTGGGCCTGACCATGTCCGTTTCACTGGAACAGAAAGATCAGCAGAGCACGAAAACTGACATACAATAGGGAGCATTCTGCGCCAAAAAAGAAAGAAGCCCTCATGCCCACCATGCATACCATTCGCTCGCGTCACTCCGTTCGCCAGTATGAAAACCGTCCCGTTGAGGGGGAGACCCTTCGCGCGATAGAGGAGATGGTCGAAAGCGCCCAAAAATCCAGCGGACTGGATATTCAGCTAATTCAGAACAACCCCGAGGCCTTCAACGTATTCGCCTCTTTCGGCCTGATCAAGGGCGCAAGGACGCTGATCGCCTTCGTCGCCGACGGCCGTACGCAGGACCGCTCCATCGGATACTGGGGACAGCGTCTGGTTCTTGAGCTGCAGGACCTGGGGTTGAATACTTGCTGGGCAGCAATCTTTTCCAAGCGAAAGTGCAGGGCGAAGGTTGCCGAAGGAAAGAGCATCCGCGTGGTAATCGCCCTGGGCTACGGAACCACCAACGGCCACGACAGGCCTACCAAAGACGCAAATCAGGTGAGCCGCGTGGAAGCCGATTATGCACCCGAGTGGTTTTCCCAGGTCGTGGAGGCAGCTCAGCTTGCTCCAACCGGCATGAACAGACAGGACTTCACCGTGGTGCTGAAGCCCGATGGAAGAAGCATCGAGGTGGAGTGCTCTGGAACGGGGCTTTCCTCCATTGATGCCGGAATCGTAATGGCAAACATAGAAGTTGCCGCGAACGAAGAGGCAGCGGACTGGTCGTTTTCCCGACCCTGCGCATAACCCCGCCTTCCCGTTAACCAATCGCCGCCCCGCCGAAAGGAGGACCCGTGGAGCTCGACTTCCTGTTCCAGCTACAAGAACTTCGCGAAAGCGCGCCCTCTTTCGTGACTCTCTTCTTCGACCATCTCTCTGAAGGCGTGGGTGGTACCGCGCTGGTGCTTCTGGGTGCGGTGATCTTTTGGTGCATCAGCAAACGAGCCGGCTACCTCATGATCGCATCCTATCTTGCAAGCACCTCCTTGAATCAGCTGATAAAGAACATCGCCTGCGTATACCGCCCGTGGATCCTTGACTCGCGCATCGACCCCGTTCCCTCCGCCCAAGAAGGGGCCACTGGCTACTCCTTTCCCAGCGGACACACCACAACAGCCACCAGCTCGTTCGGCACGCTGGCGTACTGGCAGAGAAAACGCGTGTGGCTGGCGGCAACCGCCGTTGGGTTGATAGTCTTGACTGCGTTTTCCCGCATGTGGCTTGGCGTGCACACCCCGAAAGACGTAATCGTGGCGATGGTATTAGCAACGTGCGTGGTTGCCGTTTGCGTTAAAGTTTCTCGGTTTTTGGACAAGCATCCAGAAAAGGATGTGATCGTTGCCGCGGTCATCATCGGCCTTGCAATGGCGGCACTCGTGTTCTGCGCTCTGAAAACCTACCCCGTCGACTACGGCAACGCCGGAGCCGTTTTGGTTAACCCCGAGGATATGATGCTTGACTGCTATTCCGCTTTCGGTGCCTTCATGTCCTTCGGAATATGCTGGATAGTCGAGCGACGATTCGTTCGTTTTTCCATTGAGGGCAGTCTAAGAAGCCGCATTGTACGAGCTTTCTGCGGCATAGCGTTTCTCATGGCGATCCTGGCTTTGTGCTCTGTCGTGCTAAAGCCGCTCGTGCCCCTGGCTGCTTACAAGCTCATCAAGCATGCCCTTCTGGTTGCTGGAGTGGTTCTTTTCTATCCCGCATGTTTCACGGCAGCCCGCAAATTCAGAAAGCCCAAAAGGTAGGAATACCATGGAAGACTACACCACCATAGAAGGCAGAGCCGAAGCCGAAATCGAGCAGAAGAAGAGCCGATTCATCTGCGCCCTTGCCCACGTGGAAACCGAAGAGCAAGCTCAGGAGTTCGTTCAATCCGTCCGCGAAAAACACAAAGCCGCACGCCATAACGTATACGCGTGGATACTGCGCGATGGAAACAGGGAACGCTGCTCTGACGACGGCGAGCCTCAGAAGACCGCTGGCCTGCCCACTCTGGAAACCCTGCGCGGAGCAGGCGTTACCGACATCGTTGCTGTGACCACACGCTATTTCGGAGGAACGTTGCTTGGCACCGGCGGATTGGTCCGCGCCTACACGCAGGCCGCCCAGGCAGCACTGGCAAATGCCAACATAGTGCTGGTAAGCAGCTGCGTGGACATTACCATACGAATTCCCTACCCGCTCTACGACAAAATCGCGTACCAGGTTGGGCAGGAAAACACGCGGGTACTGGACACGTCCTTCACCTCAGAGGTTCAGATGACCATTCGCATGCTGGAAGGAACCCAGGAGAGGCTGCTGGAAACCATCAGGCAGACCCTTGCAGGAAAGGGCTCCATCCAGGTCAGCGATCCACTTCACACCATCTTCTAGTCAAACAGCTCAAGCAATGGTCAGGAGTAGCAATGGAAAAGCGAAAGTTCACGGAGGTATTCTCCGAGCAAGTCAAGACAGTAGGACTGGGCAAGGCCCTTTCCTGGAACATCTACTGGGAAGCAAACAGGCCGCTGCGTTGGCTCCGCTACAAATTGGATACCAAGCGCGACCTGCGAATTTGCGGCGTTCCTCTTGAAGGAGGAGATTTGTCTCAGTTCCGCGAAAGCCACGGTGCGACCAACTCCCTGAGCACCCCCTACGGCGCCCTGGAAGTGGTACTGGGCTCTCAGAAGTTCACGGAGGATGACGCTATCATCGACATCGGATGCGGCCACGGTCGCGTGCTAGCCTATCTGGTCGACTCGGGATTTCCTGGCCGCATCGCCGGCGTGGAGCTTAATCCCGACGTCGCTTCTTTCGCTCGAAACTGGCTGAAGCGCTACCCCGAAGTAGAGCTCATCGAAGGAGACGCCTTCGAGCAGGATCTTTCCCGGTTCAACGTGTTCTACCTGTGGAAGCCCATGCTGTCTGATATCTTCAAGCGCTTCGTAGTGAAGCTGGAAAAGGAAGCCGTGCGTCCAATAACCATGTACTACGTCATGGACTTTGAGACCGCCAGCTTCTTCCAGAACAGACCAGGCTGGCATGAGGTTTCCCGAACGGAAGTTCATCGCGTTCACGGGCTCCCTGTGTTCAGCCGACCCCTATGCTGCACCGTCTGGGAGTACGTGCCTGGCGAAAGATAACAAAGCGCCTGGCCTCTGTTACTGCTGGGGGGACTTCGTGAAAAAGAGGAAACGAACCAGCATCAACAGGAGCCAGGCGCCATAGGAAAATCCTTCGTAGCCGCACTCTACGAAGGGCACCTTGATAATTCAGCGTCTAGATGATTCCCGTGGCAGCCAGCGCAACAACAGCCACACCGGAAACCAGAGCCATGCAGTACTGTCTGCGAGGCTGACGGTTATACCGCTCGCGATCAAGCAGAATCGCACCGCCCAGAGCAACAATAAGGCCCACGCCGATCAGAAGAATGTTTGCAATCATGGTTCTAATTCCTTCCTCGAATAGCCTTTGTGTTCGGAACCGCATTTCTGCGACTTCAGAGCACCATCTGTTTTCAAGGGCGACTATACTGGGAGCACCAAGGTGATTTCGTTGTCAAAACAACGCAATCAAGATATTTCGCAAACTTCTTGCGTTCCTTTGACATAGGGAAAGGACGGGTGAAGTGGACTTCCTGTATCTGAAGCGAAGCGTGCTGTTCGAAGGGCTGTCCCGCCCTGAAATCGAGCAGATGCTGCCCTGCCTTGACCCAAAGCTCCAGCATTTTGAGAAGGGCTCCGTCATCTATCGCCGCGGAACGGTCCATCGTCACTTGGGCTTGATCTTAAAAGGAGACGTGCGTATCGAGCACATTGACGCCTGGGGGCACATCACGCTGCTCGCCATCATGGAACAAGGCAAGACCTTTGGGGAGGCGAACTCCGTGACCGACGACGCCTTGGCAGCGGACTACATCGCCGATCAAGACTGCCAGATTCTGTTTCTAAACGTGAAGAAGCTCATGACTCCTTGCCCAAAGGGGTGCCCCAACCACCGCCTTGTTGCGAGCAACCTCACACGGCTGCTCGCCCAGCGCAACCTGGAGCTGAGCCGACGCGCCTTCGTCACGGGACCGCGTAGCATCCGATCGCGTGTCATGGGATATCTTTCCCTAGCGGGGCACGCATACGGCACCTCAGAGTTTTCCATTCCCTACAACCGGGAGCAGCTTGCCCGCTACTTGGGCGTTGACCGCTCGGCTCTTTCCGCCGAGCTCAGTCGCATGGCCGATGACGGGCTGATCGAGTTCAAGAAGAACCGCTTCAAGCTGAAGGCGAAAGACCTGCTGTAGCTACTGCGCAGAATGAACTCCTGCTGCCTAGCTGCGCGAGCGCCGATCGTTGGCTCCCTTTGAGTAGTACGCTCGTTTCTGGGCAAGCATGCGACTTTCGGCCAGCTGAACCAACTTGCCCACCGCTCCTTCGTCCTTCATAGCAGCAACATTCATGGACGCAGCACCCAGGGAAACCAGCAGACCGCTTTCCTTGAGCTTGGCCTCGAGTCTTGCCATCGCATCCCGGGCCTGATCAATGGGCAGATCTGGAACCAACGCCAAGAATTCGTCGCCGCCCATACGGTAGGTGCGGTCTCCTCCGAACTCTTCCCGCAACGCTTCTGCCACCAGCTTCAATGCGGCATCGCCTGCTGCATGTCCCTTCGAATTGTTCATTTCGTGCAAGCCGTTCAGATCAGCGTACACACAGGTCAGGCAAGCTGCGCATCCTCGACCGGCGGCAGAAGCGTCTCCTTCGAAAGAATTGCGGTTGCGAACGCCCGTAAGCAGGTCAGTGCGGCCCATCTGCTCCAAGCGCTGGGTGTTCGCCAAGGCAGCGATACGGCTACGAGAGATCACCAACTCCAGGGCCAAAGCAAGCAGTCCGAAGGAAAGGGAGTTCCTCAAGTCTGCCGACGCTATTTCCCAGGGTTTCAAGCAAACAGAGGAAACGCAGAACGCAAGGCAGGCGGCTATCGTCAACACCATCAGAGAAAGCGGCCGATCAACGAACAGCAGAGGGGTTGAAAGCATGATCACAATAAAGGTAACCGCAGGCATGTCTGGATACGTTACCGAAAGAACAATAGCCATACCATAGAGCGTAATCAGATACGCATATAGCAGCGGAAGCATAAGGCTCAGCGACCGTTTGCGCAAATTCGAGGACAGTAGCACTGCCATCAGGCTCAGCACAGCGCAGACCACATATGCCGGCTGGTTTTCCGCCGCGCTGGTTGGAGCAATTGCGTTCACCACGCCCAGAATGCCGAAATAGACTGCACACACAAGGGCAACGGCTCGAAGCACGCGATAGTTTTCCTGCAGGCGCATTGTGTCCAAAGACTGAAATTCAGCACGGTCCAAGCCAGCATAGAGCAATGCACGCTTGGCGTTTTCGGCAAAACCCGCAGACACAGCACGCCTCCTTCACGCAAAGAGCAGGGAATCATCAGCAGGCCGCGGATTAGTCTCACCAGAGAGCACAGCAGCTTCTGGGCCGTTTGACCTGCTTAAACGTTCATACTACCCGAAGGCGAAAAGGGCCTTTTGCGCAATAGGGAACGAAACCGTCATTTCACCATAACCTTCAAGTAGATGGTTCGCTTTGGGGTCTTGGCGTAGTTGGTCGTTTCCCGAGCGTACACCGTAATAGCTACCTTATACAATCCGCGACGAAGACCTTTGTTCGCCCGGAAGCCTCCCAATTCGGAAACGCGCACGTATTTCTTCGCCGACGATCCCTTGGCAAGGCAAACATACCGACTCTTGCTCGAGCTCCATTTGCTCACCGACATTGCCGCAAAGTAGCGCCTGGTCACAGAAGAAATCCCGAAGAACGTACTCAAGCTTTTTATGCTCTTGGCAGAGGAAAGGCAACCCTTGTAGCAACCCTTCTTCGCTGCAGAGAACGTTTTCTTCAAGGTGGTCGACTTGGCAAACCGCAGCTTCTGCGTGGCCTTGCCAATGGTGAAGTGCCGCTCTAGCGAAGCTCGGGCAAAGGGCGTCGAGATCACCGCCACCGCCTGGTTCTTCTTTCCCGCATACAGGTTGTTCTTGTACGTCACGCTGTAATCACGAGCCATCAGAGCCCTTGAGCGCCCGTCCGTAAAGGACACCGTCCCTGATACGGCAGGGCGAATGCGCTTGCCGCAGTAGGAGTACTGGGTGTTCGCCAGCTTTATGGAAAGCGAGGCAACCCCCGTTGACACGGACTGCACCGCTTCGCAATCCGAGCAGGTCCGCTTGCTGGTTCCCACCTGGTACACCGTGGGCTCCTTCACGCACTGCCATGAGCCCCACGAATGGGTGTGGGGAGCCGCCGAAGCGGCGTTCCGAATCTCAATGGCCCGGGCAATCGCCGCTCCCGCGTTCACTATTCCCGCGCTTCCGGTTTCCCCAACATGGGAGTTTTGGGCGTTGTTCACCGGCGATGCAGTTTCCCTGATTGCCTGGAACGCATCGTCGCAGCTCATGGAGGGATTCACAGCAAACATCAAAGCCAGCGTTCCCGTTACCACCGGAGCCGCCATGGATGTTCCACTCATGGTTTTGTATTCAACGCCAACCGTAGAAAGCAGCCCCTCTCCCGGAGCGCTGATGTCCTTTGCCGCGTTGTAGTCGGAAAACTTCGAGTTGAAGCCGTCATCGGTGACCGAGGTCACCGAAAGACACGCCTCATAATCGGAAGGGAACAGGTAGTCGGTACGAGCAAAACCACTTGCACCATTGCCGCCAGCGCAAACGCTCAGGATTCCGTAATCGGTGCGCGCCTTCTGAATCGCCAGGTTAAGCAACACGTCCTCCGCGCTGACTTCGTCCCGCTGGCTCCCGCTGTAGTCGTCAAGATATGCGCCCACGCTCAGATTGAGCAACCTCAGGTTCGTGACCTTGCCTTCGTCAACGTACGACTCCATCTTTTCCAGCGCCTCGATTATCGTGGCCGTAGACGCCGAGCCATCGTCGTCGAAGACCCGCAGAGGCAGGACCTTCACGTTCAGCCCGATTCCCGCAACGCCCTTCCCATTGTTGGACTGGGCGCCGATGATGCCGCAAATATGGGTGCCGTGGCCCTTGGCCGACACATCCTGCACCGAAGAGCTGGCCAGGGGACAGTCGTTGAAGCAGTCGTAGGCAAGATCAGCCAGAACGGTTTCCCGCAGATCCTCATGGTCCAGCCTGCAGCCGGTATCTGCCACCGCAACGGTGATCGGAACAGCGCCTTCCTGCCGAACCAGCCGCCACGCCTCGGCCACGTTGATCTGGGAAAGATAGGTCTGCTCCCCCACCCGAGGGTCGTTGGAAATCGGGTCCGCGTCCTCAAGGGCGTGGTACCTAAAGTTCGGCTGCACGTTGCATACCCCGGCCAGGTTTTCCGCAGCACTCATAGCGGCGGCAAGGTCAGCGCTCGCAGAGGCTTCTACGACCACCGTTTCGCCCAGATCATCAGAAACGTCAAGCCCCTGACGCTGAAGCTGCTGCTTTCCTTCGTCGGTGACCGTTGCCAGCATCTGGCCTTCCACGTAGTCCACGCCCGGTTCCATGCCGTCCAGCATCTGGGCGAAATCCGGAACGGCAGCACGGCCCTGATCCGAACCGCTTTCGCCCGCTGCATCAGCCGCAGCCTGTGGGGTTGCGGCTCCGGGAGCGTCCGCCGCAAACGCAGGAAGAGCGTTTGGTGGAACCGGGGCAGCGCACAGAGAGATAATAACAAGCAGGCATACCGCTTGCCACAGCGTTGCGCGAATCCGTTCGCTCCAGCGCATCTTCACCCGGCTCCCTTCAGTTGCGAGGATTCAAATCGTGGTCTTTCAAAGCATCGTACCATCGCCCCCGCGCCGCCAAAGGCGGTAGAATAGGCCAAACGAACCGTCTCCCCGCCGAGGGGAACCCGGCTGAAGGAGCCCGCCCATGTCCAAGAACGCACGAAACAGCAACAACATCATCCGCATCGTGGTTACCATGGTGGTCGTGGTTGGCGCGATCGTGTACGCCGTTCAAACCGGCGGCTTTGTGTTCTAAGCTGAAGAGGAGTCGGTGCGACCGGCTCCGCGGCGCCCACTGGCGGGCGTTTGACCAAGGGCAAAGCGCCAATCAATGGATGCGCAAGCTCGATTCAGTCGACGGGAATCTTTTCGAGCCTGTTCCTTAACGCCGCCACATCCTGGGCAATCAGCGGCGCCATACTCGACGCATAGTTCGACACGTCAACCTTTTCGAGTTCGGCACGCACGAGCGGCGCGAACTGAGGCCTGATTTGCACGACCCGATGAAGGGCCGAAAGGCTCTGCCTGACCACCGTCGGCTTTTGGTCATGCAACACCGCGGCCAGCTCGGCGAAGCGTGAAGCAATCTTGCCCTGCTCGTCCCACTCCACCTGAGCCATTGCGAGCCTGAACCCCCGCACACGCACAAACGAGCTCGAATGCCTGGTCAGATCAACAAAATCGTCAAGGCAGCAGTAAAGCGCGTCGCTTTGAAAGGACTGCGCCTCAAGGTCAAGCATCAACCGATGCCCACGTTTCGAGTCCTTTCCCGCCAACGACTCAATCAGATCCATGGACATCCCCTCTAAAGCAAGCTCGTTGTTGACTTGAATTATTACATGAGCGGGCATTCTGGCCACAGGAATCACGCCGGTCAGACCGCTGCTGCTTTTGGCTATGAAGAGCCCGAAGCGGTCTCTCGGAATGTCGGTCTTTCGTAGTTATGTCAACTTAATGGACAAAGCCTCGAGAATAGGGCGACCCTCTTCCCCACCAATCCCTGCGCCGCAGAGAGGCAATCTTCTCACAAGGCCGTCACCAGGGCTTTTGTACCGAAAGGAGGGCCGTCGCCTGGCCCCGAACATCGTCCCGAGCAGAGCGCGCCTCGTCCTACCCGACCTTCGGCACCCCACGCCTCCGAAACCTAGCGCAACCCAGCCCAAAATAGCAAAAAGGCCAGAACCCCACGGCTCTGGCCTGCTGTTGCAATGGTGCTGACGGGGAGACTCGAACTCCCGACCTACGCATTACGAGTGCGTTGCTCTACCAACTGAGCCACGTCAGCAAAAGGTGCAGGGACAAATTATACCAGAGGGCACCCCGTATGCAAGCCTTGGGCCGCAGGTCAGCACTGCGGGTTGCGCTATGATGAGCACGTACGCTATTCGCACCACAACTGCAGAACAAGGACGCAACCATGGCCCAGCCTCGCCTTATACTCGATCGCTACCGCCCCGTTGCTTGGGCGGGAACCGGCGGCTTTGCCACCGTCTACAAAGCGTGGGACACCCTGATCCAGCGAAACGTGGCCATCAAGGAAATCAAGCTGTCCGAGCAGGACGCCGAACGGCTTTCTCGTCCCAGCATCCGCCTGGCGTGGGAAGACTCCGAGCAGGACCAAGCCCGGCAGACCGGCGCCGGCGCCGGCACCGCAACACTGCCCGACCTGCCCCCCTTCCCCAAAGACCCGGCGTTCCTGGGCGGCGGGTACGCCGAGGTGCCCGACAACACGGCCAGTCCCCAGCTCAACGTGTCCCAGCAGCGCTTCCTCAGCCACATCCCCGGCCTGGACGAAGCGCGCACCATTTCCACCCTGCACGACCCCTGCATCGTGGGCATCTACGACCTTCACTTCGAGGGCAACACGGTCTACCTAATAATGGAGTTCGTGGAGGGCACCACCCTGACCAGCTTCCTGAAGGACTACGAGGACTACCTGACCCTGGACATAATCGCCAGCATCTTTGCCGACGTGTCCCACGCCATCCAGCTGGCCCATGAAAACAACGTGCTGCACCTGGACGTGAAGCCCGACAACATCCTGATCAACCTGCAGGGCCAGGCGAAGGTGGCCGACTTCGGCCTTGCGACCCTAAGCGATGCCGAAGGAACCGGCACCGCGGGCGGAGGAACCATCGGCTACATGCCCCTGGAACAGATGCGCCGCCAGCCCCTGGACGCCCGCACCGACGAATGGTCCCTGGCCAGCGTCACCTACGAGATGATCTCGGGCGAAAACCCCTTCCTGGCCCACGACCTTGACCAGGCAGAGTCCGCCATCGAAAACGCGGAGCTGGTCCTGCCCCACCTTCTATGGGACGAGCTGGACCCGGCTGCCGACGACGTGCTGTTCTACGCCCTGGACCCTAAGGCCGAAAACCGCTACGAAACCGTGCAGGACTTCGCCGAGGAGATGGGCCGCTTCTTGGGCAATCCGGAATCGGGCCGCACCCAGCTGGCAGCGCTCCTGACCGGCCAGGAAGAAGAGGACGAAGGGGGCGAAGACTCCGGCGTGTACCAGCAGGAAAAGAGCAAGGGCCTGCTGAGCGGCCTGGCAAGCCGCCTGCTTCCCGGCCGAAAGAGCAAGGCCCCCCGTCTTGCCGCGGCAGAGGAAGGCCGGCAACCCGACCAGGATCCAGACCACGATTCCAGCCGGAACCGCGCCCGCAGATCTCCCAGTCAGCGCCTGAGTCCTTTGGCCCTGCAAGTGGCCAGCCGCGTGGGAAGCGCGTGCATGTGCACGTTCATCAACGCCTTCAGCCTGATGAACCTACCCCGGATAGACGCCTTTTCCCCCACCGTCATGTGGATCCTGCTGGCAGCGGGCCTGGTGGCAAGCCTTATCCGCCCCCATCTGGGAACGCTGCTGAGCTACCTGATGCTGGGACTGAGCCTGTGCGTGAACGGCGCCCCCGCCCTGGGAGTTCTCCTAATCGCCGGCGTCATTCCCTGGTGGTGGCTGGTAGGCAGGAACGGCGAAGCCCCCGCCCACCTTGCCATGGCGTTTCCCGTGCTGGGGGGCGTGGCCCTTTCGCCCCTGGCAGCACCCCTTTCCGGCCTGTTCCTTTCCACCGGACGAGCCGTGGCCACCGCCGCCCTGGGCGTGCTGGCCTGCCTGGGCCTTGCCTGCGTGAGCACCCTTTCCCTGACCGGCTGGGATGCCGTTTCTAACTTCATGCTGCCCAGCGTGCTGGCGGAAGTCCAGCCCCACATCATGAGCATGGTCAGCAACCCGGGCACCTGGGTCGTTGCCGCCAGCTGGATTGTATCCGCCGCCGTCCTGGCCCTGTGCTGTGTCCCCCGCTGGCGATGGCTTGCCTTCCTGGGCGCGCTTCTGAGCTGCGTCGTCCTTGCCGCGGGCCCCTTGATGGCCCAGGTGGTAAATCCCCAGGTAGCGGCTCTGACCCTGAACCCCTTCGAACTGGCCCCCGCCCTGGTGGCCTTCGTCGTGTGCGGCGCCACCAGCTGCATGGAGGTGCCTGCTCGCAGGCACTAGTCGCAGGCGCGCCTCGGTCGCGAGCCCTCCCTGGAAACGGGCCCGGGCCGTCCACCAGCAACTCACCCTCAACCAGGCTGCCGCGACCGTGCCCGTGCCGTGGTCAAAACCTTGGCACAACCGCGTCCCCATGCCCGCGCAATGCGTCAACCTGGGGAATATTTGGCATTTCCGTTAAGGTTTCCGAAACCCCTCAACAACCACAATCCGTTGTGGCAATATGGACAGCATACATTGGCGTAATAGGCTAAAACGCAGTTTTAACGTACTAGCTAAGGAGCACACATGGGTTTCTTCTCCAAGTTTGAAAGCAAGGTGGAGGACACGTTCGAAGGCGCCGCCGACAAGATGATCGACGCACCCATTTCCCCGGTCCAGATCGCGAAGAAGGCCGAAAAGCAGATGCGTCGGGAAAAGATGGTCGGCGCCGGCAAGCAATATGCTCCCACGCTGTACACCGTGCTGGTCAACCCCGATGACGACGAGCGCCTGTTCGGCTACTACCCCACCCTTGCCGGTGAGATCGAGACCTTCCTTTCCGCCAAAGCCGCAGATCAGGGCCTGGTCATGGACGGTCAGCCCCTGGTGCGCTTCATCGTGGACGACGGCCTGCGCCACGGCAAGTTCGACGTGATCGCCGAGCCCGTGGCAGCCCCCATCGTGTCACAGCTCCGGGCTGAGGAAATGCAGCGCTACGGCATTGCCCAGCGGGCCGGGCAGCCCTACAACGGCTACGCCCCCGCTCCTGCGCCGACTCCCTCTCCCGCTCCCGCGGCTCCCGCAGGCTACGGCCAGAACGCCGCCGCCCTTGAGCGCGCCGATTACGCCCCCGCAGCACACGACCCCTACGCGCCCCAAGCCCAGCTGCCCTACGTGCCCGAAGAGGAGATCGACCGGTCCATCGACTACGGCGAGTACACCTTCAACAGCAAGGACTTCGAAAGCTACCAGCAGCAGGCAGCCGGCAACGCCGCTGCCGCAGCCAGCACCGTGATGCTGGGCCAGCCGGTCCAGGGGGGCCAGGGCGCCCACCTGATTGACACCACCAACAACCGCACCTATCGGCTGACCGGCCACAATCAGATCGCAGGCCGCAGCGAAACCTGCGACATCGTAGTCCCCGACATCAACACCAGCCGCAGGCACGCCCAGATCGGCGTGAACGCCCAAGGCTACTGGACCATTTCCGATCTGGGATCCAAGAACGGCACCGTGGTGAACGGACAGATCGTTCCCAACGCCGTTCTGAACGAAGGCGACCGCATCACCCTGGGTCTGACCAACTTCATCTTCACCCAGGCCTAAAGAAAAGAAGGCACGGCTTTGATTGACATAATCCTGCTCGTTGGCCGGCTTCTGCTGGTCGCGCTTCTGTACCTATTCCTGTTCGCCATCATGAAGACCGGTATCGGCCTGGTGAAGGGACAGCGCAAAAAGGAAAAGACCTGGACGGTTTCCGTGGAGCACGGGCCCAAGGAGCTGCGCGGCGTCTCCATTGCCGTGCGCGGACCGGTGATCGTGGGCCGCAACCCCGGCGCCGACATCGTCATCGGCGCTGGCTACGTTTCCGGCCGCCACGCCCGATTCAGCCTGATGGGACAGAACCTGTTCATCGAAGACCTGGGGTCCAGGAACGGCACCATGGTCAACGGCCGCCCCGTCATGGAGCCCACGGCACTGAGCAACAACGACGTGGTCACCGTGGGTGACGTGGCCATTCGCGTGAGGTACGCATAATGGCTGCCAGCAGGCGCTCCTCCAGCTTCTTCGGAAGCCGCACCGATGTGGGCTGCATCCGCGATCACAATGAAGACAGCCTGGTGGTGACCCCGCCCCTGTTCGCCGTGGCGGACGGCATGGGTGGTCATGCGGCGGGCGAAGTAGCCTCCGAGATCGCCATCCAGATCCTGGCCGAGCAGGCTCCCAAGCATCCCAACGCCGAAGCCCTGGGTCGGGCGGTCGAAGCCGCCAACCAGGAGGTCATTGCCGCCGCAGCCCAGGGCCGCGGACGGGCGGGCATGGGAACCACCCTGACGGCAGCCATGCTGGAAAACGAGCGCCTGGTCATTGCCCAGGTGGGGGACTCCCGCGCCTACCTGCTGCACAACGGCAAGCTGCAGCAGCTCACCCGGGACCACAGCCTCATGGCCGACATGATCGATGCCGGTCAGCTCACCCCCGAGGAAGCGCGGGTCCATCCCAACCGCTCCATCATCACCCGGGCCCTGGGGTCAAACCCCCACATGCGCCCCGACCTGTTCGAGCTGAACGTGCACACGGGCGACCGCCTGCTGCTGTGCTCCGACGGCCTGTCCACCATGCTGGAAGACGACCAGATCGAGCAGATCCTGAACCGCGGCTCCGATCCCCAGCGCACCGCGGCGCAGCTGGTGGACGAAGCCGTTGCCGCCGGCGGATACGACAACGTCACCGTCATCGTGGTGGACGTGACCGGCTTCGCAGAGCAACGGGTGATTCACCTGGCTCGCAAGACCAAGCTCATGGTGGCCTTCATCCTGGTGCTGCTGGCGGCCATCATCGGCCTTGCCGGCTACGCTCTGACCTACTGGACCAGCACGGCGGCGTACCTGCAGGACGTGGACGGGAAGGTGGCCATCTATCAGGGCGTTCCCGGTGAGTTCGCGGGAATCAGCTTCAGCCACGTGGAGCAGGTGACCGACGTCAAGACCGATTCCCTTTCCGCCACCACCGCCGACCGCCTTAAGCACGACGGCATTAGCGCCGACAACTTGGAACACGCCCAGCAGCTGCTGGACCAGTACGTGGCCGAGGCCGCATCCCATACCAACGGCACCCCCACCGGCGGGGAAAGCGCCCAGCTGGGCAGCAAGACCACCGACACCACCTCCAGCGGCTCGAATAAGTCGGGCGAAGACAACAGCAAGGGCAACGCAAAGGGCAAGGAAGAGGACGAAAAATGAGCAGACGCACACTAGAGCTGGTGCTGCTGTTCGTTGCCGCGCCCCTTATCATCGTAGAGTTCGCCCTGCTGTCCCTGAACCAGGGATCCCAGCTGGGCCTGACCACCCTGGGCGTTCCCCTGGGGCTGTTCGCCGCCTTCGTGGCGGCCCATCTGGCAACCCGCAAGCTGGCCCCCAACGCCGACCCCGCGCTGCTGCCCCTTTCCTTTGCCCTTTCGGGAACGGGCATGTGCTTTGTCACCCGCCTGGCGCCGGACCTTGCCTCCCGCCAGGTGGTCTGGCTGTTCCTGGGCATTGCGTGCATGATCGCCGTCATGGCCCTGGTGCGCAACCAGGACAAGCTTGCCCAGTACAAGTATTCCCTCATGATCCTGGGCGTGATCTTGCTGCTTTCCCCCCTTCTGCCGGTCATCGGCCATGAGGAAAACGGCAGCCGCATCTGGCTGCGCTTCGGATCTATTGGCTTGCAGCCCGGCGAGTTCGCCAAGATCTGCATAGTCCTGTTCCTGAGCGGCTACCTTGCCAGCAACCGCGAGCTGCTTTCCGTGTTCACCTGGAAGGTGGGGCCGCTGCGCCTGCCCGATATCCGCGTGCTGGTGCCCCTTCTGCTCATGTGGGGCCTGGCCATGGTGGTGGTCGTTCTTGAGAAGGACCTAGGCTCGGCGCTGGTCTTCTTCTTCGTGTTCATATTCATGCTGTACGTGGCCTCGGGACGAAAGTTCTACCTGGTGGTTTCCCTGGGCCTGGCTGGCATTGCCGCCATCGTGCTGTACACCTTCTTCGGCCACGTGCAGGTGCGCGTGAGCACCTGGCTCGACCCCTTTGCCGACGCCGCCAACACCGGCTATCAGCTGGTCCAGGCCATATTCAGCATGGCTGACGGCGACCTGTTCGGAGTGGGCCTGGGCAACGGCCTGTGCGACCAGATCCCCGTGGTGGAAAGCGACTTCATCTTTGCCGCCGTGGCAGAGGAGATCGGCCTCCTAGGCGCCGCAGGCGTGCTGCTGCTGTACCTGTGCTTTGCCATCCGCGGCTTCCTGACCGCAGCCAGGGCAAAAAGCGACGTGTCCTCCCTGATCGCCACCGGCCTGACCACCATCGTGGTCCTGCAGGCCTTCATTATCGTGGGCGGCGTGACCCGGCTGATCCCTCTGACCGGCCTGACCCTGCCCTTCATGAGCCAGGGCGGCTCCTCCCTTCTGGCAAGCTTCATGATCGTGGGCTTCCTGCTGCGCTGCGGCGATGAGTCCGCCGCACCCAAGGCGGCCCATTCCACCACCGGCTTCCTGAGCAGCAACAGCGTGCTGGGACGGGTTTCCCTAGGGAAGCGCCTGACCAACACCTGCCTGGCCTTTGCGCTGCTGTTCGCCCTGCTGGTGGCTAACCTAACCATGATCATGGTGGTGAACGCCCACGAGTACCAGAACATGCCCAACAACAACCACACCATCGCCCACCAGCAGAACTCCCAGCGCGGGAGCATCTCCACCTACGACGGCGTGACTTTGGCCAAGAGCGTCAAGACGGAGGACGGCACCTACAAGCGGGTGTATCCTTCCGGAACCCTGGCGGCTCACGTGGTGGGCTACGCTTCCACGCGCTACGGCACCAGCGGCATCGAAGCCGCCGCCAACGACGCCCTGGAAGGATCCCAGAACTTTGCCACCTGGTCGGACGTGATCGACTCCCTGACCGGCAAGGGCACCACCGGCAACAACGTGACCCTGACCATCAACTCCAAGGTCCAGAAGGCCGCCCAGGCCGCCCTTTCCGGGGAAACCGGAGCCTGCGTGGTCATTGACCCCACCACCGGCGCCGTGCTGGCCATGGCATCTTCGCCCACCTACGACGCCGCCGACTACGAAAAGCTGCTGGAGGCCGCTAACAGCGGCTCGAACGACAGCTCCCTGTTCAACCGCGCCACCCAGGCGCTGTACGCCCCCGGCTCCACCTTCAAGATGCTGACCCTGGCCGCCGCCCTGGAGGAAAACGTGGCCCGGGAGGACACCAAGTTCGATTCGCCCGGCACCATGAAGATCGGCAACGCCCCGGTAACCAACTTCGGCAAGACCGACTACGGCAAGATCACCGTGGCGCGGGCAACGGAAGTATCCTCCAACACGGTGTACGGCCAGCTGGGCACCCTGCTGGGAGCAAAGCGCCTGGTGGCCTACGCCCAGTCCTTCGGGTTCAACAAGGCAACCGACTTTGACCTGGCCCTGAGCAAGAGCCTTATGCCCGACCCCGAGGAAATGACCGAGTGGGAAACCGCCTGGGCTGCCGCCGGCGAGCCCGTGGGCGAGCACACCAGCCCCGCAGGCCCCCAGTCCACCGTGCTTCAGATGGCCCTGGTGGGCTGCGCCATCGCCAACGACGGCGTGATCATGAAGCCGTACCTGATCAACAGCATCTACAACGCCGACGGCCAGCAGAGCTTCGAAGCTTCTGCCAGCAAGCTCACCCAGGCCGTTTCGCCCGACACCGCGAAGCGCGTACGCAAGGTCCTTGAAGGCGTGGTCAACAACGGTACCGGCACGGGAGCCGCCGTTCCCGGAATCCAGGTAGCCGGCAAGACCGGCACCGCCGAGCACGAAAACGGCGACGACAGCTGGTTCGTGGGCATGGCCCCCTCCGACGACTCCAACGTGGTAGTGGCGCTGGTACTGGAAAAGAGCAAGAACGCAGCCGCTAAATCCCAGCAGGTATTTAGAGCGGCATTGGAAGCCCAGGGGCTTTTGTAGGGTAAAGTAAGATGAGCTGCTGACAAAACGCAGCATATTTGAGGCAGCAAAGGAAGAGGACGAAGTGACTGGACCGCTGATTGGAAAGACCCTCAACGATCGGTATTCCATCGTTGATCGCATAGGACTGGGAGGCATGGCCGAAGTGTACCTGGCCCAGGATCTGAACTTGGGACGCAACGTGGCCATCAAGGTCATGTTGCCGCAATACGCATCCGACCCCACCTTCACCCGCAGGTTCAAGCAGGAAGCAGCTTCCGCAGCACGCCTTTCCAGCCCCTACATAGTGAGCATCTATGACTGGGGACTTGACGGCGACCTGTACTACATTGTCATGGAGCTGGTGCGCGGATCCGATCTGAAGACCGGCATCTTGGAGCGCGGCGCCATCAACCAGCGCAAGGTGGCCGAAATCGGCAGCCAGGTCTGCCAAGCCCTTTCCGTTGCCCACGAAAACGGCATCATCCACCGCGACATCAAGCCTCAAAACATCATGGTCCAGCCGGACGGCAACATCAAGGTCATGGACTTTGGCATTGCCCGGGCCAAGAACGCGGCCCTGACCCAGACCTCCACCGTGCTGGGCACCGCCCACTACATCAGCCCCGAGCAGGCCCAGGGCAAGGAGCTCACCGAGTCCAGTGACATCTACTCCCTGGGCGTGGTGCTCTACGAAGC
>JAQXGX010000004.1 GCA_029006935.1 Eggerthellales bacterium | reverse complement strand
ATGACGCCTGCCAGGGCAACGGCCCGCTCCGGCGTGGCGATCACGGTCATGTCCTCGGTCAGGGTGCGCTCCGCTTCGTCCAGCGTGGTGAGCTTTTCGCCCTCCTGGGCACCGCGGACCACCACATGGGCCAGGCCGTCGACGCCTGCCAGCTTGTCATAGTCGAAGGCATGCAGGGGCTGGCCCAGCAGGAACAGGATGTAGTTGGTCACGTCCACGATGTTGTTGATGGAGCGGGCGCCGGCTGCCTGAACGCGCTCTGCCAGCCAGTCCGGAGACGGGCCCACCTTCACGTTCTTGATGACGCGAGCCGTATAGCGGGGGCAGCGGGTCACGTCCTCCACCTGGACGGTGGCCAGCTGATCGACGCTGGGCTGGGACGCGTCCTCCACCAGCTCCATGTGAGGATAGGTCACCGGCACCCGCAGCATGGCGCCCACTTCGCGGGCCATGCCCTGGATGGAAAGGCAGTCCGGGCGGTTGGGGGTGATCTCCAGATCAAGGATGGTGTCTGAAAGCTTCAGGTAGTCGGCAATGGCCATGCCCACCGGCGCATCGTCGGGCAGGATCCAGATGCCTTCGTGCTCGTTGCCCATGCCCAGCTCCCGCTTGGAGCAGCACATACCGCAGGAAGCTACGCCGCGCAGCTTGGACTTCTTGATCTTGAAATCTCCGGGAAGGACCGCGCCCAGGGTGGCAACGGGAACCTTGATGCCCAGCTTCATGTTGGGGGCGCCGCACACGATCTGCACGGGCTCATCCTGACCCACGTTCACCTTGGTCACGTGCATGTGGTCGGAATCGGGATGAGGAGCACACTCCACCACATGGCCGACCACCACGCCGGCCAAGTTGTCGCCCGTGCGCTCGACGCCCTCCACGCCGGTACCGGTCAGGTCCATCTTGTCGCACAGGGCCTTTATGTTTTCGGGGACCTCAACGTATTCGCTGAGCCACTTCAAAGAAACAAGCATTCTTTGGCACCTCCTAGAACTGGCGCAGGAAGCGCATGTCGCCTTCCAGCAGCATGCGCAGGTCGGGGACGTTGTACTTCAGGCAGGCCACGCGCTCTATGCCCACGCCGAAGGCGAAGCCAGAGTACTCTTCCGGGTCGATGCCCGACATCTCCAGCACGTTGGGGTCGACCATGCCGCAGCCCAGGATCTCGATCCAGCCGGTGCCCTTGCACATACGGCACTTGTCGCCGTTCTCCAGATGGCCCGTGCCGTCGCACACGCCGCAGCTCACGTCGGCTTCGGCGGAAGGCTCGGTGAACGGGAAGTAGTGGGCGCGGAAGCGCGTCTTGCGGTCTTCGCCGAACAGTTGCTTGCAGAAGTAGTCCAGGGTGCCCTTCAGGTCGCCGAAGGTGATGCCCTTGTCCACCACCAGGCCTTCGCACTGATGGAACTGGGGAAGGTGGCTGGGGTCGGCTACGTCGCGGCGGTACACCTTGCCCGGGGCGATCATGTAAATGGGAAGCTCCCGGTCCTCCATGGCATGAACCTGCACGCCGGAGGTCTGGGTGCGCAGCAGGACGGCGGATTCGCCCTTGACGGCAGTTTCGGCGCCGGTGTTGTCCTTCACGTAGAAGGTGTCCGCCAAGCCGCGGCTGGGATGGTCTGCCGGCGCGTTCAGAGCGGTGAAGTTGTACCAGTCGGTCTCCACCTCAGGGCCGGTCAGGACCGTGTAGCCCAGGCCCAGGAACAGCTCGGAGATCTGGTCGGAGATGGCGTTAATCAGATGGCGGGTGCCCATCTGCTGGGCACGGCCCGGCTGCGTGACGTCCACGGCAGAGGATTCGATGGACGCCTCCAACTCTGCAGCGGCCAAGACCGCCTTGCGCTCCTCCAGCGCAGCTTCCACCACGTTACGCACCTCGTTGACGGTCTTACCCACCGCGGCGCGCTCCTCCTTGGCCACCTGGCCCATGCCGCGCAGGTATCCGGTCAGGGTACCCGCCTTTCCCAGCACGTTGACGCGGACCTTCTCCAGCGCCTCGGATGTCTGGGCTTCGGAAATGCTGGCCAGCGTTGCATCGCGAAGCTGGACCACCTCATCTACGATTGCCATAGTCACCTCTTTCATGTTCGGCTCAAACAAAAAGAGAGCCCTTTCTCTTCCCTGGGGTCGTTACCGACCGTTCCAAGGACGAGAAAAGGCTCTCGCGGTACCACCTTGGTTGACGAAGGCCCTATCCTTCGCCCACTTCATTGGCTTGATTACGGAAGCTGCCCGTCAGGACCTACTAACACCTTGCTCCAGCCGTGCCGGATGCATTCGCTTTGCGCCCTGCTGCTCGGAAGGGAAACGCACCACGCCCTTGCCTGGACCCTTCCAGCCGTGGGGCCCTCTCTGGGAAACGCTGGACGCGTGCAGTCTTCGTCAACGCATGTAACTTTGGAATTATAGCGTACTTTGGGCGAAAGGAAAGCCGGACAGCAAGATTACCCCATTATGCCAAAGCTCATCAGGGCCTGGGTCTGGGCTATGACCTGATCCAGGTCCCAGGCCTTTTCCGAGCGCACCTTCGAGTAGGGGTCGTTGACCTTCAGGGTGCCGTCGTCGTTGATTCCCCACAGCACGATAAAGTGCCCCACCTGGGTGAAATCTCCCGGACCCACGTTGCAGATGACCACGTTGCCGCTGTTCAGGGCCTTCTTCAAGCTGCTTGAGCTCACGTCCAGCTCCTGGTAGGAAAACCCGTTGCTTTCCGCCTCCCACACGTAGAAGCCCGCATCAGTGCCGCTGTGAACGTAGTCGTGCGCTATGGCGTCCATGGCAAAGTCGTAGGGAGACTTGTCCGACTGCCCGGTCAGCCCCTGGTAGACCATGCACATGGCCGTGGGCCCGCATCCCGCAAGGCCGATCACCGACCGGCTGTAATCAGCGTAGGCCCACCGAGTATCCCACTGGTACAGCGCGGGAACGATCCCCTCCTTCACCGGATCGCAGGGCTGGGAGTCCGTGCTGCCGGCCGACGCCACGTAGTTGCGCACAAAGCCCACCGCCGCCGGCTCCGATGCGGCCAGCTTCAGCAGCTTGGCTTGGATTTCGTACCCGAAATCGTCATAGTCGCGAACGTGAGCTCCGATCCACGCCACGTCATCGTCCTTCTGGGCAGCCTCCACAAAGGCATCCAGGCCGTCTTCCCCCAGATAGTCGGAAAGCAGCGCCAGGTCCATGCGCTCGAAGTCGGTTTGGGGCTCCTGGGCAGCCTGGGCCTGGGAGTCATCCTGAGAGGCAGCGGCCTGCGGCTGGGACGCCGCCGAGGCCTCCCCTTCCGCGGGGGCAAAGGAGGCAGCGCAGCTGCGACCGGCAAGCACCAGCACCACCAGCATCACCAAGGCGACCACAACCTGGGCCTTTCCCGGCAGCCGCCTAAACGCCCTCCACAAAAAGCCCGCCACCGTGGCAAAAACGGATCCAATTGCCCGAAGAAGGCGTCCCGCAAGGCGCAGAATCGTTGCTGCAACACCGGAGGACGAGGTTGGCGAAGATGCCGAAGGCTCCGCGGCGACCTGCCGCCTTGCCCGCCCCGACTGGGCAACCCGCTTCCGGGGAGCCCGGGAATATTTGGCACCCACGGACCTTTCGCCCTGCTGACGGGAAGGACGCGCCGCCTGTCGCTGGCGGGAGTCGTTGGGATTCTGCGCGGCTTGAGCGCGTCGCTGGGCAAGACGCGCACGGGCACGCTCTCGGGCCTGGGGATCAACGCTTCTGCGCTCCGGCATGGGACTAGCTCCTATACGCCTGCTTCAGTCGTGCAATCTCGGCAGCCCATCCTTCCAGCTTTTCTTGGGGCGTTTCCAGGAAGAAGGGCAGGTGGCGAAGGGCAGGATGATTGGTGATGCTGCTCAAGGCATCGAATCCGATGCATCCCTGGCCGATTCGCTCATGACGATCCTTACGAGCGCCGCAGGGATTCTTGGAGTCGTTCAGGTGGATAGCCTTCAAGCGCCCAAGGCCGATGACCCGATCGAATTCCTCCAGCACGCCGTCAAGGTCGTCCACGATATTATACCCGCCATCCCATACATGGCAGGTGTCCAGGCACACGCCCATACATTGATCGGAAAGCTCCACCCGGTCAAGGATCTGGTGAATCTGCTGGAAGGTGCACCCCACCTCCGAGCCCTTGCCCGCCATGGTCTCCAGCAGCACGGTGGTGGTCTGCTGGGGCTGCAGCACCTCGTTCAGCGCCTGGGCAATAAGGTCCACCCCCACTTCATACCCCTGACCCACGTGGGACCCGGGATGCATGTTGTACAGCTGATGGGGAGTGTGCTCCATGCGGGCAAGATCGTCGGCCAGGACCATGCGGGCGAACTCCCGCACCTCGGGCTTGGGGCTTGCCGGATTAAGCGTGTAGGGAGCATGCGCCAAGATGGTGGAAATGCCCTGTTCCTTGCACAGCTTATGGAAGGAGGCAACGTCAGCAGGGTCGATGTCCTTGGCCTTGCAGCCCCGGGGGTTGCGGGTGAAGAACTGGAAGGTGGTGCCTCCCACCTTCGCCGCGTCCTTGGCCATGTGGGCGTATCCCTTGGAGCTGGAAAGATGGCAGCCTATGGTCAGCTGGGCGACACCAGCGCTGGCGCTCATTTGGCACTGCCTTCGGGCAAAGCCGCAGCCGCGACGTCACTCCCGGTCGGGGCGTCCTGCTCCCCCGAACCTTTCGCCCTGGCCTTGGAAAGGTGCTCCGGCAGCACCTCGGAGACCATGATGGCGGCAAATATCAGCACGAAGCCGCACAGGACCTGGGCATTCAGCGTTTCGGCGCCGAAGGCCACGCTAAACGCCACACCGAAGGGAGACTCTAGGGAAAGCAGCAGGCTGGCGCTGGAAGGAGGCAGGTGCTTCTGACCTATGTTCTGGAACAGCAGGGCCAAGGTGGTGCAGGCCACCGCCAAATATGCCAGCTGAACGAACTGCTCCAGGGAAAGGCAGGTCAGCACCACCGGAGCAGGCTCAGTGATCAGGGCCACCACCAAGGCACACAGGGCCACGCCGGCGAACTGCCACATGGTCAGCACGAAGATGTCGCGACCTTGGGAAAAGCGGGAAACCAGCACGATGTGCAGGGCGTAGAAGACGGCGCACAGAAGGGTCAGGGCGTCTCCCAGGTTCACCGTCAGGTCTCCGGACAGGCTGACCAGCCCCACGCCGGCGATGCACAGAAGCGCCGCCCCTACATTAATAAGAGTAGGGCGCTTGCGCGTGGCGAACCAGGCGAAGAAGGGCACCAGCACGCAGTAGGTGCCGGTCAGAAACGCGTTCTTGCCCGGCGTAGTGTAGATCAGGCCCTGGGTCTGCACGTAGTAAGCCAGGAACAGTGCCACGCCGAACAAGCCGCCGTAGAGCAGGTAGTCCCGCTGCAGGTACAGGTGGCGCTTCTTAGCAAAGACCAGGGCAAGCAGCACCGCCGCCACAGAAAAACGCACTACCAGGATCCAACCCGTGGTCAGAAACCCGGTCACGTCCTTGACGATGACAAAGGAGCTGCCCCAGATAATCGTTGCCACCACGATCAGCAGACGATAGACCATATAGAGCAGCTCCTTTTTGTTAGCAGGATGAAAGCACAGCGGCTAACATCCTACCACGGCAAGCGCCACCGCAAGAACCGCAAGGGCAAGGCATGCGCCCATCACCGCGCCATCCAGGGCCGTGAACGGATACTCCTTGAATCCGCTGCGGGACGTGCGCAGGTTGAATCCGCGAACCTCCGCTGCGATAGCGGCGCTGTTGGTCTTGCGCACGCTGGAAACCAGCAGCGGCACGCACAGGGGCACCATCAGGCGCAGGCGCTTGACCAGGCTGCCGTCGAACTCCACGCCGCGGGCGGTCTGGGCTTCCATGATGCCCGCCATGTCGTTCATGAACAGAGGGATGAAGCGCACGGTAGACATGAAGGTGAAAGCGTACTTGTACGGAACGTGCAGGATTTTGACCAGGGAGTTGGCTATGTCGTTGAGCTTGGTCACGTAAAAGACCAGGAACAGGGGCACCGCGCAGGCAACCAGGCGCAGCACGATGCGCACCGCGGCTTCAACGCTGCCGGTCCCCACGTAGCCGCCCCAGGGAAGGGGAATCAGCTCTATGCCCAAGGGGGTGGTGAACAGGGCGATCACGCCCAGCAGCAGGGAAAAGCAGGTCACGGCCTTTACCAGTCCCAGAGTCTGCTTCATCATGCCGCAGCGTGCGGCCATGATCAGGTCCAGGGCAAAAATACCCATCAGCAAGACGAAGTTCCCCGTTATGAAGCAGGTCACGATGATGAGCAGTGCGGCGGCGATCTTTGCCACCGGGTTCATGCGGTGCAGGAAGCTGTTGCCGGGAACGTACTCCAGGAAGCCCTTCATGCCCGCTCACCTCCCTTCTTGGCCAGCGCTTCAACGGCTGCGGTCGTTTCGGCAAGGTTGTTTGCCGTGCCTATGGGCGTGTTGGCCAGTGCGGGATTCGCCTGGATGAGCCGAAGCGATATGTCCACGATTTGAGGAGGAATCAGGTCGGCCTGGCGAAGCACCTCCGGCTTGCGCAGCACCTGGAAGGTGGGTCCCTGGTCCACCACGCCGCCACGGGTCATCACGATCACCTGCTGGGCGAAGTCGGCCACCACCTCCATGTCATGGCAGACCATGATGATGGTGGTTCCCTTTTCATGCAGACGCTTCACCGCGTTCATGACCTTCATGCACTCCCTATGGTCAAGGCCGGTGGTGGGCTCGTCCAAGATGATGATGGGCGGCGCCATCACGATGATGGAAGCCAGGGCAAGAAGCTGGCGGGTACCACGATTGAGCAGGAAGGGCTCCGCATCGGGGTCGAAGTCGAACTCCACGACCACGCTGTCCACACGGCTGCGGGCTTCGTCATCCAGGCAGCCCTGCGCCACGAAGCCGAACTCCAACTCCTCCCGCACGGTCTTGCAGCAGATTTGTCGGTCGGGGTTCTGGAACAAAAAGCCCACCCTGCGGGCAAGTTCGCTGGTGCGCAGGTCCGTGGTGGGAACCCCGTCTACCAGCACCTGGCCGCTGGAAGGCTTCAGCAAGCCGTTGCACAGACGCATGGTGGTGGACTTTCCCGCGCCGTTGGTTCCCACAAAGGCCACGAAGTCGCCGTCCTGGATGGTGAAGCTCACGTCTTGGAGAATGGGGGTCTGCGCCTCGTAGTGGGCAAAGACGTTCTTGAACTGGATCATGCGATCACCTCCTGGCACAGGGAAACGGCCTGGTCCACCGTGCGGCACACGGGGCCGTCGAAGAGTCCCTGCTGACGCAGGGCAACGGACAGGCTGGTGCTGCGCGGGCAGTTCACGCCGATTTCCAGCAGCTCCTGGGAATGCTCCAGCACCTGGGCAGGGGCACCGTCGAAGGCGATCTGCCCGTCCTGAACGATGAGCAGGCGATCCACGAACTCCGAAAGAAGGGCGATTTTCTGCTCCACCACGATCACCGTGATATTGCGCTCACGGGCGTAGCGCGCCAGAAGCTCGAACACCGCGTGGGAGCTGGCGGGGTCGAGCTCTGCCGTGGGCTCATCAAGCACCATGACCCGGGGGTTCAGCGCGATAATGGAAGCTACCGCCACCTTCTGCTTCTGGCCGCCGGAAAGGCTGGCGATAACCCGGTCCCGCAGGTCCGAAATGCCCATTGCCTCCAGGGCGTCGTCGACCCGCTGCTGAACCTGATCCTTGGGAACGGCAAAGTTTTCCAGACCGTACAGGATCTCGTCCTCAACCACGGAGGAGACCATCTGGCTGTCGATGTCCTGGCACACGCTGCCGACGATCTGGGAGATGTCGGTCAGGCTGGTCTCAACCGTGTCCTTTCCGTCAATGGTGACGGAGCCGTAGAAGTCACCGGGATAGCAATGGGGAATGATGCCGTTGAAGGCGTAGGTCAGCGTTGACTTGCCGCAGCCCGCAGCGCCGGTGATTCCCACGAACTGGCCGTCGGGGATCTGCAGGCTCACGTTGCGTACAACGGGGCTGCTTCCTTCCCGGTACTTGAAGGTCAGGTCTTTCACCTGGATCATGGAGCCTTTCCTTTCTTCCAAAGCCTACGGCCCGGCGGGCACCGGGCCGAGTCGGTTTGCAGGTTGGATGCTTCTAGCGTTTCAGCACCGAGCGCAGAACCGGGGTCAGGATGGCAGCTACCGCGGCGTTCATAGTGGCGGTTCCAAGAACCATGACCGCGTACATGACCAGCACCTCGGCAACGCCCAGGCCGCTCAGGCCAACTCCTACGATCAAGGCGAAGGTGTATCCGGAGAACACGGTGGAGATAAGGGTGATGATCAGGGGGAACACGACGTTTTGCAGGCCCTTGTTGTCGGCGGCAACCTTGACCAGGGAGGCAACCAGGACGCCGCAGACCACAGCGCCCACCAGCTCGGAGGCAATGTTTACCAGCGGCGTGGCGTTAAGCAGGGGAATCTGGCTGATAAGGCCGGTGATCAGGCCGATGATGGCAGCCTGGTATACCTTGGGCCTGGTCAGGATGATGGCCAGGCAGTACATGGCGATCATGAAGTTGGGCTTCATTCCCGCAAAGCTCAGGAAGCTGGAAACGGTCAGCTTCAAGACGGCGCCTGCTGCCAGCAGGACGGCAATCAGGATCAGGTCGCGGACGGCAAAGCCGTTCTGCTCTTCGGTGGTGCTCACAATACGCTTCTCTGCCATTTTTCTGTTCCTTTCTTCTGGCAGTTTCCTTACCCTCAACTGAACACCCGGGTAACAAAAAAGGCCTGTCCTTTTCACACTGTTGCCAGTGATTGAAAAGGACAGGCCTTAAAAACCTGCGGTGCCACCTTTTTTGCCCTCAAAGAGGGCCACCTCTGTACGTGCTGTCACACGCTCGCCTTTAACGCAGGCTCACGGTCCAGATACTCGAGCCAAGACCACGTCCCAACTCTTTCACCTTTCCCTCGGCGACCCATTCTGCTTCCTAGCTTCCTGCGGGAATCCCAGCTACGCCCGCTCTCTGTGAGTGCTCTGAAAGCTTTACCTTCGCCTCAACGGTTTTCAGGTATTCAGTTGATGGCTGTATGTTATACAGGCACGTCCCCAATTGCACCATCTTTTTTCCGAGTTAACGCAGTGGTTACACAAGCGACGCCGCCTCTTCCCCAAGAAGCTCCCGCGCGTGAGCCAAAGATCCCTTCGTCGCGTCGCCCGCGAGCATACGCGCGATCTCCACCACCCGGTCTTCATCCTGTACGTTCTCCAGAATGGTGCGGGGAATCCCCCGGCCCTCTTCCTTGCGAACCACGTAGTGCTGATCCGCCTTCACCGCTACCTGAGGCAGATGGGTCACCACCAGCACCTGGTGAGTCTGGGAAAGATCGGCCAGCACATCTGCCAAGGCCAATGCCGTGGCTCCGCCCACGCCAGCGTCAACTTCGTCGAAGACCAGGGTATCCACCTGGTCCCGGTTTCCCATGACCACGTGCACCGCCAGCATCACGCGGCTGATCTCACCGCCAGAGGCAATGCGGGCAAGGGGCCGTGACTGCATTCCCGCGCCTGGACGAAACAGCAGCTCAACTCCCGAAGGCCCCTCAGCGGTCCATCGGGAGCGATCCAGAAGCTCCACCGCGCATTCAACGGAGGCCGTTCCCATCTCCAAGCGCTGCATCTGGGAGCTGACCAAGGCCGCAAACTCCTCGGCAGCACGCTCTCGCGCCTGATGCAGCTCCTCTGCCGTCTGCTCCAGCCGCTGTTCCGCCGCCTCCACCGCACGCAGGGCAGCAGCCTCTCGCTGCTCCGAGTCATCCACCAGGGAAACCAGGTCAGCGGCCTGTTCACGCGCCTCCAGCACATCTTCCATACGCGGGCCGTAGGCGCGGATCAAACCCTGAAGCTGCGCTGCTCGCTCCTGCTGGTCAAGAAGAACCTGGGGGTCGAAGTCGATGTCCTCCGCGTAGCTACGGGCATCCCGCGCTACGTCTTCCACCACGTAGGTTGCCTCCCGCAAGGACTGGGCATAGGGCAGCAGATCTGGGTCGAAGCGCGCGGCGCTTTCCAGGGCGGCCGCAGCGGCGTTCAACCCGTCAAGAGCCCCGCCTTCTCCGGAAAGGGCACTAGCCGCCTCCCGAACGGAGCAGGACAGGGTTTCCGCGTGCTCGCCCCGGGCAAGGTCCGAAAGAAGCTCCTGGTACTCCCCGGGCAGGGGGTTCACCTCGTCAATGCGACGCAGGATGAAGCGCGCCTCCTCCAACTGGGCAGAGGACGTTTCCTTCATCTGGCGAACCCTATCCAGCTCCCTTGCCGCCGCCCGGGCTTTCCCGAACGCTTCCCTGTACGCCCCAAGGGGCTCCTGCAGCTGGTCTGATGCCCAGTCGTCAAGCAGCTGCCGATGCTCGGCAGGACGCAGGAGCTTTTGCTGGTCGTGCTGGCCGCAAATATCCGCCGAGCGCTCCATGATGGCTCCTAGCTGCTTCAAGGTCACCATGTCCCCGTTCACCGTAGTCCTGGAACGCCCTTCGGCCGAAACCGTACGACGCACCACGCTCTCATCATCCGGGTCAGGATCCCCTTCTTCGCAGGAACCGGGCAGTCCCAGGAAGCGTCCTTCCACCACCAGCCCTTCGGCACCTTCCCGCACGGAATCCGCATTGGCGCGAGAGCCCAGCAGCAGCCGAATAGCAGAAAGAAGCGCCGTCTTGCCAGCACCGGTTTCGCCCGTGACCACCGTCAGACCCGCTCCCAAGGTAAGAAGCGCCTCTTCGATGAGGGCTAAGTTTCGCACGCGAATCTGATCGATCATGGGGACCCCTTTCCTTCCTCGGCGCGCTGCGAGCGCCTGTGCGGAATGGGTCCATTATAGACGAACATTTGTTTGTTCTATTGGGGTTTTGCAAAATCCTTCGACCGCGCAGCCCTTTCGCCCAAAGAAACGGCATCGGCCTGCTGGCAGGACCGCAAGCTGCAGGCTCGAAGGCGGGGCTACAGGTCCTCCATCGCAGATCGGGCCGCCAGAAGACCGCTGGCCCAGGCCCAGTGCAGGTTGTATCCGCCGCAGGGCGCATCCACGTCAAGCGCCTCTCCCACCACGCGGATGGAAGGCGTGGCGGAAAGCTGCAGCGTCCGGGGGCTCACCCGGGCAACGTCCACGCCGCCTCGATGCACCTGGCACTGCGCCGCATCCCCGATTCCCCGCACCTCAAAGCCCAACTCCTTGCATGCGCGGGCAAGGGGCAGCGCCTGCTCCCGTTCCGCAAGCGCATCCGGGTCGACCCCCGCCTGCCGACACACCACCCGGGCCACGTTGGGCAGCAGGAAGCCCTGCAGCATGTCCGCCGCAGATTCCCGCCTTGCCTGGCAACGATGCTCCAGCCAGCTTAGGGCCCGATCGGCGGAAAGATCCGGAAGCAGGTCCACCAACAGCACATCCCCCGGCTGGGCGAAGCGGGAAAGGTTGAACACCGCGATGCCGGAAAGGCCGTACTTGCGAAACAGCACCTCGCCCGTTTCCTGAGCAACCGTGAGCAGCTTCCCGCTCGTCGGACGCGCCAGCCTCACGCCGCAGCGCACCCGGATGTTATCCAGGCCGTTCAGCACCGATGAAGCGCAAGGCTCGGCTCCCCGCCCCTTGCGCTTGCCCTTGGCCTTGCGCAGTGCGGGCAAAGATTCGGTGCGGGCGCCCTGCTCCCTGCCCTTGGAGCCGCCTTGCCCCTGCGGCCTGGGCTCACACAGGGGCCACGCCGCCACCGGGCCTAGGAGCGGCCTGGTGGGAACGAAGTCCGCCGCCGAGCCCAGAAGCATTTGGGCAAGGGTGCCGCCTACCGCCACGATCACCTGATCAGCTCGCTGGAAGGCACCGTCGGCCATGCGCAGGGTCACTCGTTCGCCGCTGTTGACCGGCGGCTCCACGGAAGCGACCGGGCTTTCCAGCTGCACCGTGACCTCCAGCTCGGCCAAGGCCCTGCGCAAAGCGTCCAGCAAAGACTGGGCCTTGTTGGCGTAAGGGTACAGCCGCCCCTCCCCTTCCTGGCGCCACGCCAGGCCAAGCTCCTGGAAGAAGGCCAGGACCTGATTGGAGGCAGAGTCCTGCAACGGGGCGCAGGGCGCACAGGCGGCGCTTCCACCGGCTGCTTCGCCCCCAAAGGGGAACGCATTTGCGGAGCGCTCCAACTCCTGCATAACCCGGGCCACGAAGGCGCCGTTCTGGTACAGGCTGGCCAGCAGGTCGTTGTCCCAGGGCAGAATGCCCGCGTTGCTGAAGTTGCAGCGGCCGTTTCCGCTACGCAGGATGGAGCGGCCGATCTTCTGGTCCGCCTCGTACACCACCACGCGCAGGTCGACCCCGCGCAGCCTGGCGCAGCGCGCGGACTCCACGGCAGCGGCAAGGCCCGCCGCGCCGCCTCCTATGATGGCAAGGGTTTTCATGGGCCTGATTATATGCGCCTTCGTCGCGGGGGAAAAGAGCGCCAAAGCCCACAGGTCGCAACCTGTGACGCCAGAGCCGCGGCTTTGCTAGAATGGGGCGAACAAGAATCCGCGGCTTGCCGCGCTCGGCGAAAGGAACCCCCATGCGTGAAGGTAGCGCCCCCAATTTCTGCCCGCCCGTCGAAGAGGGCATGGTGCTGACGTTCCAAGATGAAAAGGGAGACCTGGTTGACCTGGAGTTCCTGGGGCTGATCCTGCACGAAGGCCGCAGCTACGGGTTCTTCTTCCCCGTTGACGAGGAAAATCCCGCCCTTTCCTCCGGCGAAGTGGTGCTGCTGGAGGTCACCGAGCTGGACGACGAAGGTCAGCCGGCATCCTTCGAGCTGGTGTTCGACGAAGCCGTGGCCGCCCAGGTCTACGACGACTTCCGCAAGGCCACCGCGAATCTGTACGATTTCGCCTAAGGCCCGCTTGCAGCCGCAACCCTAGCCGCAGCCCCTACAGCAGCAATCCCGCCGCCGCGCAAAGAAGCGCCATAACCGCCATGACCCCGGCGGCTGCGAAGTCACGCCCTTCCATGCGCGCCTCATGAAGGCGGGTGCGCCCGCCGCCTCCGTGATAGCAGCGGGCGTCCATGGCGTTGGCCAGGGTTTCCGCGTGGCGGAACACGCTTACGAACAGGGGAATGACCAGGGATTTTGCCGCGCCGTAGCGCTCCTTCAGGGACCGGTCGGTCATCTGGGCGCCGCGGGACGCCTGGGCGTTGCGAATGTGCTCCAGCTCCGTCACGAACTGAGGCAGGAAGCGCAGGGCGATCCCGGCCATCATGGACAGCTCGTGGGCGGGCAGGCCGAAGCGGGCAAAGGGCCGCAGCATGTCCTCGGCGGCATCGGTCACGTCCAGGGTGGTGGTGGTCAGGGTCAGCAGGCAGGCGCCGAAGAGCAGCAGCGTCAGCCTGCACCCCATGAACAGGGCCTGATATGCGCCGGCCTCGGAAATCCGCAGGAATCCAAGGCTTGCCAGCGTTGCCCCTCCCTGGGTCCAAAACAGGTTGATCAGCGCCGTGATCACCACGATGAAGGAAAGAGGCAGCACCGCCCTGACCGCCACCCCTGCGGGAATGCGGGCGCACACGTAGAACCCCACCGTGAAGACAGCGCACAGGGCCAGCGCCTCCGGGTTTGCCGCCAGGAGCACCACCAGGATATATGCCAGCAGCAAGGTGACCTTAATCCGCGCATCCATGCGGTGCACGGGGCTGGAGGTGGCGTAGTAGCGGCCAAAGACCAGCGACGTCATGGGCGCACCTGGGTTTCGTCAAAAGGATCCACCGCGGGTGCAGCGGCCTTTTCGCCATACAGCACCGCCAGCTCCTGGGCCAGGTCCTGGGCCGTGGCATACAGCTTGCGGGGAAGCGCCAGCCCGCGCCGACGAAGAGCGTTTGCCATACGTTGGGCAGCGGGAACGTCCAGGCCCGCGGCGTGCAGCTCCTCTTCGTGGGAAAAGACCTGCTCAGGCGTTTCCAGGAACAACTGCCTTCCCTGGGAAAGCACCAGCACCCTGTTGCACAGGCGCGCCAGGTCGTTCATGTTGTGGGAGACCATGACCACCCCCAGGCCTGCTCCGTGCAGGTCGCAGATCAGCTGCAGGAAGCTTTCCCGGGCAGCGGGGTCAAGGCCGGCAACGGGCTCGTCCAGCACCAGGACCTGGGGATCCATAGCCAACACGCCGGCAAAGGCCACACGACGCTGCTGTCCGCCGGAAAGCTCGAAGGGGCTGAAGCCACCGATGGCATCCGCGTCAAGCCCCACCTGGGAAAGGGCCCGCTGGACACGCTGAGCCACCTGGTCTTCGCCCAACCCCAGGTTACGGGGGCCAAAGGCAACGTCGTCGTACACGGTGCGGGCAAAGAGCTGGTGCTCCGGATACTGGAACACCACGCCCACGGCGCCGCGCACCTTACGGGCCGCCGCCTTCACCGCAAGGTCCTGGCCATCTACCAGCACCCGTCCCTTGGTGGGATGCAGCAGGCCGTTCAGGTGCTGGATCAGCGTGGACTTTCCGCTGCCCGTATGCCCGGCAATGCCCAGGAACTCTCCGTGGTCCAGGATAAAGGACACGTCCTGCAGCGCCCATCGCTCCTGGGGATCCGTTCCCCAGGCTGCCTGGCCGTGACGGGAAAGGGAGTCCGAGGTCTGGGCCGCCGCGTTGCGCTTCCCCCGCTTGGTGGCGTCCTGCTTCAGGGCGTCGGCACCGGCGTAGGAAAAGCTTACCTGCTGGAAATCAATGCGCACAGCTCCTCCTGAAGGTCCGATTCCTGCAGATGGGTGGCCACGGGAACCCCCGCCTGCTGGAGGCAATGGGAAAGCTCCGTGGCAAAGGGCACGGTCAGGCCCCGTTGGGTCAAGGCGGCGGCGTTTGTGAGCACGTCCGCAGGGGCTCCCTGGGCCACGATGCGCCCGCCGTCAAGGATCAGCACGCGGTCGGCCAGAGCGGCTTCCTCCATGGAGTGGGTGATAGTCACCACGGTCATGCCCGCCTGATGCAGCTCCTCCACGACCCGCAGCAGGCCGTTGCGGCCCCGAGGGTCCAGCATGGCGGAGGCTTCGTCCAAGATCAGCACCCGGGGTTCCATGGCCAGCACGCCGGCAATGGCCACCCGCTGCTTCTGACCGCCTGAAAGCCGGGCGGTCTCCTTCAGCTCGAAGCCCTGCAGCCCCACGGTTGCCAGCGCCCGGGTCACCCGTTCCCGCAGCTCAGAGGCCGGCAGTCCCAGGTTTTCCGGACCAAATGCCACGTCGTTTTCCACCAGCGTTGCCACCAGCTGGTCATCGGGGTTCTGAAAGACCATGCCCGCTGTGGAGCGGATCAGATACAGCAGGTCAGCCTGGCTGGTGCAGTGCCCGTCCACGGTAACCGTGCCCTGGTCGGGCAGCAGCAGCGCGTTCATGTGCTTGGCAAGGGTGGATTTGCCGCTGCCATTGCCACCGAGCACGGCCACGTATTCGCCGCGAGCAATGTGCAGGTC
>JAQXGX010000003.1 GCA_029006935.1 Eggerthellales bacterium | reverse complement strand
CACCTGGGGCGAAATGCACGCGTACTACCTGGAGAGCCTGTGCTACGGTGCCTGCATGGGCGTGATGCTGGTGGCGGTCATGGTGTGGTTTTCCAACCTGAGCCACATCCTGACCAGCGACAAGCTCATGCAGCTTACTGGTAGCGTGGCGCCGACGCTGGGCCTTATGATCACCATGGTGCTGCGCTTGGTGCCCCGGTTCGTGCGACGGGGCACCGCCATCGGCACGGTGCAGGCTGCCTGTACGGCAGCAGGGTTGGGGACGGAAGGCCGGGCCCCCTCCCGAAACCCGGTGCGACGCAAGGCGGCTCAGCTTCAGGAGAGCATGCGCGGCGTGTCGGTGCTTATGGGGTGGGGGATGGAAGACTCCCTGGACACCGCAGAGGCCATGAGGGCCCGGGGCTGGGGGGTGGCCGCCAAGCGCACCACCTACCGCCGCAGCAGCTTTCGCCTGGCGGACGGCGTGGTCATGGGCCTGCTGGCGGCGCTCATAGCCGCAAGCGCCTGGTGCGCGGCTACCGCCTGCGGTTGTTTTTCGTTCTACCCAACAATGACCTGGGCAAACCCGTTGTGGTGGGGCTATTACCCCTATGTGGCGCTGCTGCTGGTGCCTGCTTTTCTGTGGTTGAAGGAGCGTGTTGCATGGAGAAGGTAAGGGTCGGGAAGGCCATTGTTGCCAAAGACTTCTGCTTTTCCTATCGCCAGCCCAATGGAAGCGCCGGCAAGCAGGTCGTGGGCCCGGTGAACTGGGAGGTGGAGCAGGGGAGCTTTGCCCTGCTGGTGGGTCCTACGGGCTGTGGCAAGACCACGTTGCTGCGAAACCTGAAGCCCGAGCTGGCTCCCACGGGAGTGTGCCAGGGAACCTTGGAGCTTCTGGGAACGCCAGTGCAGGAGCTTGACGGCCTGGCCTCCGCCCAAACGGTGGGCTACGTTGCCCAAAGCCCCGCCAATCAGATCGTGTGCGACTCCGTGTGGCATGAGCTGGCCTTTGGGCTGGAAAACCTGGGAGTGCCCGCGGATTCTATGCGGCGCCGGGTGGCGGAGGTCGCCCATTTCTTCGGGATCGGGTCCTGGCTGGACCAATCCACCGACTCCCTTTCCGGCGGCCAGCAGCAGCTGCTGGTGCTGGCAAGCGTGCTTGCCCTTCGTCCTAAGATCCTGCTCCTGGACGAACCTACCGGTCAGCTTGATCCCGTGGCGGCAAAGACCTTCCTTCATGCCCTGTTCAGGGTGAATCGGGAGCTGGGGGTGACCGTGGTGGTGGTCACGCACGAGCAGGAACTGGTGGCGGAGTACGCTACCTGCCTGTTCCAGATGGAGCAGGGCGCGGTGGTGGAGCGGGACCTGGAGGAATATAGGTCCCAGGTACGCCAGCTGGCTCGGTCCGTGGACTTCGGGAGCATGTGTCCGCCCGCCCTGGGGGCAAATCCGGGAAAGCCATCGGTGAGGGCCCGAGATGCCTACGTGCGCTACGGACGCGACCTGCCCTTTGTGCTGCGCGGCCTTGACCTGGAGCTGCATGACGGGGTCATCCACGCTCTGGTGGGTGGCAACGGATGCGGCAAGTCCACGCTGCTCGGGTGCTTGGCCGGCACCCTGCGCCTGGACCGGGGCAGGCTCAGCAACGGTCATGCTCAGAGCCAGGCCCTGCTGCCCCAGGATCCCAAGGCCCTGTTCGTGGCGGATACCGTGGCGGAGGAGCTGGGGGAGTGGCAGGCAGGCAAGGGGATCGCGTCCCAAGACGTGAAGGAGTGGATCGGTCGCTGCGGCCTTGAGGGCCTGCTGGAGCAGCACCCCTACGATCTTTCCGGAGGTCAGCAGCAGCTCTTGGCCTTTTGCAAGGTTGCCCTGGCGCAGCCCAGGCTGCTGCTCATGGACGAGCCCACCAAGGGCCTGGACAGCCACTACCGCATGATGCTGGCCAATGCCCTGGTCCAGCTTGCATCCCAGGGAACCTGCGTGTTCATGGCCACCCACGACCTTTCCTTTGCCGCTCGGGTAAGCCAGGTCACGTCCCTGCTCTTCGACGGTCAGATTGCCTGCACCCAGCCCACGGCTGAGTTCTTCCGCGAAAACCTGTTCTACCGTCCCACCATGGACCACTTCTTCACCACCTGGAAGGACGGCCGACGGTGAGGGGAGGGGCTCAGAATCTTTGGCAGCGCCTGGAGGTGCCGGCGCTGGTGCTGGTGCCCCTGACTTTGGGGGTTTGCGCTTATCTGCGCGTAGAGCAGTCGGCCCTGCTCACCATGTTGGTTGCGCTGCTGTGCCTGCTGGTGTTCTTTGCCGGTTTCGAGCGCTCCCGACCTCCCCTGAAGCAGATCATGCCTACGGTGGTGCTTGCCGCCCTTGCGGCGGCGGGACGCATGATCTTTGCCCCTATCCCGGATTTCAAGCCGGTGAGCGCTATTGCCATCATTTCGGGTGCGGTGTTCGGCAAGCGCTGCGGCTTCATGGTGGGGGCATTGGCTGCTCTGGTGAGCAACTTCTTCTTCGGCCAGGGCCCCTGGACTCCCTGGCAGATGTACGCCTGGGGACTCATCGGATACGGCGCTGGAATCCTGGCCTCCAGGGGGGCTTTCGATCGCCCGGCGGTGCTGTACGCCTACGGCTTTCTGGCCCCCTTGCTGGGTTACGGGTTGATTCTGAATAGCTGGTACGTGGTGGGCTTCGTGCATCCGCTGACCTGGCCGGCGGTGGTGAGCGCATTTTCGGCGGCGTTTTTGCTGGATGCGACCCATGGCTTTGCCACGGTGGTGTTCCTGTTGGCCCTGTACGCACCGTGGAAGCGAAAGCTGCAGCGCATTAAGAACAAGTACGATCTGCTTCTGGGGTGATCGCAGCCTTGGAACGCGTTCGGGTTTTCTCCCTTAGGTGAAAAGCGCCTATAATAGCGGGCGAAGAACAAGGGAGCGTCTGCTCAGGGCGCAAGATCATTCGGGGAGAGCGGTCATGGCCGACGAAACAAGCCTGCAGCATGCGGTAGAGGTGCTCAAGAGCGGCGGTGCCGTGATTTTTCCCACCGATACCGTCTTCGGCCTTGGGGTGTCCGTGGGTCATGCCGCTTCCCCTCAGCTGCTCTATGATTTGAAGCACAGGGACGCATCCAAGCCCATTGCCTGGTTGGTGGGATCCCCGACTGACCTGGATGAATACGGCGTTGACGTCCCCGATCTTGCCCATCAGCTGGTGGACCGGCATTGGCCGGGGCCCTTGACGGTGGTGGTCCGAGCTAGCCATCGGGTTCCGACGGCCTTCGCCTCCGCCCAGGGCACCATAGGCCTGCGCATGCCCAACGATCCCGTGGCCCGGGAGCTGATTGCTCGGGTAGGGTTCCCCCTTGCCGCCACTTCTGCTAACGCGTCGGGAATGCCGGCGGCGGGAAGCGCTGCCCAGATTGATCCCGCCCTTGCGGCGGAGGTGGGCTGCGTGGTCGAAGGCGGTCTTTCTGCAAGCGGCGTGGCCTCCACCATCGTGGACTGCACCGGACCTGAGCCGCGCATCCTTCGCCAAGGGTAGGGCGCTGCGCCAAGGCGCGACGTGTGCGGCCTTGCCAAGCGAGGAGTCGTATATAGTAGGGAAAGC
>JAQXGX010000002.1 GCA_029006935.1 Eggerthellales bacterium | reverse complement strand
CGCGTGGCAACAACGCGCGAATGGCAGCAGGACAGGGGCTGAGTCAGAAAAGACGGGAGAAGGCAGGAGGCAGATCAGCCAAACACGGCGCCGAGCAGATCAACCAGGGCGAAAAGCGGGAAGCGTACCAGCGGGAACATTACGTTTTTCTCACACTTTACCGATTGCCCTCATTGCTCTCCAACGCTCACGATAGAATGACCTCAGCAGACGGCTTTCCGTCCCCGTCCTCCACGAAAGGAGCTCATATGGGCCTCATTGCAGCAGCAGCCGGTGCACTGGGCGGCGTTCTTGCCGATCAGTACAAGGAGTACTTCTACTGCGACTCTCTGTCGTCCGATGTCCTGGTCACCAAAGGCAAGCTGAACACCGGTGGTCGTAGCACCAACAAGGGCAGCGAAAACATCATCACCAACGGCTCCGTCATCGCCGTGAACGAAGGCCAGGCCATGGCCATCGTGGAGCAGGGCAAGATCGTGGAGTTCAGTTCAGAGCCCGGCGCCTTTACCTGGAACAACTCCACCGAGCCCTCCATCTTCGCGGGCAATCTGGAGCAGAGCGTCATGGACACCGTGACCCGCTTTGCCGACCGCTTCACCTTCGGCGGCGCCACCGGCGCAGACCAGCGCGTCTACTACTTCAACATGAAGGAGATCGTGGGCAATAAGTACGGAACCCCCACCGCCATCCCCTTCCGCGTGGTGGATCGCAACATCAACCTTGACATGGACATCTCCGTTCGCTGCAACGGCGAATACTCCTTCAAGATCGTGGATCCGCTGCTGTTCTACATCAGCGTGTGCGGCAACATGACCGACTCCTTCACCCGCGACCAGCTGGAATCCCAGATGCGCTCCGAGCTGCTTTCGGCCCTGCAGCCCGCTCTGAGCACCATCAGCGAAAAGGGCATCCGCTACAGTGCCGTTCCCGCCCACACCACCGAGCTGCGAGACGCCCTGAACGAGCAGCTTTCCTCCCTGTGGACCGAGCTGCGCGGCATCAAGATCGTCAGCTTCGGCATGAACTCCATCTCCGCTCCCGAAGAAGACCAGGAGCGCATCAAGCGTGCTCAGATGGCCGGCGCCATGCGCGACCAGTCCATGCGTGCAGGTATGATGGCCGACACCATGGCCGACACCATGCGCGACGCCGCCCGCAACGAAGCCGGCGCCATGAACGGCTTCATGGGCATGAACTTTGCCGCCATGTCGGGCGCCCAGATGGGTGCGGGAATGTACGCGCCCAGCGCCGCCCCCGCTCAGCCGGTGGAAAACAGCTATCCCGTAGCTGCCGACGGCGGATTTGGCGCCGCAGCCCAGCCCCAAAAGGCCGCAGCCGCTCCCGCAGGATGGACCTGTTCCTGCGGCACCGTGAACAACGGCAACTTCTGCGCAGAGTGCGGTAGCCCCAAGCCTGCCGACCCCGCAAGCTGGACCTGCAGCTGCGGCAGCCAGAACACCGGCAACTTCTGCCCCGAATGCGGCAGCCCCAAGCCCGCTGCAGCCCCTCAAGCCTGCAGCAAGTGCGGCTGGAAGCCGGAAGATCCCACCAGCACGCCGAAGTTCTGCCCTGAGTGCGGCACCCCCTTCAGCAGCTAGGACGCAGCTTCACAGCACCCATCGGCCAATCTATCAGCCTGGCGCCCGGAGCCTTCCCGCTTCCGGGCGCCTTTACTCATAGGGGCAAAAGCGAGGGACAGCTTCACCCCACACAGCAACGCATGCACTTCACCCCCGCCAGCGCCGACCACCCGCCCGCACCGCCTGCAGTCCGCGCCCGCACGACCACCCGCCAAGGAGACCCCATGAAGTCCCGCTTTGCCCTGCTCATAGCCGTCCTGATCTTGGGAGCCCTGCCCCTGCTGAGCAGCTGCGACTCAGTCGAGCCCGAAATCGACCTCGGCACCGACGACGGCACCTCCACCTCCACCGTGCTGGTGTACATGATCGGCTCTGACCTTGAAACCCAGGCCGGGTGCGCCACCGCCGACCTGCAGGAGATGGCCCAGGCCGAGCTGGGCGACCGGGTGAACGTGGTAGTGCAGGCAGGCGGCGCCAAGAAGTGGCAGAACCGCGCCTTCAAGAACCGGGAAACCCAGCGCGCCGAAATCCGCAACGGCAAGCTCAAGGTGGTGGAGCGCCTGGGCCGCACCAGCATGGTGGATGCCCAGTCCCTAACCGACTTCGTCCGCTGGGGCGTGAAGAACTACCCCGCCACCAGCTACGACCTGATCCTGTGGGACCACGGCGGGGGCACCCTGCTGGGCTTTGGCAGCGACGAAAACCAGGGGGACAAGACCCTGCGCATCGACCAGATCAGCTCGGCCCTGAAAAGGGCCGGGGGCCACTTCGGGTTCATCGGGTTCGACGCCTGCCTCATGGGCACGGTGGAAACCGCGGCAGCCCTGCAACCCTACGCTGACTATCTGATCGCCTCCGAGGAAACGGAGCCCGGCAGCGGCTGGTACTACCCCGAGTGGCTGACCCTGCTGGCCCAGAACCCGGCCATGAGCCGCGCCGAGCTGGGTAAGAAAATCGTGCACGACTACGTAAACGGCCCGGACAGCTCGTTCTGGGACGACACCACCCTTGCCGTGATCGACCTGGACCGCATGGACAAGGTATACCAGGAGCTCATCGGCTATCTGGCCAAGTCCGACGAGCACCTGCGCAACCAGGGCTTCGCCGAAATCGCTACCGCCCGCAGCAAGGCCAAGTCCTTCGGGGAAGGCTGCTACGAGCAGATCGACATCGTGGACTACCTGAGCTACCTGGGCCTTGACGGCAGCACCCTGACGCAGGCGATCGACGACGCCGTGATCTACTCCGACTGCACCATCACCGGCGCAAACGGCCTGGCCATGTACTACCCCTACGACCAGCCCGACTACTACGAGCAGGTCCTGAGCAGCCTGGAGAACATAGGGCTTGGTGGCAGCTCCCACCAGAAGTTCTTCAAGGACTTCGTCAGCATCATGGTCACGGGCCAGTACGCGGCGGAGGACACCAAGACCGACGTGGAGCAGCTCACCGACCACAGCATTCCCAGCCAGCAGTCCCCCTCCGACGTGGAGGAAGGGCAGTTCGACGAAACCTCCTGGTACCAGGACTCGGCAGAAAGCCGCTTTGACGAGCTGGAGGAAGAAAACGTGGCGCCCCTGGAAAGCAGCGCCGTGGACTTAGATCCCACCACGTCGGATTCAGCCTTCACCCTGCAACTCAGCACCGACCAGTGGAACCAGGTGGCCTACATCGACCGCCACGTCCAGATCGATGACGGGTCGGGATACGTGGAGCTGGGATACGACACCGACTACACCGTCGACGGCCAGGGCAACGTGGTGGTGAGCTTCGACCGCACCTGGTACACGATGGGCGGGAAACTGGTCGGCTACCGCATTACTGGAGAAGGCGAAGACCGCACCGGGGCAAGCTACAGGTACGGATACGCATCCGCCCTGCTCAACGGCGTGCTCCCCATTGACGTGCAGATCTACTTCGACCAGAGGAACCCCGAAGGCGTGGTCACGGGGTACCGGCTGAACACGGGAAGCAGCGTGCTGAGCCTGTTCGCCCGCAACCTGATGCAGTTCGAGCCAGGGGACAAGATCCGCTTCACCTTTGACCGCTACACCTACCGCGGCAAGCACGACGGCACCTGCTACCTGCAGAAGGCCCTGGTCTATGACGGCTCCAACCTGACCGTGGGCAAGGGGAGCATCGACCCCCACCCGGCGTACGTGAGCGTGTGCCTGACGGACCTGTTCAACACCCAGACCTGGTCGGATCCCGTTCCCTATCCGGCGGCGCGTCCGTAGAGCAAGCAGGGCGAAAGGGAGGGCCCGGTCTGAGCCGAGCGTCCCTTTCGCCCTGAAAAGCAGTGGGCTGATCCGCGGGAGCAGCCCCTAGTTGAACTTCTGCTGCGTCTTCTCCAAGCCGTTTTCCACCAGGAACAGCGTTGCCTCGGCGGCAAGGTCCGTTGCCTGGGCAAAGTCTTCCGCCTGCTCCTTCTTGGGCAGGCTCAGCACGTAGTCGGCCACCGGCATGCGTCCCGGAGGACGGCCGATGCCGCAGCGCACCCTGAACCAGTCCCGGGTGCCAAGCTTGTCGCAGATGGAGCGCAGACCATTATGCCCCGCGTGGCCGCCTCCGAACTTGCAGCGTATGGTGCCCGGGTCTATGTCCAGCTCATCGTGGATCACGATCAGGTGATCCGGGGCCACCTTGTAGGTGGACATGAGGGACTTCACCGGGCCGCCGCTGGTGTTCATGTAGCTCTGGGGCTTGGCCAGCACCAGCTCCTCACCCCGGTACGTGCCCTTGCCCACCAACGCCCCGCCCTGGGACTTCCAGTAGCGCACGCCGATCTGCTCCGCTATCTTGTCCACGGTATCGAAGCCGGCGTTATGACGGGTATGGGCGTATTCTTCGCCCGGATTACCCAGGCCTGCGATCAAGAACAAGGCTACAGCCCGATCTCGAACAGGCCGGAGATGGACTTGCCGTCGTAGGTGCGGCGGATGCCCTTGGCGATCAGCGGAGCCACGGAGACCACCTTTATCTTGCCGGTCTGACGCTCCTCGGGAACGGGGATGGTGTCGCAGACCACTACTTCCTTGATGTCGGCGTTTTCCAGGCGCTCGTAAGCCGGGCCGGAGAAGACCGGGTGGGTGGCGCACACGTATACGTCCTCGGCGCCCTTATTCTTCAGGGTGTTCACGGCGGCAACCACGGAGCCCGCGGTGTCGATCATGTCGTCGTTCAGGATGCAGATCTTACCCGCAACATCGCCGATCAGCGCGGTGATCTCGGCCTTGTTGTGACCGGGACGGCCCTTGTGCATGATGGCCAGGTCGGCTTCCATCATGTCGCTGAACTTCTTGGCGGCCTTGGCGCGTCCCACGTCGGGGCTGACGATGCACAGCTTTTCGACAGGCAGGTCCTTGGACTTGAAGTAGTCCACCAGGATGGGCAGGGCGGTCAGATGATCCACGGGGATGTCGAAGTAGCCCTGGATCTGACCCACGTGCAGGTCAATGGACATGACGCGGTTCACGCCGGCCACCTGCAGCAGATCTGCCACCAGCTTGGCGGTGATGGGCTCGCGGGAAGCGGCCTTGCGGTCCTGGCGGGCGTAGCCGTAGTGAGCGATCACCGCGGTGATGCTGCGAGCAGAGGCACGCTTGGCGGCGTCCACCATGATCAGCAGCTCCATCAGAGCGTCGTTCACGTCGAAGTCATGGGAAGCAGAGTCGCACACCGACTGGATCAGGAACACGTCGGCGCCGCGGATGCTTTCCAGATAGCGGGCGTAGATTTCGCCGTTGCTGAACTTTTCCAGGCGAACGTTGCCCAGCTCAATGCCCAGCTCCTTGGAAACCCTCTGGGCAAGAACGGGATTGACGGAACCAGAGAATACAGCCATCCTGCGCTGCTGAGTATCCGGCATAGTGGTGCTCCTTCGTGCGTGCACAGGGGGCGTACGTTCCGCCCCCTGCTTTTGAACATACCTTGGGCTATTGTAACGCGCCGGACCCGGCAACGGACCTAAAGGCCTACTCTTGTTCCTGCTTCTTGCGGCGTTTTTCGGCCCATCCCTCGATCTGGATCTGATCGGGACGAGTCATGGCAAGGGCGTTTTCCGCAACATCCTTGGTAATGCAGGAGGAAGCGCCGATCACCGCACCCGCGCCAATGGTCACCGGAGCCACCATCATGGTGTCGGACCCGATGAAGGCGCCGTCGCCAATGACCGTGGGATGCTTGTGCTTGCCGTCGTAGTTGCAGGTGATGGAGCCCGCGCCAATGTTCACCCCGGCGCCGATAGTGCAGTCGCCGATGTAGCTCAGATGGGGCACCTTCGAGCCTTCGCCCACCGTGGACTTCTTGATCTCCACGTGAGTGCCCACATGCGCGTTGCGGCACAGATGAGCGCCGGGACGCAGGTAAGCGCGAGGTCCGGCGTTGGCGCCATCCTCGATCACCGCGTCCAGGGCAACGGTTTCCTGAAGCACGCAGCCGCGTCCCACCTGGGTGTTGGTCAGCCGGGTGTTGGGGCCGATCACGCTGTCCTCCCCAATGCGGGTGCTCCCCCACAGCATGACCTGGGGAAGCAGCTCCACGTCCTGCTCGATCTGCACGTCGGGGCCGATCCACACCTGATCGGGGTCGGTCATGGTCACGCCGTTGGCCATGTGGGCGTTGTTGATGCGGCGCTGCAGCTGCTTGCCCGCAGCCGCCAGCTGCTGGCGGGAGTTCACCCCCAGGCACTCGGCGGGATCGCTAGTGACCAGGGCCATGACCTTGCGGCCCGCCTCCCGGCAGATTCCCAGCACGTCGGTAAGGTAGAACTCACCCTGGGCGTTGTTGTTCCCCACCTTCTTCAGGGCGTCGAACAGCGCGCGGGCATCGAAGCAGTAGAAGCCGGAATTGCATTCGGTCACCGCGGCCTCTTCGGCATTAGCGTCCTTCTGCTCCACGATGCGTGCCACCTGGCCGCTTTCGTCCCGGATGATGCGGCCGTAGCCAAAGGGATCCTCCAGCTCCATGGTGAGCACCACCACGGCGGCGTCGTTTTCCTGGCGCAGCTCCACCAGACGCTGGATGGTCTGGGGTGTGATCAGGGGGCTGTCCCCGGTGAGCACCACCAGGGAGCCGTCGAAGTCCGCAAGGGCCTGGGCGCAGACCGCCACCGCACCTGCCGTGCCGTTGCGCTCCACCTGCTCCACCGGGGTGGTGTCGGCAGCCACCAGGGGCTCGACCTGCTCCTTCATATGGCCCACTACCGTGACCACCCGTTCAATGCCCGCACCATGGGCGGCATCCACCACCCAGCGAACCAGGGGCTTGCCCAGGACCTGGTGGGCAACCTTGGGCTTCTTTGACTTCATGCGCGTTCCGGCGCCGGCGGCCAACACGATTGCAGCAGCGTTCATGTATTCTCCTTAGCTTCGCAAGCTTCAAGATGCGTGATTCAAGCTGCGTTCGAGTATAGCGCCACGATGCGCCCGATGCAGCAACGCGGCGGTGCACGGTACCAGTTCGTAAACATTTCAAAAATGAGTTTTCCCAGATGGGAGCAGTACACGGGTGCTGGCGTATCCACTTCTGCCCCTTGGTTTCGCCCTCCAAATTGGCTATGCTGGAACCATCCAAACAGCAGGGAAGGAGGCTGATGGCGAAGATTCAAGGGTTTTCGCGAAATGCCGCCTGACCCTGCTTTTTTTATTGGACACGGTTGAAGGAGCCACTATGAACATCAACGTAACCGGCCGCAAAATGTCCATCAAAGACGCACTGCGCGACTACGCCGAGGAAAAGATCGGCGGTGCCATGAAGGTCATGAACATTGACCCCCTAGACGCCGAGATCGTACTTCACGTTGAGCAGAACCGTTCCAATCCTCGCCGAGCCTGCTGCGAGGTCACCATCCGCAGCCGCGGCCACATCATCCGCGTGGAAGAGCGCGATGAAGACATGTACGCCGCCATAGACGTTGCCGCCGCCAAGGTAGAGCGGCAGCTCCGCAAGTTCAAAACCCGGGTGATCGATCACCACATCCAGGAAATCCAGGAGTCCGCCGCCAAGGCAAAGACCGGCGACGAGCTTGACCTGGACGCCCTCATGGCCGACCTTGCCAAGGAAGACGAAGAGATCGTGCGCGTGAAGGAGGTGGAGTTCCCGCCCATGACCGAGCAGCAGGCGCTTATCCAGATCGACCTGCTGGGCCACGACTTCTTTGCCTACACGGATCGTGACACCAACCTGGTGAACGTGCTGTACCGCAGAAACAACGGCGGCTACGGCCTGCTGAAGCAAAAGGACTAGCGCTTCACCAGGGGTTTTTCGGGGCGCCGCCCGGCGCTTCTCCACCTGACCTGACCGGGCCCATCGCGCAGCGCAGACCGACCTCCCATTTCATGGCCCTGCGCGGCTAGTGCGGCAAAGCGCTGCGCGATCGGAGCCTTTCCACTGCGGCCGACGGCTGGCCTCGAGCCCCGCCGGCCGCTTTCTTTTCCCGAGCCGAGAATCAACAGGCTGAAGAAACCCCAGGTCAGCGCCTTGCCTGTATTTCGCAGCAAAGACGAGGAGACAGATTGTTATTCTGAGCTGAGAAGTATCGTCTTACAGAACCCCCGTTTGACCCTCGAATTGGACGAAAAATCTGCCCTGAGGCCTGGCGCGCAAAGATCTGGGAAGGCCGAAGGCGCGTCGACGAAACCAAGCGGTACCCGAACGCAGCAAGAAAGTCGCGCGGGCTTCGGAGGCACAGGCGCCGAGGTCACGCTGCGGACCCTAATCCACCTCAGGCGCGCAAACCGACCGCCCACGAACCCCAGCCAAATAAGCGGCGCGCAAAACACAAAGGACCCCGGGCCGCTCCTTGCTACAATGAACGGGTCATCGAATCGGACGAAAGGACCCCTCATGGCAACCATCGATACCATCAAGGACGTGCTGCAGGAAAACCTGGACATCGACCCCACCAACGTCGCCCCCGAATCCACCTTCGAAACCCTGGGCGTTGACTCCCTTGACCTGGTGGAGCTCATCTGTGAGCTGGAAGATCGTCTGGACATTGACTTCGGCGAGCCCGAGGGCCTGACCACCCTGGCCGACGTGGTTGCCCACATCGAGTCCCTGCAGTAGCCCCACGGGCAGCGCGGCCGCCGGGAAAGAACGGCCTTCGAGCAATCCCCGGCACCGCCTCTTGCCAGGCAAAGCCAAGGAACCATCATTTTGCGGGGTCGAATGAAGACCCCGCCTTCGTTCAATTCCTGCTAGAATGCTAGGATTACATCACCTGTCTTCGAAGGAGCACATTCGGTCATGAGCGCGGACCAGATAACCCCCATCATCGGCGTAGTCCCGGGCCTGGTATCGGACCAGGAAATCGTGCGCTTGCGGGAAAACTACTGCCAGGCCGTTATCGCCGCAGGTGGGGCGCCCATCGTCCTACCCGTCACCGAAGACGTGACCGTGTACGAAAAGCTGCTCCCCTTGGCCGACGCCTTTCTGCTGACGGGCGGATCCGATGTCGATCCGCGCCTGTACGGCGACCGGGTGGAGGTGTATGAGCCGAAGAGCTACGCAGAAGACGACGCCCGCTCCGCCGTCACCCAGCCTTCCCCACGCCGGGACAACGTAGAGGAGCTGGTGCTGAACTTTGCCTACCAACGCAACATGCCCGTGCTGGGCATATGCCGGGGAGCCCAGATGCTCAACGTGCATTTTGGCGGCACCCTGTACCAGGACCTGAGCGATCAGATGGAAAACCCCGAGGACGACGAGTCCCTGGTCATCAGCCACTGGCAAGGCGTTTCCTTCGACAAGGCGACCCATGCCGTGACCATCAAGCCCTTCAGCCAGCTGTGGGACATCCTGAACGCCACCGCCATGAACGTGAACTCCATGCACCACCAGGGCATTCGCGACCTGGCACCCAACATGGAGGCGGTGGCCTTCGCCCCTGACGGACTGGTGGAGGCCATCGAAGCCACCGACCGCAGCTTCATGATCGGGGTGCAGTGGCATCCCGAGTTCTTCCGTAAGTCCAAACGCTCGGAACGTCTGTTTCGCGCCTTCATCCAATACGCCCGAGAAAGCCACAAGGAACGGATGGAGCAACGAGGGGAGCAGGTGGCCGAACGGCGCCTGCACATCACCCTGGGCTCTCATGACCTGCGGGCATGGGCACAGGCCGAAATCGACGATTCCGAGTTCAAGGCAAAGGCATGACCCTCTCCAACACCTCCATCTTCCAAAGCGACCATGACGGCGCACCTTCCGCGAACCTGACAGGCAGCAAGGTGATCTGCGCCATGAGCGGCGGCGTTGACTCCAGCGCCACCGCCCTGCTGCTGATAGAGGCCGGATGCCTGGTGGCAGGCGTGACTATGAGGCTGTTCGACCCCGTTTCCGCAAAGGCCGCGCAGACATGCGACGAAGACGCGAGCCCAGGCAGCACATCCCAGACCACCGAGCCCGCAGCGTGCGGATCCTCCCAAGATGCGCTGGATGCCCGGGCAGCGGCGGAAAAGCTGGGGGTGGAGCATTGCATCATCGACTTTTCCGCAGAGTTCGCAGAGTGCGTCATCGACCCCTTCTGCAGAAGCTACCTGCAGGGCATGACTCCCAATCCTTGCGTCAGGTGCAACCGCGCCATGAAGTTCGGCGCGCTGCACCGCCATCGGAAGGAGCGGGGCTTTGACTACGTGGCCACCGGACACTATGCCCGCCGCTGCTACCATGCCGAATCCGGGCGCTACCTGCTCAAGACTGCGCTGGATCCCAGCAAGGACCAAAGCTACGTGCTCTACAGCCTGACCCAGGAAGACCTGGCCCACACCCTGTTCCCCCTGGGAGAGCTGACCAAGCCCCAGGTCCGCGCTATCGCCCAGCAGGCAGGGCTGGCCAACGCGCAGAAGGCCGAAAGTCAGGACATCTGCTTTATTCCCGACGGTGACTACCTGGGATTCATCCGCAGGCGGACCGGAACCGTGCCCCAGCCGGGCCCCATCGTCCACGTGGACGGCACGGTCCTGGGAACCCACCAGGGACTTGCCGCGTACACCATCGGCCAGCGAAAGGGCATCGGCATTGCCTGGTCCGAGCCCCTGTACGTGTGTGGGAAGGACCCCGAGGGCAACAAGCTGATCGTGGGAACCAAGGAAGAGGCCCTGGTGACGAAGGTGTTCGTGGATCAGGTGAACCTGATCTCGGTTGAGCGCATGGACCGGCCCATGGAAGTGACCGTCAAGACCTACTACCGGCAAAAGCCCCAGGCGGCAACGGCCGTGCAGACCGGGCCTAACAGCGTGGAGCTGACCTTTGCCCAGCCCATCAGGGCATGCGCCGCTGATCAGGCGGCCGTGTTCTACCAAGGCGACGTGGTGGTGGGCGGAGGAACCATCGCGGGCTGCTCCTAGCCGCCCCCTCGGCATGCTCCCGCGCTGCGCCAAAGCCCGGACTCCACGGATCTGGACAAAATCCAGCCGCACGAAACCCAGACGGCACTCGGTCCCAGCATTGGGGAAGCGCCCTGCCAAGCCCGATCCCTTCCCCTTTCGCCGACTACGCCTTGCTAAAGCGTTTCCGCCAGGTTTCTGTTTCCGTTGAACCCGTCCAAGGCCCTTGCTCCGCCTATAATCAACCAATTAACACAACACGGGAGGAATCACTCATGGCTGAAAACCTTTACATCGACACCCGCGGCAACGTCACCCAGCCGGTGCCCTTCACCCAGGCGGTCATCGACGGCCTTGCCCAGGGCGGCGGACTGTACGTTCCCCAGAACGTGCCCACCTTGAGCCTGGAGCAGATCTGCGACCTGGCAAAGCTCCCCTACGCCCAGCGCGCCGCTTCCATCTACCGGCTCTTCGACGTGGACATGCCCGCCGAGCTGGTGGAATCCCTCATGGCAAGCGCTTACGGCGACCAGTGGGACACCGACCAGATCGCCCCCATAACCTCCCTGGACGAAAACACCCACATCCTGGAGCTGTGGCACGGTCCCACCAGCGCCTTCAAGGACATGGCGCTGCAGTGCCTGCCCCGCTTCTTCAGCGCAAGCGCCCAGCTGCTGCGTGACCGCGGCCAGCTGGACCACGAGTTCATGATCCTGGTCGCCACCTCCGGCGACACCGGCAAGGCAGCCCTGGAGGGTTTCAAGGACGTTGAGGGCGTGTCCATCGGCGTTATGTATCCCGACGGCGGCGTCTCGGACATCCAGTACAAGCAGATGGCCACCCAGAAGGGCGGCAACGTTCAGGTCTGGGCCGTCCGCGGCAACTTCGACGACTGCCAGACGGGAGCCAAGAACACCTTCAACGACCAAGCCTTTGCCCAGAAGCTGGCCGACCAGCAGGGTGTGGCCCTTTCCAGTGCCAACTCCATCAACTGGGGTCGTCTGCTGCCCCAGGTGGTCTACTACATTTCTGCCTATGCCCAGATGGTGGCCGACGGCAAGATCGAAGCCGGCCGCAAGATTGACGTGTGCGTGCCCACCGGCAACTTCGGCAACATCCTGGCTGCCTGGTACGCCAAGCAGATCGGCACTCCCATCGACATGCTGCTGTGCGCCAGCAACACCAACCGCGTGCTGACCGACTTCATCAACACCGGCACCTACGACATCTCCGACCGCCCCTTCGTGCTGACCCCCTCTCCTTCCATGGACATCCTGGTTTCCTCCAACCTGGAGCGCCAGCTGTTCGAGCTCACCGGGCGTAACCCCCAGGCCATTTCCGCGTGGATGAAGGATCTGCGGGAACAGAAGCGCTTCCAGGTGGACAAGGAAACCTTTGCCCAGGTGCGGAGCACCTTCCGCTCCGATTCCGTGGGCGACCAGGAGTGCCTGAGCACCATCAAGCAGGTCTTCGACCAGTACGGATACCTGCTCGATCCCCATACGGCAGTGGCGTATAAGGTGGCACAGAACCTTCGGGACGAAAACCCGGTGCTCATTGCCAGCACGGCACACTGGGCGAAGTTCGGCAACAACGTCTACCGTGCCCTTCACAACATCGCCGCAAAGGATCCCCTGCCGGAGCAGGTAGCTGCCCTTTCCGGGTGCCAGCTCAACAGCCTGATCGCCCAGGAAACCGGCGCCTCTGCCGTTCCCGCAGGCCTGGCAGAGCTGGATGACCTGGACGTTCGCTTCACCCAGGTGATCGACGGCACCACCGAATGCATCGAAGACGCCGTTTGCGCGTTCCTTCAGAGCCTGAAATAGTCGTGCTCGCAAGAATAATTTATTCATAGAATAGCCCTGCCTGCAATTATCACGTAGTAAGATAGCCACAGGTAGTTTTCAGCAGAAGGAAGCGGTGCACCATGAGCAACATCTCTCACCTGAAGCCCAGCATCAGGCTCTCCATCAAGAATCCCGAGTCGGGAAGCAACTCCGTTCTTGGACGTGGCGTTGCAGATCTGTGCCTGGGCGTTCGAGAAAAAGGCTCGCTGAACGCAGCCGCCAAGTCCATGCACATGGCCTACAGCAAGGCGTGGCGCATCGTCAAGGAAACCGAAAAGGCCCTGGACGTTCAGCTTCTTAACCGGGACGGAGCCCATGGCAGCACGTTGACCCCCGAGGGAGACCGCATCGTGGACGCCTATATCTCTGTGAACGCAAAGCTGCAGGAGTTCGCCGAAAAGGAACTTGCAGAGATGCTGAAGTAACGAGCTTCGCCTCTACTCATATGCGATCGAGATGCTGCGACACGTTCGCGGCATCTCTATTCTCAGGACCAGACGATCTGTCTCTGCCTCACAGTCCTCCCTCCCTTCCCCTTCGCCCTGTTGAGCGGGAAGGTCATTCTGGTCCGGCCCACCCCCGAAAGCCGCTCCGCACACGGTCACTGCGGGAACGGTCATGACCGACTGCCGGGGCTGCTCCACGCCAGTACGCGCAGAAGGCGCCTCCCCGCCAGAGGCCGTCGCGGCCTTATCAGCGCCATCTGCCTGCGAAACTCCCCGCTCCTTCGCCTCTCCGCTTCTTCCAAAGACCACGGGAAAGCCCTCCGGCTTCGGCTCTGTCAGCGGTGCCTGGTCCCCCATCATCTCCAAGGCCTCAGACCCAGGCTCCTGGGCAAACCGATGAAGGCAGCCGTAACAGACCTCCATATCGTCAAAGCATCGAGCATTGCACACGGGACAGATCTTCACCTTCGTTCCTCCTCCTTCTTCTTCTCCGAATCCTTCTGCTCGCAAACCGTCAGCGCCAAACGATCCCCTTCCTTGAACCAGGGCTCATCGGCACGGGAAATCCGCTCCACCACGATGACCGCCCGCCGATTGCGCATCCGATGCAGGGGCCGCACGCACCGATGAGACTCCACCACCATTCCGCGAGCATCCACGAAGGCCACATCGATGGCCCGCCGCATGCCGAAGGTATGCACATCCCTGCACGGAAACAACGCGAGGCTTCCCTGGGCCGGCGGGGAGAAGAGCAGCCCCCTTGCCCGCTGTCCCGCCGTTGCCGCCCAAGCCAGGCTCATGCGCACCGGCGTTCGCCTGCCCGTATCCACCGTCTGAACCAAATCCATCTACTCCTCCTTCCGCACGTCAGCCGCGCACTGCACCACTACGCTGACCTGACCACCCGCTTGCGAGCAGCTCACCAGCAGCCATCTAAGGTCACCTTCGTCCTTCACGAAGGTGCCGCACGCATCCTGTCCGCTGGGCACGACAGTCCATCCCGCTTCTTCAAGCCCCTTGGACATGGACGAAAACCCCTCTGCCGCCGTGCCCGGCAAGCTCAGGCCTATCACCCTCCCCTCCCCACCCACCTGCAGGTCATCCGCCTCCTTTGGCACAAATCCCTCCCGAGCGAACAGGGGAGCGATTCTTTCCAGGGCTCCTTCCCTGGCCCCTTCATCAGCGGAATCGGAAGCACCCTCCTGGCCTTGGATCAATCCCTGGAGCCACTGAGCAGGATCGCCCTGGGGGCTGGCAAGGTCCTGCAGCAGCTGAGAGGCCACGCCTTCGCGGCCGAGCTCTCTCTGCACCACGCCGCTTGCGCATACCGCAGCCATGAGCAGTACCACCAACACCGCGGAAGCCAAGGCCCGCCGCCTCATAGCAGCACCCCGGGCTTGTAGGTTTCCACCGTCAGGGAGGTGGAGTGGGTAAGAACCGGCAGCTCAACCCCCATGACCGCGGACTTCAGCCCAAGTCCGAACAGCGTGGGCCAGAAGCGCAGCGTGGCGGTATAGGTGGTATGGGCCTGGGACCCGCCCGACGAAGATACGCTGACCTGCAGGTTCTGTCTGTCGAATTCCTTGCGTAGCTCAGATGCCACCAGGTCCCCGCCCTTTCCGTACTGCCCCTGGGAAGGGGAGGTAGCGCAGGTCCTTATCGCCTGGGCTGCTGCCCTATCGAAGGCAGCGCACTCCCCCACGAACAGCAGCGCGTTCACCGTCACGGCAGCCAAGGCTATGGCCACCGGCAGGAACAAGGCCATCTCTACCGTGGCTTGGCCCCTGCGATCCTTCATCAATCCCATGACCGAACCCCCGTCACCTGCACCTCCAGAGTACGCAGCCGCTCTGCAAGCGACTCCACCAGACCGCTGCCGGCATTGTGCACCGGTTCGGGAAGGGTCACGGTCAGGGGAATGGAGGGGCCCAGCTCTCCCAAGGGCTGCACGGTGGCAATGGTGTAGCTGCTTCCCAGAAGTTCCACCGCCTGCTGCTCCACGTTGCTCAGCACCGAGGAGAACACGTCCGCGCTTTCCCCCATGAGTGCAGACGATCGCTGCTTGACCTGATTGAACCGCACTGCAAAGGAACCGGAGTCCTTTGCGACCACGCGCCCCGTGTTCACCAGCACGGGCTTCAGGGACTCCACCTTGGCTGGTTCCAGGCCCGCCTTGGCCATGACGTCGGTCATCTGCTCAGCCGCCCAGGTGCCCAAGCCGCTCTGGCTGGCAAGGGGGACGACATCCAGAGCCCGGGCAAGTCCGTCCACCAGCGCGCTCTGGCCCTTGGTATAGGCCGAAAGCAGACTGGACCAGCATTCCAGCACTCCCCGCAACGCTGCAACGGGCAGGTTTTCCTCCACCGAGAAACCATCGAGGAGAGAGGAGATCACGTTGGACCCCTCGTTGGCATCGTCGGCAAGCAAGGTTGCACCGGACACCGCCGCTCTAGGTCCCAGCTGGCCCTGCCCCTTCACGAAGGAGCTTCCCAGGCCGGAGGAGGGAACGGTCGAGCCCAGATCCGCCGCCAGCACCACCACCCCCAAGCTTCCAGGGGGCTCAACGCTGATGCGCTTCTTCGCCGCGTCCTTCAGCGCCTCGTCCATGCTCTCCAGCACCTCCTCCACCTTCCCCTTCACGTCCTGGCTGCATGGATCCAGCTCCTTACGGGCCTGCTGGTAGAGCTCTGCCTGACGGGCGACGGCACGGTAGTGGTACTCGAACCCGTTCTGGATGGAGCTGGACGCCGCCGCCACGGATCCCATGCTCGAAGCGGTGAACCTGCAGTCATCGCAGGTCCCGTATCCTCCTCGGTCCAGGTCCGCGATGGATCCCCGACCGGTGAACCCAGCCGCAGAAGGGCATCCCGACCAGGCATGCATCACCGGCGGACCATCTTGCCCCTGGGTCACGGGATAGACCGACTCCCCGTAGAGCTCGGTTCGGCGCACCTCGTCGGCGTTCTTGGGAAGCAGGGGGAAGGACGCCCTGAACTCCTGCGGGGTATCCACCACGTACCCCCGCGCCAGCAAGTCCACCGCAAAACCGTAAAGACGCTTGCGCAGGGCCGAGCGGGCTCCCTCCTCCGCCGATCCGTTGGCAGGCCCCTCCTGGCGCAGACGCTGCCGATAGTAGGCGCGCGCCCGCTCCAGCGGAATCGAGAAGGACCAGGCGTCCACGTTCCTGTACAGGGGGTTAGAGTCTCCGTGCAGTCCCGCCAGGCTCTTCGCCCGTTCGTACAGGCAATAGGAGGGGTTGTTCCCGCAGTCATGGTCAAACGCCTCCTTCTTGGCCCTGTTCGCCTCCTGAGCAGCTTGCTCCGCCCGCTCAGCGTCCTCCTTTATCTGCTCCGCGTTCTGATCAACCGCCTCTTCCACATCCTGGGTCCCCTGGGAAGCCTCTACCTTCAGCTCCTTGCCCGAACCCGGAACCAGCACCGCCAGGGCCACGTAGCTGGAACGAGCCTGACCAACGCCGTTTTCCACCGCCACCGCGGCGGCATTGGCAGCACAGAGGAAGGGAAGGACCTTCTGCAGCGCATCTAGCCCCTGGGTTGCCCGCTGGGAAAACTTGTCCCGAGCCTTGACCACCGCCTTCCCCGCATCCAGGAGCTTTGCGGAAGCCCCCGCTGCTCCCGGCACGCACAGGGCAGCAAGCCCCACGCCAAAGCACACCAGGGAGGTAAGGGTCAGGGAAAGGACCAGGGCATCGCATACCCGCGCCACCAGGATGAACTCAGCCACCTGGTTTTCAGCTGCAAGGGCCGCGGCATCCGCCACGTCCTGCACCCGAGCCGACGCGGTGTTCACCCGGTAGACCTGCGCTGCCGTGAATATGAGCGAAAGGCAGACCAGCAAGGCCAGCACCATACCCACCGACGTGAACCCGCCGTCGTCCTCATGAAAGGGCCGCGCCCTGCGGGAGCCGAAGACTCTTTCGTCCATTTCCCTTCTCTTTCCCCTTTCCTATTGATCCATCCACGCACCCACCCACGCGGAAGCATCCGACCCCGCCGAGGACCCGAAGCTCCACGAGGGCTGAGTCGGCTGCTCCACCCGAACACGCACGGTCAGGCAGCCATCGCCGTCCAATATGCCCAGCAGCCCCAGGCCAAAGTCCAGCAGAGGAAGAGGCCGCGCCTTGGTCTTCACCTCCACCACCACCCGATCCGATGACTCGTCTCCCGTCAGGTCGATCTGCCAGGAGCAGGATCCTTCGTGCAGGTGAAAGCTGCTCTGGGGCGGAATGGCCCCCAGCCTGCGCTTCACGTAGGCCCTCACCTGATCCGACTGGCCCCCCGATGCCGTTGCCAGCACCCGGCAGCCCTCCGCCGCAGCCCCTTCCATCACCACCCGGTCATACAGCAGGATTCCCGGCTGCAGCAGCATGAGCATGCCGCCGAACAGAAGGGGGATCATCACCGCCGCCTCCACGGTGGACTGACCACGTACGTCCCGCAGCCTCCTTTCCAGACTGCGGACGCCGCAGCGGATCAGCCCAACCCCTCCCTTCCCCAGGCCAAGGCACCGTGAAGCCAATCCCGTCATGACCTTCACCCCCTTGCCCTTAGAACATGAACACGTCTGCCAGGGCAAAGCCCGTGGCCGCCTGCACATGATGGGAGGCGCTCAGAAGCGCATGGTCCACGAACGCCCCGGCACCCAGCAGGTTCCAAAGCAGGGAAAGCCCCGTTGCCACGCACATCAGGGATGCGGTGACCACCGCGAACTCCACCGTGGACTGGCCCAGGCAGGCGTCCCGTAACTTCGCTACAAGGCGTTTATGCCGCTTACGATGGCGTCCCACAGGGACTGGATCTTGGGCTTGAACAGCGCGATGGCAAGCACCGCGATCACCACCAGCACGCCCACCAGAATGGCGTACTCCGTGGTTCCCTGCCCCTTCACGCAGCGCAGCCGCTGCCCCACTCCAACCCACAGCCTTATCTGGGCATTCCTGATCTGCTCTGCCATAAGAATCTCCTTTCATCAGAACCCCTCCATCAACTCAAGAAGCACCGGCCCCAGCACCAGCAAAAGCATGGCGGGAAGGATCAGCGTTCCCGTGGGAAGCATCATCTTCACCGGAGCCTTGGCCACCTGCTCTTCCCTCTTGGCCTTGTAGTCCCCGCGAGCCTCCTGGGCAGCCGACTCAAGGCTTTCCGCCAACGACGTGCCAAAGCGCAGCGACCGGATCATGGTCTGCACCACGCGGGAAAGAAGCACGCTGTCGTAGCATTCCGCCAGATCCCGCAGTCCCTGCTCCCGGGTCTTCAACCCCAGCATCCACTGCTGCTGGGCTAGGGCGCAGGAGCGGGCGAAAGCAGTGGGGAAATGCTGATGGTACAGGGCAAAGCAACGATCAAAGGAAAGCCCGCTCCGCAAACCCAACCCCATGACCTCCAGCAGCTCCGGCAGCTCCCGTCCCAAGGCCCGGGACCGGGCATCCCTCTCCTGCTGCAGCGCCCATCCGGGGAGCAGCAGTCCTGTTACCAGGCCGAATGCCCCCAAGAGCAGGCCAAGCTCCAGGGAAAGCACGGACCCCACCGCTCCTGCCGCCGCGGCAAGCAGCAATCCCAAGCGAAAGCGGACCTCCCTCACCGAAGAGGGATGCACCTGCTCCGCCAGGCCGGCGTACCTGATCAGCTCCCTCATCTTGTCCTGAGCGCGCCTCTGCCCCGAATCCGGTAGCCATCTGCGTGCCGCTCCCAGGGCAAGGCGTCGCTCCGTGGAAAGCAGGTGACGAAGAACCGCCGCCGCAACGCCCTGAGCCTGGAAGGCCTGCTTCCCTCCCAGCCACTCCTTGTCCAGTCCGGACGCTTCCCTGCGCCGCTCCGTCCATCCCCGCATGCTCAGCCAATGCCAGCACGCCAAGGCAGCGGCCAGGCCGGCCAGCCACACCGCCGCAAAGGCAGGGGCGAACAGCGCAAGCTCGTTGGCATCCACGTCCATCACCTGACCTTCAGCAGGGAGCGCACCATGAGCACCCCGGCAGCCTGCATGCTCAAGGCCACCACCAGCAGCACCATGCCCGCCACGCTTTCGAAGAACGGGTCAAGGAACCCGTCCCCCAGCACGGAGAACACCGCGATCAGGGCAAAGGGCATGACTCCCACCACTCGAGCGGAAAGACGCGCCTGGGCAGTCTGCACTCGCAGCGACCGACGCAGCTCCAGCTCTCCCTCCACCATGCAGATGGCCGACTCCAGGCAGCGGCGCATGCTGCCGCCGGTCTGGTGCTGCACGTCAAGGGCAACGGACACGAAGGCCAGCTCGGGAAGGTCGCTGCTGCGCCGCAGGCGCTTCAGGGCGTCGGCAGACGTCCCTCCCGCCTGAAGCACGTGGGCGGCCTGGGAGAACAGCTCCGAAAGGGAGCCCTTCGTTTCGCCCGCCACCGCGCCCAGGGTCTGCATCAGGGAAAACCCCGACTGAAAGCAAGCCCCCATGGACCGCAGGGCCTCTGGAATGGACTCCCGCAGGGCATCGGTACGGGCATCGATACGCTGGCCCACCCATGCCTTGGCAAGAGCCACGGCAAGGCACGCCGCCGCCACGCCTCCCACCCAGGAACGGGAAAGGGCGCATCCCAGGGTAAAGACCAGCGCCAACGCTGCCAGCGCCACCGACGCCAACGACTGCGGGGTGGAAAAGAGCCCTCGATCCTGCAGCAGCGCCTGGGAATCCCTTGCCAGGGACTGGGCCTTTCGGCTCCTCAAGACCAGAGCAGCCGCACCTTGAAGGGGCGCAACGCCGTTTCTCAGAAGCCGTGCCGGGCCCGACCCACCCGCAGGCGAACCGTGCCGGCTTCCCAGCACCTGCCATGCCCCCAACGTCGCGCAGGCGAAGCCGCTTGCCACCGCCGCTATGAGCACCTGGCCATAGCCTTCCATCGCTCCACCTCCTTCCCAGACCCAATGCCCCAGTCCGCCACCTGATCCACCCACAAGGGAACCCTTCTCCATCGGCCCCGGGGCTCCAGGGGATCCCGGCTGAACAGGGGCACGCAGACGCACCTCCCCCTTTCCTGGTCGAACTCCAGCTCGGCAATATGGGACACGTACCGCGTCCCGTCCCGCCCCCGCGCCGTCTGCACCACCACGTCGATGGCGCTGGCAATATTGGCCTCCACCACGTCAACGGGCAGATCCACGGCATACCGAACCATGGTGGAAAGACGGGTCACCACCTCCTGGGGGGCGTTGGCGTGCAGCGTGGTCAGGGAGCCGTCGTGTCCCGTGTTCATGGCCTGGAGCATGTCCAGGGCTTCGGCTCCGCGGCACTCGCCCACCACGATGCGATCCGGCCGCATGCGCAGGGCGTTTATGACCAGATCGCGAATGGTGACCTGACCAGTCCCCTCGGCGCTGGCAGGACGTGCCTCCAGCCTGATCACGTGGGGATGCTCAAGGAACCGCAGCTCCGCGGAGTCTTCGATGGTCACGATGCGCTCATCTGGGGGAATCTGGCAGGAAAGGGCGTTCAGCAGCGTGGTCTTCCCGCTGCCGGTTCCTCCAGAAACGGCGATGTTCTTGTGCAGCCGCACCATCCAGACCAGCAGCTGCTCCACCGATTCGTCGAAGGAGCCCAGCCGCCTCATCTGCTCCAAGGTGAGAACCCGCTCCGTGAACTTGCGTATGGTCAGCACGGGGCCTATCAAACTCAGGGGAGGAATGATGGCGTTCACGCGATGCCCCTGGGGAAGGCGGGCGTTCACCATGGGCGATGCCTCGTCGATGCGCCTGCCCTGAGGGCCCAAGATCCGGTCGATCAGGGCCCGGAGCTGGGCTTCGTCCGAAAAAACCCGGTCACAGCGATGCAGAAGGCCTCCCTTTTCAAAGAAGACGGCGCCCGGACCGTTCACCATGACCTCAGTGACTTCGGGATCGGAGAGCAGATCGTCGATGGGACCGTAGCCGAAGACCTCGTCCATGTACCCCCGTACCAGGTCCGCCCGACGCTGTGCCGACACCCCGACCCACAGGCTTTCCTCCATGACCTGGCCGCAGGCCCGGCGGAGCTCGCTTCGGGCCCGCTCGGGGTTTTCCGCCACCAAACGGGCGATCTGATCCACCGGCAGCAGCTCCTGCACCTGCTTGCGCAGGAGAAGCCCCAGCTCATTTCCTCCCTGCCCCTTCGGCAATCCGTCCCCCAAGGGAACCGTGGCGGCCTTACGCGCTCTCTCGCTCAGCGACATACCCGCTCGCCTCCTCCTTCCTGCGACCAAAGCCCAGCCTTCTCCACAAGCCCGGCTTGCGCGCCCGTGCGTTGGAACGTTCGAGCGCAGCCGCATAGGGCGGCATGATCTGGCGAAGCAGCTGATCCAGGCTCTGGACCAGGTCGTTTCCCTCCTCCAGCAGATCCTGGGGACGTCCTTCCGCCAAGGCCTCCTCCACCTCTTCCCCACCTTCGGCAAGCTCGAAGGAGGTGGCCCCATGCAGCGCGCAGGAAACGTCGATGGACGTGTACAGCCCTCCCTTGGAACAGCGGTTGGGAGCAAAGACGAAGGGGCTGGCAGCGATGCCGCAGCGGGCGCACAAGTCCAGCGCTCGGCGGCATGCCCTCAAGGAGGACGGCCGCTGGTCGATCAGGAACAGCGCCTTGGAACTGCGCTCCAGCAGCTGAGCCTGGATTTCGGTCCAAAAGCCTCCGGTGTTGGCCACGATCACGTCAAAGCCCCCGGAAAGCGCGTCCATGATGGCGGGAATGCGATTGGCCAGCTGCTCAGCATCCTCCAACCGAACGGGAGCCTTCAGAAACGCCGGCTGGCCATTGGCGGGAGCAAGCTGGCTGGTCCGCATAGGAGAGCGGGCAACGTCGTCCACCCCCATGGCGTCGGAGCATCCCAGCAGTGCGTCAAGATCGCCGAACTGCAGGTCAAAGTCCACCAGCAGGGTTCGCAGTCCCGCCCGCTGGGTCAGCAGCGCCGCAAGCACCGCCACCGTGGACTTGCCCGCGCCTCCGCTTCCGCTCACCACGGGAAGGAAGAACGCCTTGGGCTGGCCCGCAGGCACGTCAAGTCCGCTTAGGTCTGCACTTCTGAGAAGCCGCTGTCCCGCAGCCTCCGCCTCCTCCCCGCCCAGGCCAGTGCCGCTCCTTCGGGCTGGCCCCTCTGGGGCAGATGCCGCCTGGCTGGCCGGGCTGTCATTACCCAGCAGGGGGCGAACCTTCTGCTCCTTAGCAGCCTTTGCCCCGAAGTCCCGCTTGCGCTGGGCATAGCGTTTCGCCAGCTCAGCCAGGTCAATGACCTGGTCGATGCCAGCCTTCGCGGCGCAAGAGCGCACCGATCCCCCGAAGTCCTCGTTCACCAGCAGCACCGGACGATGGGGAGAATCGGCCTTCAGCGCCGCCGCCAGGTTCACTGGCTCCATGTCGTCGCAGGACACCACCCAGACCTGATCGCAGCTCAAGCCCGCGTCCTGCCGCAGGGCGTCACGCGCCTCCTGGGCCGAGCACAGAAGCTTCAGCCACGCCTGAGCCTGCAGACTCTCATCGGGCAGACCGATTGCCTGGGGCCGCACGATGCTTTCCGAATCAATGCAAAGGGCCACCTTGCTCATTGCTCCGACTCCTTTCCGTCCTGGTCTCCGCCATCAAGGGGAGCGCTGCTCTTGGCCTTTGCCTCCGCGGTCCCAGCGGCTCCGCCCTTCTTCCCGGGACCAGCGGTTCCAGACGCACTCTGGGCGCCATCCCGACCTTCCTCTTCTGTTGGTCCGCTCGTTTCCTCCGCGTCATCGCCGTCGGACTCCTGCTCCTTCCCCGGCAGGGCAAAGTACAGCTGCTCCTTGTTTGCCACGGAAACCAGCTCCTGCACGTCTTCCGGGTCAACGGCAACGGTCACCCACGTCACGTCCCCAGACTTTTGGTCGCCGCCCAGGGCCGATCGGCTGGTGGCCAGCACCAGCACGTCGGACCCTACGCGGCTGGTGGTGGTGTTGCCCGTGGCGTACAGATGAACGCGCATGCCGGGAACCACCGCACCGCCGATCGCTTGGACGTCCTTCGCGGGAACGCTCACGGCCACCAGGCCCTGGGGCACGTCGAGCAAGGTCGACTCCTCCCCGAAGCGCTTGGTGGAAAGCACCTCTCCTGCCAGGATGGACGACGACGCCTTTTGTCCCACGGCGTCTTCCAAGGAGGTCACCGCACCTTCGGGAAGCAGATCGGCAATCCACAGCCGCTTTTCCACGGCACGTTCGTCAATGGTTTCTCCGGGAGCTATATCGCGGGCGGCAACGCAGGCCTCCATCTGCTCGCCGCCGTAGCGCTGCAGAACCTCGGCGCGGGCTTGGTCGGCATCGGTCTTCACCCCGTAGGCGTACAGGAGCACGCATCCGGCGCACATCACGCCGCAGGCAACGCTCAGGATCAGCGTTCTCTTCTTCCGCATGGGCACCTCCTCTGGTCTTATCCGCGGGAAGGCAATCATGCGCTTCCAAGCTTTCGCGCTTCTTGCACACGCCTGTTGATTTGCTGGCCTGGGTTTCGCCCTAACTCCCCCTGGGTCCCCGGCAAGCTCCTTCCCGCTTCCTGCCCAAGCCTTCCAGACCCCCCGCTCAACCCCCGATCAGCTCCCGGCAGGTTCCCAGTCGATTCCCAAAATCCCCGCCTGGTATTTGCCCAAAGCAACGGACACCCACACGAATAGGCCCGCTCCGCCGCGTGGAAGGTCCTGCAGCCCACGCAGGAAACCCGCTTCTCCATGAGCAATCGGAGCCTTCCCCTGGTGCGCCAAAGAGCTCGGATAGGGGTAGAATGGAGCTAGGAAACAGCACGGTTTGGCGCGCCGCGCGGAAAGGAGACCTCCATGTCACAGCAATACAAGCGCATCTTCGCAGCGCTCGACGGCGGCTCGACCCAGCGCACCGTTGCGGAACGGGCCATCGCCATCGCGGAAAACAACGGGGCAGATATCCTGTTCGGACACGTAATCGATTCGGTTCCCTATGAAGCCAACGGCGTCGACTTCGCCGCCCTGTGTGAAGCGGGAGCCGAGCGCATCTCCATCGAGCTGGCGGACATCCTGGACGACGCCCGGGCCAATCCCCACGTTGGAAGCGTTGACCTGAAGGTGGCGGCTGGGCGCATCAACGAAGCCCTTGCCGAGCAACTGGTGGAGCCTTACGGTCCTGACCTGGTGATCTGCGGCGAACGCGGCCTTTCCAACATCCGCTACGCCTTCGTGGGAAGCGTTTCCACCTTCTTGATCCGCAACATGGACTGCGACGTGCTGGTGCTGAAGCAGCGCTAGTGGCAGGGCTCAATCGGCCCACATCATCCTGAAAGCCAGGAGGCGGACTCCCTTTCGGAATCCGCCTCCTTCTTTTTCGCCCTCTTGCTTTTTGCCCGAATCAGCTACGCCGTTGAGGCGGGATTGTACTTGGCCATGAAGAGCTCCAGCGCTTCCTTCAGCACCTCGATCTGGGACTTCATGTAGAACTCGTCCTCGAACAACGCATAGTGCACGCAGGCCCTGATCAAAATAAAGATCAACGGAGTCAGCTTCTGGTAGGGAATGCCCAGCTTGCCTTCCAGCTGCTTTGCGTACTCGGTGTAGCGCTGATCGACGCCGGCAAAGAACCGCTTGCCGTACTCGCGGTACTTCGGATGGGTGTACACCTGGTACATGAGCCGATACTTCTTGCCGTGCTTTTTTGCCGTCCAATAGGGAATTTCGTCCACAAAGCGCCACAGGTCCTTGGCGTCGGTGGGCGCCTTGGCCATGAAGTCATCCTCAACCTTGGTCATGCAGTATTCCGTTGACTGGATGATCAGCTCGTCCAGGTTCTTAAAATAGGTGTAGAGCATGTTGGAACTGCCGCCGCAATGCTCGGCCAGCGCCCGGATGCCCGTTCCGTGAAGGCCGCGCTCCGCAAAGCAGTCGAAGCACTTTTCCATGAGCTCTTCCTTCTTGGCATTCCATCGTTCAGGGGTGTAATTTGCCAAGGGAATCACTCCGTTCGCAAGATTCTTTCACTCAGTACTTTCGCATAATACGTCAATGAACGGGAAATCGGGGATTACGCCAGACTTTCATGCAAAGTTGTTCGGCCCTCTGCCTGCGCCAAAGGGAGAGGCAAAGGCTCCAACCTGTTTTTCGTTTGTGAGGCTGGATTTCGTCCGAATCCGGGTCGTGTTTTCGATTGTGGGGCTGAGGTTGCTGCTTCTTTGCGTTCCCTTCAAAGGTGCGGACCGCTGACCTGGGCAAACGCAAGCGAGCGAAACCGACGGCGGCTGAAACGAGCCGCGCCAGCCGCACAATCTCAAGCGCGATTCGCCGTGCGGGCCGGACTGTCAATTTGAGAGCTGAAAGCTCGACCTTGGTCCGCCGTGGTTCGGGCACGTGTCAATTTGGGTGCCGAGAGCGTGACCCGGCCCGTCCGGCGCAGCGCGCCCAGGTCCGCCCTCAGACAGGGGACGCCCCGATCAGGCAGAGGGCCTCGCCTCAAGAGGCCCTGCTTCCAATTCGCATGTTGTTGCCACGGCCCAAACTCTCCCACTGCCAATTCGCACGTTGTTACCACTGCAAAAGCCGGTTTGTTGACAATTCTGACGTTATTACCACTTTTTCGCCCGCCGTATGGCAAATCTGACGGTATTGCCACTGCGCAGGGGCCCGGAGCGCCCCCAGGTGCTCCACGGTGTACCGTCCATGGGACAGCGTACCCCGTTTCGGACGAAAGAGGGGCCGGTCGGCGTGGTAAAAAACGTCGGATTTGGCAGAACGCCTCCGAGCGAGTGGTAACAACGTCGATTTTGCCAGTCGGGCCTCAAAAAAGTGGTAAAGACGTCGAAAATGACGGCGGCGCACCCCCGAGAGTGGTAGCACCGTCCGCTTTGGTAGCGTCCCCCCTCGAACGCCAGCCACGCTCCCGACCCACCATCATCACCAAACCGCAGCAGAAAACAGAAAGGCCAGGACAATGCCCTGGCCTGGAAATCTGGTGGTCGATGAGGGATTTGAACCCCCGACCTTGTGCTTGTAAGGCACCTGCGCTCCCGCTGCGCCAATCGACCGAATGCGAGCGAATCAAGCTCGGACAGATATTGTGCCATAGCTGGGCGAAAAATGCCAGAGCCGCGGTCCACTTCGTTCCCTTTTGCCGCAGAGATCCCTCGAGTCAAAGCGCAAGACGAACCCCCTATCCAGTAGCATCGACTTTTCCAACTCGAGCATCCTCCCCCTCTTTCCCCAGCTGGGAGTACAATCGAGCGGACAAGCATTGAGCAAGCAATCTCTTCCAACGCGGGCACCAAGGACTGAATCCATGATTATCTACAGCGGCAGCAAGGCTGACTTCATGACGGAAGTAGAAGAGGACACCATCGCCTACAGCATCCGGGACAACATCCTGGAAAAGATGCACCGAAAGACCGGTGAAGCCGAATTCCGCTCCTGGATCAACTCGCTGGAATACATGTACAAAGTCCTGAACGACGACCAAATCCCCGAAGACTCTGGTATTGCCATCGAATACAACCTGCCCAACACCTCAAAGCGCGTGGACTTTCTGATCTCAGGATACGACCAGGAAAACAGCGCGAACGTGATCATCATCGAGCTTAAGCAATGGGAGAAGATCAACAAGGTAGAAGGCCTTGACGGACTGGTGGAAACGTTCACGGGCGGTGCAAACCGCCGCGTCGTGCACCCGTCATACCAAGCCTGGAGCTACGCGGAAATGATCCGGGATTACAACGAATACGCACAGAGCGCATCCGTCCAACTTCACCCCTGCGCCTATCTTCATAATTACCTGAGAACGGAAACCGATCCCCTTGACGACCCCCAGTACCAGGAATACCTGGACGATGCCCCTGTGTTCACCAAGGGCGATGTTCGCAAACTCCGCAGCTTCATCAAGCGGGCCATAACAACAGGAGACCGAAACGGCATCCTGCTGGAAATCGACAACGGCCGCATCAAGCCCTCCAAGAGCCTGCAAGACTCAATCGTAAGCATGCTGGAAAGCAATCCTGAGTTCAACCTGCTCGACGACCAGAAGGTGATCTTTGAACGCATCATGGAGCTGTCCCATCTGTGCGAAAAGGACGGCAAGAAGCGGGTGCTCATCGCCACCGGTGGACCGGGAACAGGAAAGACCGTCATCGCCATCAATCTACTAGCACGCCTGACCCAGAAAGGGGTCTTTGCCCAGTACTGCTCCAAGAACAGCGCCCCGCGCACCGTCTACGCAAGAAAGCTCAAGGGCCATCGCACCAAGAGCAGCATCGATAACATGTTCAAGGGTTCCGGCGCATACGTGGATGCTCCAGAAAATGCCGTTGGGGTCATCATTGCCGACGAAGCCCATCGATTGAACGAAAAATCCGGATTATATGGCAACCAAGGCGTGAACCAGATTCACGAGATAATCCGCGCCGCCCGTCTGAGCGTGTTCTTCATTGACGAAAGCCAGCGCGTCACAGTTAAGGACATCGGCAGCGTAAGCCAGATCCAAAACTGGGCCTTCATCAACGGAGCCGAAGTCTACGAAGAGCAGCTTACCTCCCAGTTCCGCTGCAACGGATCGGACGGATACCTTGCGTGGCTTGACGACGTGCTGGGCATACGAAAAACGGCAAACTACAGCATCGAAGACATCGACTACGAGTACGTGGTCTTCGACGACCCGCAGGAAATGCGCCAGAAGATCATAGAGCGTAACGCCGAATCCAACAAATCCCGCATCCTCGCAGGCTATTGTTGGAATTGGCCCAAAGAAGGCCGCTCGAACACCCATTCCCACGAAATCAAGATCGGAGACTTCGAGATCAGCTGGAACCTTGACGGAGGAGAAGCCTTTGCCATCAGCCCCACCTCCATCAACGAAGCTGGCTGCATTCACACCACGCAAGGCCTGGAGTTCGAATACGTAGGCGTGATCATCGGCGACGACCTTCGCTACGAAAAGGGCCAGTTGATTACCGACTACACGAAAAGGGCCCGCACGGACCAGTCCGTCAAAGGACTGAAGAAGATGATGAGCGAAGATTCCGAGAGAGCGCATCGCATTGCCGACGAAATCATCAAGAACACCTACCGCACGCTGATGACGCGGGGAATGAAAGGCTGCTATGTGTACGCAACCGACCCTGGCCTGCGGAATTACCTGAAGATGCGCACCCGCAGCTCCTACCAGTACACCACCCATACCCTGTAGCTGAACCCAAGCCCCAGCTCACTCCACAGTCGCACGGGCACGAGCGGTCATGATCAGCATCTGCAGGCGGTTCTCGATATTGGCAAAGCTCACGTCCGGGTCGTAGTCCAGCGGTAGGATCTGGGCATCCGGGTACAGCTCCTTCAGCCGCTTGGCAATGCCGCGCCCCACCACGTGATTGGGCAGGCAGCCGAAGGGCTGCAGGATAACAAAGGCCCTGCATCCGTTTGCCGCGTGATGCAGGATCTCGGCCGGGATCAGCACACCCTCCCCCGCATCGAAGGTGTGATGGATGATCGGATCGCTTGCCTTCACCAGGTCCTGCATACGCGCTGCCGGCGTGTACAGGGGGTGAGCGCTGGCTATCTTGTCGCACAGGTCATGAGCCTTGTCGAAGAAGCCGTTCTCGATCCGCAGCCGCATCTTCTCCGACATCGGCCGATCCACCTTGTACTCCCGGTTCTGCGCATCCCGGTAGAAGTATGTCTTGCGGATCACGTCGGTCATGCGCGCCTCTATGATCTCCAGCCCGTTGCGCTCCAGGTACTCCTCAATGTCATGGTTGGCCCCAGGGTGGAAGTTCAGCAGGTACTCCCCCACGATCAGCACCGTAGGCCGCGGGTTGGAGCGGTCGTAACGCACCTGCTTCATGATCTGGATGCCCTGCTCAAAGCCCCGCTTCATGCCGCTTATGCCCCCCTGGCGCAGCCCGTCCATGGTCAGCTGCAGCGCCTGGTCGAAGGCGGCGTTCGCCGACCCCGGCTCCAGCTCGTAGGGACGCATCTTGCGCAGCAGCTCCTCCAGGGCGTCAATCATGGGAAGGCCGAAGGCAATGCGCATGGCCGAAAGCGTGCTCATGCGAAAGCCCGGATGCACGTTGTGGTAGTCAGTTTCGTCATTGGTGATGATGGGCACCTGCTCGAATCCCGCCGCGTCCATGGCCTTGCGCAGCAGGGCGGTGTAGTGGGTAAGCCTGCAGTCGCCAATATACTTGCCCATGGCCACCGCCACGTTGTCCAGGTCGTAGCGTCCGCTGGAAAGGGCGGCCAGGGCTTCGCCCACCACGATTTGGCAGGGGAAGCAGATGTCGTTGTGCACGTACTTCTTTCCCAGGCGAATGGCCTCGTCCCGGCCAATTTCCAGCGACTCGGTCCGCAGCCCCTGCTTGGCAAAGGCCGCCGCCATGAGCATGCTGAAAGCATGGGAGGTGTTGGGCACCAGCACCAGCTTTTCCGACGCCATGTCCTTGGTGAACTTGGAGTGATACGGATCCTCCAGGGCATGCAGGGCCGGATCAAGGCCGCGGCTTCGGCGCATGGCCACCGTTTCCACGAAGGAGCGCACACGAATGCGCAGGGGCCCCTGAATGTCCGACTCGTCCACCTTCAGCACCAGCGGCGCCTTCCCGGAAATCTGGTGCATCATGCGCACGATTTCGTCCGAAAGATACGCGTCATGGCCGCAGCCAAAGCTCACCAGCTGCACGTACTCCAAGCAGGGGCTTTCCGCGGCGATGATAGCGCTGGAAAGCATGCGGGCGTGGAAGTTGTTGGCAATGTCGATCAGGCTGCAGCTCAGGTCGACCTGGTTCACCCCCGGCACCGAATCCGCCGTGAGCACGGGAATGCCCTGCTCAACGAAGAGCTTGGGCAGGTCGTGGTTGACCAGGGCGTCGTTCTGGTACGGGCGGCTTGCCAGCACCACCGCGTAGCCCCCCGCCTCCTGGACCTGGCCCAGCACCTGCCGGCCCCGCTCCGCCAACGCAGCGGAAAAGGCCACCTGGGCAGCATCCGCCTGGGCTATGGCGGCCCGGGTATGCTCGGGCGAAACACCGAAGGTGCTGCTCATCCAGTGGCACAGCTGCTTTTCCCGGTCCTTGCTGGAATACCAGTGGAACAGCGGGTTGTGATAGGGGGTGCCCCAGCGCCGCTCCGGGTTGTCCGAGTTGCGCAGCACCATGGGGTAGCCCTTCACCACCGCGCACACAGACTGGCTGGTGGGCTCGGTGTTTTCCGACTCCACCGCGGTGATGGTGGGCATGAAGATGAAGTCAACCTTGCGTTTGTGCAGGTCACGGATGTGCCCGTGCACCAGCTTGGCCGGGAAGCACACCGTGTCGGAGGAAACCGCCGAAAGCCCTTCCTCGTACATGCTGCGGGTGCTCAGGCGGCTCAGGCGAACCGTGTATCCCAGGGCGCTCCAGAACGTGGTCCAGAACGGCGCCGTTTCCCACAGCATCAGCGCGCGGGGCAGACCCACCACCTGGCCGTTTTGCGGACACACCTGCTCATGGGGCCAGGTGCGGAACAGCAGATCCTCCCGTTCCTGGAACAGGTTGGGCACCATTTCGCGCTTCTCCACGGCGCGCAGCGCCGCCCGCACCGCGCCGTCCTTGGGATCCCCCAGCACCTCGCCCTTGGAGCAGCGGTTCCCAATAACAAAAGTGTTGCCCCGGGCAAAGGTCACGCAGGTGCGGTTGCAGTGGTTGGCGCAGAAGCGGCATACCAGCCCCGATTCCTGCCTGTAGGAAAAGTCCTCCAGCGCGTCCAGCCCTATGAAGCGGGAAGCACCCTTCCTCCCCGAGCCCACGCCGTGGTCGGATTCGCCGAAAAAGCCCGTCCCCTCCATGTGATGGCGGGTCAGCACCGCCACGCCAATAGCTCCCATCAGGCCCGGATACGGCGCCCGGGTAACCTCACGGCCCGCATACTGCTCGAAGGCCCGCAGCACCGCGTTGTTACGGAAGGTGCCGCCCTGGACCACGATGTGCTGGCCCAGCTCGTCCATATTGGAAAGGCGGATGACCTTGGTAAACACGTTTTCGATGATGGATCGGCACAGGCCCGCCATAATATCTGCCGGAACCTTGCCGTTCTTCTGCTCGGTCACGATGCTGCTGTTCATGAACACGGTGCAGCGGCTGCCCAGCACCGCCGGGCTCTTGGAGGAAAAGGCGCTTTCCGCGATCTGGCCCACGGGAATGCCCAGGGTGGAGGCAAAGTTTTCCAGGAACGACCCGCAGCCGCTGGAGCAGGCTTCGTTCACCAGAATGTTCACGATCACGCCGTGATCGATCCACATGGCCTTCATGTCCTGGCCGCCAATATCCAGGATGAAGGAAACCTCCGGCTCGTACAGCTGGGCCGCAAAGGTGTGGGCCACGGTCTCCACCACGTGGTAGTCCGCCTGGAAGGCTTCGTTGAACAGCAGCTCTCCGTAGCCGGTGGTTCCCACGCCCAGGATCTGCAGCTCGGTGCCTGCGTCCGCGTAGCGCTGGCGCATCTGCTTCAGGGCCGCCACGGCAATGTCCAGGGGCTCGCCCTGGTTGGAAGCGTAGAAGGAGTCCACCAGGTTGTCCTCTTCGTCCACCAGCACAAACTTGGTGGTGGTGCTGCCGGAATCAATGCCCAGGTACGCCCGGACCACCTTGCCTTCCCGCAGGTCCCTGGGACACTGGTCCGGCATGGCATGGCGCTGCTCGAAGGCGGCCCGCTCCTGAGGGGAGCTGAAGAAGGGAGGCACGTCCGGGTGGGCGTGGACGTCCCGATCCAGATGGGCGGCAATAGCGTGGTCGATATGGGCAAAGTCCAGCAGCGCGTCCTGGTCCGCGAACAGGTCCTGCAGGGCCAGCGCCGCACCGCAGGCGATGATGGTCTCCGGGTGCTTGGGAACGATCACCTGGTGGGGCTCCAGCTCAAGACGCTGGGCGAACACCCTCACCAAGGTGGGGTTGAAGGTCAGGGGACCCCCTTCGAAGATCACCGGAGGCTCGATCTCCAGGCCCTGGGCCAGGCCACCGATGGTCTGCTTGGCAATGGCATGGAAGCTGGAAAGAGCTAGGTTGGGCTTGGAAACGCCCTGGTTCAGCAGCGGCTGGATATCGGTCTTGGCATACACGCCGCAGCGGCCGGAAATATCGTAGACGGTGGTCCCCCGCTCCGCAGCTTGGTCGAACTCTTCCACGGGAATGGTCAGCAAGGTGGCGATCTCATCGATGAACGCGCCAGTACCGCCCGCGCAGCTTCCGTTCATGCGCATGTCCGAAACGGAAAGCTTGCCAGAAATCGGATCTGGGGCGAAGAAGATCATCTTGGCATCCTGCCCGCCCAGCTCGATGGCGGTACGGGCCTTGGGATAGAACCGCTGCACGGCAATGGCGTTGGCTACCACTTCCTGCACGTAGGGAAGGCCAAAGGCCTGGGAAAGTACCATGCCGCCGGATCCACATACTGCCGCCCGCATGGAAGCGCCCGGGAAGCGATCCTGCAGATCCGCGAGCAGCCTACGCACCGTTTCCGCCTGACAGGCATGGTGGCGCACGTACACCGAGTGGAGCACGTCAAGACTTGCCGCATCAACCGCAACCACCTTGACGGTGGTGGATCCCACATCGATTCCGACCAGGATAATCCCCGCAGCAGAGCCCATAGGTTCCCTCCAACCTTTGCCCCATTCTCACGTTGGATTATGCCCTAGGCTGAATTTCGATGCCATATCCAAATCCAACAATGTGTTGGATTATCGCTTCCCCTCCGCCATCTTGGGCTTATTCGGCGGGCTCATCCTCCGGTTCGCAGCCGTCGATGCCCGTGCGTGGGTCGTGAAGGTCGTTGGGCGCCACCGCCACCTGGTCAATGCCCAGGTCCTTCAGCAGCTGGTAGGTGCGCCACGGAGGACATACGTCGTCCCCGCTTTCGGCACAGTAGTTCAGCGCCTCCACCACGGTGATGTTGTGCATCAGGTCCTGCATGGTGTCCACGTCCGGGATGGGCGGCAGGTACAGCGCCGGCAGGCCCAGCTGGCGGGCCTTGGCAACGTAGGCGGGAAGCACGGTCAGGCCCTGGCGGTTGTAGTACACGCCGTCGTGGCTGAAATCCGTTGCCCGGGTCCACCCCACCACGGAAACGCCCATCTCCTGGTCGGGGGCAAGCACAATGCCGCCCTGGGGGAACTGCTCCAGCTTATGCAGGGCGGAAAAGCCGGCGATCACGTCTGCCTTGGTCAAGGCCGGCATGTCCGCGCCCATGGAAAGGATGCAATCGGCTCCCCGCTCCCAGGTCTTCTGGAAGGAGCAGTTGTAGTGCGCGTCAAAGCTTTCGCCCTCGTCATAGATCACGGTAATGGGCCGGGGCCACTCCCCCGCCTGGGCGAACAGGTCCTCCATAACCGCAACGTTACTGGCAGGCGTGGTGGAGATCACCAGCTCGTATTGGTCCAGCACCGGCTCCTTCCCCGCAGCCTGAGCAGCTTGCACTGCCTCCTGGGCCTGCTGCTCAAGGTCGGCCATGGCGGCGCAGATGCACTCCACCACGTCGAAGAGCATGCAGCGGTACAGATGGGAGGCGGTTTCCGGGTCGAAGGCTCCGTCCTTCAGCACCGTCAGCCGGGTCTTCACCAGACCGGGAACGGGAACCTTGCTGAACAGGACCAGGGCGTTGTTGCGGGTGCGCATCTGCAGACCTTTCTACGCAGAAGGGCAGCGCCCGAAGGCGCCGCCCCATGTTCGTGCTCTATGGAAGCCAGCTGGAATCCTAGCGGGCGATCATGACCGGAACGCTGACGCCGTTCAGGACCTTGTGGCTGACGCTGCCCAGGTACTCCTTCATACCGCTCAGGCCACGGCTGCCGATAACGATCAGGTCGTAGGACTTTTCGTTGGCAAGCTTCACGATCTCGTTGCCCGGCTTGGGACCCTTCAGGATGAAGGTCTCCACGCGGTCGTTCAGGTCGGGGTCGATGCAGTCGAAGGCCGTTTCCAGGATCTCCTTGCCGTGCTGGTCCATCAGATCCAGCACCTCGGCGAACTCCTCCGTGGCCTTTTCGCTCAGATGAGGAGCCGGGACCACGGTGACCACCTCGATGCGAGAGTCCGGATTGGGGAGGGCAATGTCGCAGGCCAGCTCAAGTGCGTGCTTGGCGCAATCGGAACCATCGTAGGGAACCAAGATGTTGTTGATGAGCATGTTCAACCATCCTTTCAGCGCCGTGGGCGCATTGCTTGGCTACTGCATCCAGTATAGGGCTTATGCCCGCCCTAGACCATAAGCTTGGCAACGGCCTGGGCAAAGGCAACCGGGTCTTCGATGGGCAGGCCCTCGATCAGCAGCGCCTGGTCGTACAAGATCTTGGCGTACTCGCCCACCTTGTCCTTCTGGCCCAGGTCCATGGCGGTCTTCATGGCCTCGAAGACCGGGGACTTGATGTTAAGCTCCAGGATGCGGCCGACCTTGTACCTGCCCTCGGTGTCGCGCTCGGACATCATGCGCTCCATGCCAAAGGACATGGGGCCGTCGGCGGTAACGCAGGCGGGAGTGTCTGCCTCGGTGGTCAGGCGGGTGGAGACCACTACCTTCACGACCTTGTCGCCCAGAGTCTCCTTCACGGTTTCGAACAGATCCTTGTTGTCCTCGGCAACGGCTTCCGCGTCCTTCTTCTGCTCTTCGCTGGAAAGGTCGAAGTCGGAGGACTGGATGTTCTGGATTTCCACGTCGTCGTAGCTGTTCAGCATGCCCAGGGCAAACTCGTCAACTCGGGCCGTGCACAGCAGCACGTCAAAGCCGCGGTTGAGCACGCTGTTGACCACAGGCAGCTTTTCCAGCAGGTCGCGGGAAGAGCCGGGCACGAAGTAGATCTTCTCCTGCTCTTCGGGCTTGGCCTTCACGTACTCCTTCAAGGTGACCAGCTTCTGCTCCTTGGCAGAGTAGAACAGCAGCAGGTCCTCCAGGACGCCGCGGGCTTCGCCGAAGGAAGAGTACACGCCGAACTTCAGGATCTCTCCGAACTCGTCGAAGAAGGCCTCGTAGGTTTCGCGATCGGTTTCCAGCATGTTCTGCAGCTCGGTCTTGACCTTCTTTTCCACGCGGCGGGCAATGGCACGCAGCTGGGCGTTCTGCTGCAGGGTTTCGCGGCTGATGTTCAGGTGCAGGTCCTGGGAGTCGACCACACCGCGGACGAAGTTGAAGTAGTCAGGCAGCAGATCTTCGCAACGCTCCTGGATCATGACGTTGGAGCTGTACAGGGCCAGGCCCTTCTTGAAGTCACGGGTGTACAGGTCGAAGGGAGCCTTGGAGGGAATGAACAGCAGAGCGTCGTAGTTCAGGCTGCCCTCGGCGTGGAAGCTGATGGTGCGCAGGGGATCTTCGTGATCATGGAAGTCAGACTGGTAGAACTGGTTGTACTCCTCTTCGGTGACCTCGGACTTCTTCCGCTTCCAGATGGGCACCATGGAGTTCAGGGTCTCGACCTCGGTATAGTTTTCGTACTCGGGCACGTAGTCTTCGTCCGCGTCCTCCGGGATCTCCAGCTGACGGGAGTGGGTGACCTCCATGGTCACGGGGTAGCGCACGTAGTTGCTGTAGCGCTTGACCAGCTCCTTCAGGCGATACTCCGTCAGGAAGTCCTCGTAGTCTTCTTCGTCCTGAGAAGGCTTCAGGGTCAGGATCACATCGGTGCCGCAGCTTTCGCGCTCAGCAGGCTCCACGGTATAGCCCTCCACGCCATCGCTGTCCCAGGCAAAGGCCTGGTCGCTGCCGAAGGCCTTGGAGACCACGCGCACATGGGAGGCCACCATGAAGGAAGAATAGAAGCCCACGCCGAACTGGCCGATGATGTCCACGTCCTCACCCTGCTGCTCGGCGTTTTCGGACTTGAAGGCCTGGGAGTCGGAATGGGCGATGGTGCCCAGGTTGTTGTGCAGGTCTTCCTCGGTCATGCCGATGCCGTTGTCGGAAACGGTGATGGTGCGGGCCTCGCGGTCAAAGGAAAGGCGGATCTGCAGGTCTTCCTTGCTAATGTCCACGCTGTCATCGGTGAGGCTGCGGAAGTGCAGCTTGTCGATGGCGTCGGATGCGTTGCTGATGAGCTCGCGCAGGAAGATTTCCTTGTTGGTGTAGATCGAGTTGATCATAAGATCAAGGAGCTTCTTGCTTTCCGTTTTGAACTCGTTCATGGGGACCTCTTTCTATGTTCAGGCTATTGTGACCAAAAAAATAGTTAGCACTCACACATGGGGAGTGCTAACTATGGATTGTATCCCGCTCAGTTCAGGTGTCAAGAAATCTACATGAAGCACGCATAGATTTCTTTAGTCGACTAACCTTCCAGTCTCTTCGGAAAGGAGTTGCGGACCGATTCGGCCTTACGCCTCCTCTTCGTCCCCTGCATCTCCTTCGTCCTCAACCTCTACGATCTCAACGTCGCCGTCCAGCTCTTCGTCATCGGCAATCACGTTGCCGTCCTCATCCCGGGCATAGGCCTGCTCGCTGGACTCAGCAACATCGCCTTCGCCATCGTCTTCCGTGGAGGCGAACTCGGTAGGATCAACGTCGTAGGGCAGGCCGGAAGGCATGCTGGTAATGGTGACCTGCTCCTGGGAAAGCTCGGCCAACCACGCCGTCACCGCTTCGGTCAGAGCGGAGTCAGACAAGGAGTTCTGCACAGCAGTGGAGAGCTGCTCGGGGTAGTCTGCTACCGTGGCCGCTTCATCGGGCGAAGCATAGGTCTGGGTGACCTTGACTATGTGGATTCCGGCCGCATCGGTCACCAGCTCGCTGACCTGGCCCTTTTCCAGTCCCGAAACGGCTGCCTGGTATTCATCGCTGTAGTACTTGAAGGCGATCCAGCCTTCGTCACCGCCCTGGGAAGCAGAAGGGGCAATGGAGTAGGTGCGCGCCGCCTGCTCGAAGCTCAGACTGCCTTCGTTGATCTTGTTCAGAACCTCCTGGGCCAGCTGGGCGTCCTGTGCCTTGAACTGGATCTGGGAGGTGCGGGGCATGCCCTGGTAGTACAGGCTGTAATAGCTCATGGTCTGCAGCAGGCCAGACTCGGAAACGGAGTCCACGTCCACCAGTCCGGCATCTGCCGCCAGCTGGCACTCAAGCAGGTACTTCTTGTTCTGGACGTAGTCCTGCTCGGTCATGCCCTGGGCCTTCAGAAACGCCTCCCATTCTCCCCCGGTGGCGTACTTGAGCTTGTCCTGGTTCACAGCCTCCCGCACGTCTTCATCGGTCAGGATGAAGCCGGCCTCCTTCACCTGCTGATCAAGAAGGAGCTGCTGGGAAAAATAGGCGGCGATGGAGCTGCGCAGGCTTTCTGCCGTAACGCCAGAGTAGGAAAGATAGTTGGCCCAGTCTTGGTCGCTGGAAAGGCCCAAGGCTTCCCGCTGCTGCTGAATATACTCGGTGACCTGGGACTCGGAAACGCTGGCGCCGCCGACCGTGGCCGCGCTGGATCCGGCACCGCAGCCAGACAGAGCAAGGGCGGCAACCAGGCCCACGGAAACCAGACAAACCTTGGCAGCCCGGGCGGGGCCGGAGGCAATCAGCTGCCTCAAAGAAACACGCTCCATGAAGGAACTCCTTTCGCGCACTGTAGCTTGAACGAAATAATACCCCAGCAACCTGAAAGGAGGCTGAATGCTCACAAAGAAGCCATCTCGACCAATGCTCCCGGTTCCGCTATAGTGGTAAGACACGCCCGGGTGGTGGAATGGCAGACACGTCGGTCTCAAAAACCGATACCCTTGGTGTGTGGGTTCGAATCCCACCCCGGGCACCAATCGCTCACAGGGGACCGCACGCACGGTCCTTTTTCGTTTGGACGAAGGAAAGCATGGCCAAGCACGCGGCTCCCTCTCATAGCCAGCCCGCCCAGCCCCCACGCCCCAACTGCTCGGGCGCAAGTCGGGGACGCCATGCGCGACCCGCAGGGACCCCTGCCGTCCCAGTTCGGCCCAACCGCACCAGCTCCTCCCCCGCCAACCGGGGACGTCACGCCCGCCCTGCAGCCAGCGGCAAGCACGGGGCGGTTTCACCTGCACGGAGCCAGTCTTCGCCCGCCTCCCGACGAAAGCGGCCCAGCGCCCCGCGCCACGCGACCCCCGCTCCCGCACCAACCCTGCGCCTGGCTTCTGCCTTGGGAGCAGCGGCAGTGACTGTGGCGGTAGTTGGAGGGACCCTGGCCTTTGCCCTGCCTGGCCTCGAGCAGCTGCAGGCCCTGAGGTTCCGCAGCGCCTCCCCTATCTCAGCCCAGGAAAGCGCTCCCACGCTGACCGTTTCCGATCAGGGACTGGACGTTCTGAGCCAGAGCCGCTTCTGCCTGACCCAAAGCCAGCACGGACGCTGCACCATTACGTCCTGCGCCATGCTTCTGCGCCGCATGAGCTATCTGGACGGGAGCGAAAACTGGAAGGAGATCACCGAGGAAAGCCTGTACCCGGACGCTTGGATCTGGGGAACGGGAATGCGTCATCGCTTCACCAGCTTCGGGTATCAGGTCAGGTCCTTCACCTGGAGCGTGAACCCCGACCCCGAAGACCGCACCCGCCGCCTTGCCCGCTTGCTGGAAAAGCACCCGGAAGGCTTGGTGATCTACGACAGCCGCATTCCCCATGCCGTGCTGCTGACCCGCTACGATGCCGTCACCGGCACCTTCTACTGCGCCGACCCTGCAGGAGGCAGCTATTCCGGGCGGGAAATCCCCCTTGCAGACTCTTGGAACGGACACCTGCGCGGCGGGCAGGACTCGGTCATCTGCTCCCTGGCTCGCAGCTGGTATATTGCGGGACCCGCTCCTGAAAAAAACGAGGACTCCTTGGATTAAATTTTCCTTTTCTTCCGTATCATTCGTTCCCCTTCGTTCACAATAGAAACCGAAACAAGCGGCGTTGCTCTGGTCGCTTGTTGGATGCTCTGGTTCAAGGGATTGAAAGGAAGTGGCACATGAAGCGAAGAAGGAGGCTCCTGGGCAAAGCGGCCGCATGCGCGGCGCTAGCGGCATGCCTTGCCGGAGCGGCTGGTGCAGCCTTTGCGGCAAGCAACTCCAGCCCCAGCGCCTACAGCGACCTGATGAACGTGAAGGAGTCGAAGACGGTCAGCACCACCAACCCCTACGGCTATGCCCAGGACGTGTGGTTTCCGCTGAACACCGAGCACGAGCTCATGTTCAACTTCTCATACAACGAAGCATACCGATCCGCCAACTGGTTTGACACCTACAAGTATGGCGGCGGGAACCCGGTGGCAGGCGGCTCCTATGCAAGCTCAGACACGCAGCTGCCCAAACCTGCCAGCAAGTTCAACCTCATCGAGCAGGTGGCCTTCGACCCCAATGGCACCGGCCACAAGGACCATGTGGCCTTCGTGGGCTATGCGGTGGAAGGCTCCAATGCGAAGAAGCTGCACATATGGGTCTATGACAGCGTGCACAACAAGTTGTCCGGTTCCCAAGACCTCACCGAAGGGGGCCAGGCCCTGAGCTGGCTTGGAAACGGGGACTTCTACCGCTGGGCCAACAACTACGTTGCCCTCACCGCGGGCGACTTCGATGGCGACGGCGAAGACACCGTGGTGGTCTACGTTCCCCAGCCCAAACAAAACGCAACGAACCAGACCTTCCTGAAGGAGCTTTACCTCGAGAAGTCCACGGGCAATTTCAGGAAGCTCAACTCCGGTTCCGCTCTGTTGAATCAGGAAGCGCTGAGGCTTGCAAACCTGAACGTATCCGAGGACATGGCTCTGTGCGTGGACCTGGAGGCCGCTGACCTTAACGGCGACGGCTGCGACGACTTGGCTTGCGTTTCGACCCTCGCACAGACGAAGGGGTCTTCGTCTACGGCCGATATCACTGCCTATTGCTCCATGCTGAACGTTTCCTATGGCAGCAAGAGCATGAGCACCGGCGGCATCGTGGGGAAGAGCGACGGCTCCATGAGGCTCAGCGACGGCGGCACCCTCACTGACAACAAGACGTCCTTCAAGACCATGTTTGACGCCGCCCTTTCCGCGGGCGACATCAACAACGACGGCTACGACGAGCTGGTAGCAGCAGGCTGGCAGACCAACGTCGTCTCCATCGAAGACAGCTTGGATGCCACCAGCAGCACCCGCTCCAACAGCACCAACAACACCATCGGCGTCATGGTGATCAATGCCACCGAAGGGAAGCTGTTCGCGGAAACCCCCTACACCCCCATTCAGGCCAACAAATGGACTAGCGAGGAAATCGACGATAGCGACAGCTATTATCCCGCCATGCAGATGGAGTGCGTAGCTATCAACGGCAAGGTTGACGCCGAATACATCTTCATCAACGGCACCTTGTACGACAACACCTTCTCCATGAAGCTGTACGAGCACGACTACTTCAAGAGCAAGGATAATGGCGCAGGCAGCCTCATCATCAACCGCGGCTTCATCACCAGCGTGGCGGTGGGCAACTTCGACGGCAACGACGTGGGCCGCGAGCAGGTCGTCTACAGCATCGCCTTGAAGGAAAAAAGCTCCAAAGACCACACCACCCTTGCCGGCATCCTGTACGGCACGAATTACGACGACAAGACGGTTGACGGCGAAACGGTGCATGGCGTTGCAGGAAGCTATGACGGCAAGCACAGCGGCTACGTGTATGAGAACAAGGGTGCAAGCTGGGGCCAGATGCAGAACATCCAGCTGGTGGCCTTCGACCGCGATAACGACGGCGCCATTGCCCGCTACAAATACACCTACACCGCGTATGCCGACCCTCAGGTGAAGGCCGTGCTCCAGGCTTCCCCCTGCTTCGGTGAGCTGGGCGGCTACGGCGTGTTCGACTCCGGCCAGACCACCTACGCCCTTTCCGAGTCCTACAGCATCACCAAGGGAGAGTCCGACAACATTTCCGTTGGCATTGGTGCTGCAGGCGAAGTGGAGGCACCTGTTGTCCGCGTAGCAGTGGAAATAGGCTACACCGGCGGCTACAGCAAGAGCTGGGAAAAGTCCTACACCACCACCTGGACCGATAAGTTCAGCGCCAACTCCCGCGACACGGTGGTGCTCTCCCGTACGCCCATTGCCAACTACGTCTACGACGTGAAGGCTGAAGACGAAAACGGCAATCTGCTTTCCAAGGAAGAGTCCCTGACCGTTTCCGCCCCGGGCAAGCCCAGCTACGTGCAGCTCAACCTTGACCAGTACAACCAGTTCGTGAAAGAGTACAACGCTCAGGCAGACAGCCTGAACGCCAACCCCACTGGCAGCGCCAGCGCTGACGCGAAGGCAAAGGCCAAGATTACCAAGCTCAACCCCATCGACACGTCCGACCCGAACTCCGAAATGAAGTACCTGGGTAACGAGGGCAATCCCTGGGGCTACCGCAGCGACTGGGGTACCGACCAGGACAGCGCCGTGCAGGTTTCCCAGAGCCTGTACACCATGAATGACGCCGGCGGCGCCATCACCAGCAACTACGCCGTTGAAACCGGAAAGGCCACTACCAAGACCGGCACCTTCGGCTTTGAAGTAGGCGTCACGGTTCAGGGCGGATTGAACGCTGCCGTTGCCTCCGCATGGATGGGCGGCTACGTGAACTTCGCCTATGACCACGAATGGTCCACCACCAAGTCCAGCACCGTCGGCACCGAAACAGAAGGCATCGTCAGCAACATAGACACCGACGAAGCAGAGCTTTCCTCCGACACCACCAAGGCCTACGGCTTCCAGTGGAGCTTCGGTCAGTGGGACTTCGACGCCTCCGACAACGGCAAGGACGATCCCATCCCCGTGATCGGCTATGCACTTGAGAACATCAGGTCGGCATCCCTTGCCCCCACGTCCCTTTCCGCAACGGCTGCGGACGTGGACAAGATCGAGCTGGAGTGGAGCATTCCCACCGACGACAACCGCAAGCGCCCCGCAGTAGCAGGCTTCTACGTCTACGAGGTCGTTGACGATGAATACCAGCTGGTCAAGACCATCGACGATGCCAGCGCACGCAGCGTGGTGATTGACGGTCTGGACAGCAACACCGAGTACGAGTTCGCCATGAGCTCCTACACCACCGAGTACAAGTACGATCCGCCGGCTCGAAGCGATGAGTCCAAGACCACCAAGGCTACCACCTTCAAGAAGAGCTACTCCCTTAGCTACGACGCCGGCAAGCATGCCACCCTTTCCGCAAAGCAGCTGGGCAGCATCACCGTGGATAACGGCGAAAGCGTGCCTGAGCAGACCATGATCACCGGCTCCGTGAAGGCCGCCGAAGGCTATTCCATCACCGGCCTCTACATCAAGAGCGGCAACGACGCGGAAAAGCCGCTGACCCTGAGCTCCAACGGCGAGTTCTACTTCGTCCTGAAGGCCGATACCGTCCTTAGGGCGGAAACCCAGAAGCTCGTTGACGAGGCCACCGTTTCCCTGACCCAAAGCGACGGCGGCACCATTTCCGGCTACAGCGAAGGAATCGAGTTCAACGGCTCCGGCTCCACGGTAACCCAGGAAGTCACCGTGGAAGCTACTCCCGAAGCGGGCAAGGTCCTGAAGTCCTGGATCGTGACCTCCACCGACTCCACGGGAACCATTACGGAAGAGTACGAGGCCCTGGGTTCCAACAGCCTCACCTTCTTCGTATCCCGTCCCTCCTACAACGTTCAGGCTCTGTTCGTGGATGAGAATGACGACTCCGTCACCGTTTCCGTGAAGATTGACGTAACCGGCCAAGGCAGCGTTTCCGTGACGGGCAACAGCAAGACCTACGAGCCCAAGTCCGACGGCAGCTACTTGGTCACCAAGGGCGACCAGCTCACCGTGACCGCTATCCCGGATGCCAACTGGGTGCTGTCCGATTGGACAGGCGATCTGCGCGACTACACCAAGGCCGACAAGGAAGTCAGCCTGAGGGCCATGGAGAATGTGAACGCCGGCGTGGTATTCAGCGCTCCGGTTAAGTACCAGGTCAGCTATGACACCAACATCGTAAACGGCGGCACCGTTTCCTGCAGCACCGCAGCATCCGGCGACCAGAAGGCAAAGGGCTCCGATCACAAGATCGTGGCCAAGGCGGCTGAAGGCTATCGTCTGTACCAGTGGACCATTTCTCAGGACGGCCAGGAAGACGTGATCGTTCCCGTAACCGAGCTCACCACCTCCGCCGAGTACTCCCTTGAGAACCTGAACGCCAACACCACCGTGACCGCCTGCTTCAAGGAGATCGAGAAGTTCGACCTGGCCGTAAGCGCCAGCAACTGCACCGTGACCGTGACCCGGGACGGCAAGACCGTGGATCCCGGCGCCCAGACCCTGCAGTACGGCGATGTGGTCAGCATCAGCGTGGCCGATCCTGGCAACGACTACGAGTGTGCGTCGTTCACCGTGAATGACAAGGACTTCCAGTCCGACTCCACCCTGACCGTGTACAGCAACGTGGACGTCCAGGCCAGCTACACCAAGATCCCCCGGTTCGACCTGGCCGTAAGCGCCAGCAACTGCACCGTGACCGTGACCCGGGACGGCAAGACCGTGGATCCGGGCACCGAAGCTCTGAAGCGCGATGACGTAATCGCCATCCAGGTCCAAAGTGACCAGGACTTCGCCTTTAGCAAGTTCACCGTAAACGGCAAGGACTTCCAGTCCGGCTCCACCCTAACCATAAGCGAAGCCGTTGCCATCGAGGCCAGCTACGTGAAGATCGGCCTGGCAGGCATCACCGTTCCCGCTTCCACCTACGACTACACCGGCAAGACCATTGCTCCCAAGGCCACGGTGAAGGACGAAGCAGGCAACGTCGTTGAAACGGCAGGTTACAAGCTCACCTACGCAAACAACATCAAAACCGGCAAGGCAACCGTTACCGCAACGGGAACGGGCGTGTACGAAGGCACCGTTTCCACCACCTTTGCCATTAAGGACAACACTGTTGCCAACACCAACAGCATGAACGCCAGCGCACGGACCTCTGTCAGCAGCGGCAAGGTCAGCGTGACGTGGGGCAAGGTTGCCACCGCCACCGGCTATGAGGTCTACGTTGCGCAATGCTCCAAGGGCTTCAGCAAGAAACCCACCAAGACCGTTTCCGCCAAGACCCAGAGCCTTTCCTTCAGCAAGGTTGCCGGTAAGGCCATCAGCGCTAAGTCCATCTACAAGTTCAAGGTCAAGGCCTACCGCATGAACGGCAAGACCAAGATCTACCTGGGAACGTCCCTGACCTGCCATGCTGCCGGCTCCAGGGCCATCTTTACCAACGTCAAGGCAATGACGGTGGCAAAGAAGTCCATAAGCGTAAGCAAGGGCAAGACCGTGAAGATGCCCAAGATCTACACGGTCAAGGCAAACGTGAACAAGAAGCTGCTGCCCACCGACCACGCGCCTCTGCTGCGCTACTGGTCCACCAACACCAAGATCGCTACGGTGACCAGCAAGGGCACCATCAAGGGCGTTGGCAAGGGCACCTGCTACGTTCGCGCCATGGCGCAGAACGGCAAGACCGTAACTGTTAAGATTACGGTCAAGTAAGGCAAGCCGCTCAAAGCCAGCTCTTCCGGGCCAGCCTTCGAAAGGGGGCTGGCCCGTTTCTTTGTCCGCTAAGCTGCTGCCCTCTTCGGCCCTTGCATCTTGCACGGGATTGCAAGACGACCCCAAGGAAAGGATCTCCCATGGACGAAAACGTGAAGGCCCACCTTGATTCCAGGATCAACGCCATGGCACCCTACTTGCAATCTTCCACGGATTCGGAGCTAATCCAACGAGCGGAAGCGGTGACTGCAGGCCTTACGGAACTTGCCCGGCAAAGCCCCACGGCAGATGCATTCGAGCAGGCCTTGGCGCAAAGCCCCCTGAACGTTGAGTACGGCATGGTGTACTCCCAGCTTATGACCAACGGTGCAGGCAGACCGTCCATGGGCCAAGCCTTCGAGGTCATGACCAAGGGAATGGCCGAGCACAAGGGCCAGCTTGCCTCCGATGCGGCGAAGGCCCTGGTGTCCGATGCAGCCCTGACCGCCCGCCTTGCCGCCGAGGACGCGGTCCTGGATGCCACCCGAGAAGATCGCCGCGCCGCGGAGCAGGCAATGCGCGATGACCCCGTACTCGGAACCCTTGAGACCGCGGGGAACCTGCTGGGAGGGCTAAGAGGGCTCTTCGGCCGAAAGAGGTAATGCCGAGATCTTCAATATGATGAGGACAGATTTTTCGCCCATTTGAGGGGTCAACCGCGGTTCTGTTCGATAATCCACTCCGCCCATCATGCCCCAAACACAAAGACGCCCCGGAAGCGGAGCCTCCGAGGCGTCTTGCGCGCTTAGATTAAGCATGAAATCAGGCCCGCACAGGGCTGCTGGCCCAAAGATCACACATTAGGCAGAGGCCTTGTCCTTCTTGCCGAAGATGACCTTGGCACCCTTGACCGCCAGGATCACGGCCAGGATCAGCAGCAGCACGGCCAGGACCAGCTGAGCGCCAACGCCGAACACGCCGCCGGCCTGCGCAGCCAGGACTTCGCCCGGACCAGCCAGGAGCGTGAGCTTTGCGTACGCGGTCTGAACCAGTGAGGTCAGAGTAACGATCAGCATGAAGACCATGGGGATGTAGAACATCTTGTTGTTGCGACCGATGTTGCCCAGGAAGGCGCACACAGCCAGCAGAGCCAGAGCAGCCAGCAGCTGGTTAGCAGCACCGAACAGCGGCCAGATGATGCTGTAGCCGTTCATGCCTAGGGCAATGCCCAGAGCAACGGAAACCACCGTCGCCACGTAGGGGTTGACCAGGATCTTGCGAGCACCGGTAACCTGAGAGGCATCCTCGCCGGGCTTCAGGAACATTTCCTGGAACATCATGCGGCAGATACGGGTTGCGGTGTCCAGAGAGGTCAGGCAGAAGGCGGAAACAGCCAGGATCAGCAGGGAGTACACGATGCTGACGGTTGCTTCGCCGCCCAGACCGGGGATGGTGCCCACCATCTGGGACAGACCATGGGCGAAGATAGCGGTGGGGGTGGCGTAGCCGGCGTCGCCAGCCATGTAATGCTGGAAGACGAAGGCAACGGCGCACAGGGAGATCACTGCAAGCAGGCACTCCAGCAGCATGCCGCCGTAGGCGATGGGCTGAGCGTGAGCTTCGCGATCAAGTTGCTTGGAAGTGGTGCCGGAAGCAACCAGGGAATGGAAGCCGGAGATAGCACCGCAAGCGATGGTGATGAACAGAGCCGGGAACAGGTTGCCCACGGTAGCCGCGGAAGAAGCGTTGCCGGAAGCGGCCAGGCCAGCAGCCTTCAGCTCGGTTGCGTTGAAGCCGGCGAAGGCCGGAATCTCGCAGTTTGCGGTAGCGCCGGTCACGGAAGCACCCACAATGCCCACCACGGCAAGAATGATCATGCCGTACAGCAGGTAGCTGGAAAGGTAGTCGCGGGGCTGCAGCAGAATCCACACGGGAGCCACGGATGCAGCCAGAATGTACAGGCCGATGATGAACATCCAGGTGGTGGAGTTCAGGTGAACCAGGGGGAAGTTGTAGCCAACAAACACGATGGCAACAATGATCACGATGGCAGCCATGATGTTGACCGCACCAGGGATGTTGCGACCGCGGGTCAGCAGGCCCCACACAATAGCCACGGCAATGAACAGGATGGAGATCATTGCGGTACGGGAGTTGGCCAGGTTAGCGGCCTCCACAGAAGCTGCGGTGGCAGCGTCGGCCTCGGCCGGGATGGGAGCCACGGCAAAAGTGCCGGCAACGATGGAAGCAAAGGCAGCAACCACCAGGACCAGGGTCAGGAACGAGAACACGCAGAACAGCTTCTTTGCGGAGTCGTCGATGTTCTGGCCGATAACGGCAGCCAGGGTCTGGCCCTTATGGCGCAGGGATGCGAACAGGGCGCCGAAGTCGTGCATAGCGCCAAAGAAGATGCCGCCGATCAGGATCCACAGGAACACGGGAACCCAGCCGAAGACCGCAGCCTGGATGGGGCCGTTGATGGGGCCAGCGCCGGCAATGGACGAAAAGTGATGGCCGATAACCACGTAGGGCTTAGCAGGAACGTAGTCCATGCCATCCTCAAAGGCATGAGCAGGGGTTTCGCGACCGTCGTCAACGCCCCACTGCTTTGCCAGCCATCCGCCGTAGAAGATGTAGCCGCAAACCAGGACCACAGCTCCCAGGACAAGAATGAACAGAGCATTCATTTGTGTACTTACCTCCTAAAGAATGACTTCTTTTTCTGGGCAAAGCCTGAATTGGCCTCCAGTGCCGCCTTCATTTCCTTGCCCATGCTGTTCGTCAGAACGGTTTGCGCCGAAAGATCCACCGCAGCAAGCCTCAAATCGGCCCATCCCTGAAAACCGAGCTTGAAGTTCTTGCGGAAAGACGTGGTGCGGATCTTCTTTGCCGCTTCTTCCGTGACCTGGTCGGCCACGAATACCAGCGAAAGGAAGCTCTGCATGTGATTCGGCTCCGGATGAACCTTCTGAAGTGCCTTCTGAGTCATGAACCCAACCATGCGCTGGACTTCGTCCACGTCAAGGCAAGCCACATCGCGGAAGAACAGGTACTCGTGGGCATCGACCTCCCAGAGTTTCGCTCGCTTGACTAAAACGTATTTTTCACCATGCGAGTGAAACTCGGCATACCCGGGGAATAGCTCCCCGGCATATTCGTAGTCCTGGTACACGTTGAACCATTCCTGGTGAGCGGAAAGCAGCCGCTTGAGCACTGTATGGCGATCGTTTTGCAAAGAGTCCTGTGCTTCTGCCTGAACATGAGGCACTGCTTCGGTCATCTGGTACACCTCCCCTCGTCCTGACGACGTAGCCAGGGAATTTTACGCCTATTAGTCGATTCCCATGATGCTAGATTGTTAAACTTCATATTCGGTTGTATTCGACGGCTGGCGGTAACATGCCAATCAAACAACGCCAGATTATGTAAACTTGTGATGGTTTCGTGGAGGAAAGCAGCTTTCAGCTCCCTACTTTACGCATGACTCAACAGGATCGGATTTTGCTGTTCAAGCCCGCCGGAAGTAGCAAAAAGCCCCGCCGAAGCGGGGCTTTCCGAAAACGAGCAAAGCTGCTGCTTGCGTTTACAGAGCGAACTCCTTTTCGCCGTTGAACACAGCCAGTGCGTCCTCAACGGAGTAGTCGGCCAGGGTAATGGCACTGATGGCCTTGGTCAGACGGACCGCCTCTTCCGTGGAGCGCATATGGATGTTGCGACCGGTTGCATTGCCGCAAGCACCGCCGATTACGATCTGGTCATGTAGCTGCTGCAGGAACACCTGGGCATCGGCCTTGGAGCCGCCAGCGCACACCAGGCCGCAACGGCCGGCAGCGGTGGAAGCCACGGCGAGGTTTTCGGCAGAGGTCTTGCCATTTCCATCCGTAGGCGGGTTGACCTTCACAAAGTCAGCACCCAGGCACAGGGCAACGCCAGCAGCACCGGCGATCAGGTCGGGATCCTTTTCCGCCGTGACGGCCTTGCCGCGGGGGTAGATCCACAGGACCACCAGCAGACCAGCTGCGTGGGCCTGGGCGATCAGCTCGCCTGCCTCGGCAAGCATGGTGGACTCGTATTCGCTGCCCAGGTAGATGGTGTAGCCAAGGCCCACGATGTTCACGCCGGCATCGCGCATGGCCAGCACGGCGTCCAGGGAGGTGAGCTGCGGGGAATAGGGATCTTCCTGAGCAGTCTTAACCAGGTTGGTCTTGGAGTTCATCTTGACCAGGTAGTTGATCTGCGGATAGTCGGCAGCGTACTGAGCGATCAGACCGCGCTGGCCAGCCAGAACGCCGATAACGCCCTGGTCACCGATCTGGAACAGGTGCTCGGGGTCGGCGTCTTCGGGATGAATGCCCTCACCGTAGAAGTCCTTGTTCAGATGCTCGATCTTCTGGTCGCAGGCAAAGAGCATCAGGCGACCCGTGCCGCGGGTGGCCTTCATGTAGTTGTCGATGTAGATTTCGCGAGACTCCGGCAATACGTCCACCGGGACGCGCACCTGATCACGGGTGATCTTGGGCATGTTTCCTCCTTTGGGAATGCGATCCGATTTCGCGCGCAGAACGCGAACATACTCCCCTATTGTAAACGCAGCACCGCATAGAGAGGACCTCAATCAGGGAAGCGGTGGTTTTGGGCAGGCGCGCCCAAGTGACGCAAACGCAGGTATTCCCACGTCAACGGCAAGATTGGCTAAGCGTCCTTACGACTGAGCATGCGCATCAGGGGCTCGCGCTTTGCAATTCCCACCACCGACGCAACCACCAGCAGAACCAAGACCACCGTGGGGAAGATAAGGTTCCCGTCAGCATAGCCATCGGCCACCAGAAGCGTGGCGAACAGCACCGGAAGACGAGCCGTGGTGGTCAGGATCAGGAACTGCTTCATTTCCATGGAAGTCAGGGCAAGCAGGTAGGTGAAGGTGTCCTTGGGCATGCCCGGCAGCAGAAACAGGATGAACGTGAGCACGCTGAGCTTGCCCGAATGCTCGAACTCGTAGAAACGGTTCAGCTGCTTGGTGGACACTATTTCCTGGACGAAAGGAGCGCCCAGCTTGTGCACCACAAGAAAGATGATGGTGCTGGCAACAATGTTGCCCACCGTCAGGAGCAGCGTGCCCAGGAAGCAGCCGTAGATCATGCCCGCGGCAACCTCCACCACTTCGCCGGGGATGGGAGCCACGATGATCTGCCCTACCTGCACGCCGATCATGGCGAGCATTCCCAGCGAACCTTGACTTTGGACCAGATCAACCACGCCGCCGATGCCGTTTTGCTGGAACACCTGCTGAATCGTGGGCCAAAGGAGGAAGACCACCAAAGTCAAGGTCGCAAAGATGGCGATGAGCACAGCAAGGCGCAGAACGTTTTCTCTGCTTGCCTTATTCGCCATTGCGTGCCCTTTCGTACTCTTCCTTGAACGATGAAAACATGGTTGATGCGCGACCCAGCTGCTTGCCGGCCGCGAACAGACCCTTTTCCACGGCAGCTCCCGCGCTTTCCTTGGCCTCCTGAATCTTCGGCGTGGCTGCTTCCTTAGCCTCCTCGAAGGAAACCCCCATGGCGTCTTCGGCCTTGTCCTTGGCCCGCCCCGCAGCGCCCTGGACCTTCGGCTTCACCCGGGCTGCGGTGGTGCGGACCTTCTGCACGGTTTCGCCCGTGATCGTGCCCGCCTTTTCCGCAAGGCCTCCTGTTGCGGAAAGCTCTTTGACCTGGGACGAAACAAGCACGGCGCCCAGCTCGGAAGCGTCTTCCACCTCCGAGCGGCCCTTCTGCTGGACCAGCGGGGAGCCAACTCCCAGCTTGAATCCCTTGATCAGGGACGCGGGCACCTGGACCGTGCCCAGAAGCACGCTTTCGGACGTGCCCGCCTCCAGTTCGAAGGAACAAACCGCGCCCGAAGCGGAATCGAAGGAAATCGCCCCCACCGTGCCCAGCATCTGGCCGTCTTCGCACATCACCGGCAGGCCCCACCACAGCACGCAACGCTCCCAGTCAACGGCCAGGGACTTGCATGCGGCGGAATCCATGGCATCCGGAACGTTTGCGACCGTCAGGCCGTCTTCTGCCTCCAGCAAGGCGCCCAGGCGCACGAAAGCGTCCTTTCGGTGAAACATCATGGCGGCATCAGGGCGCTTTACCAGCACCCCCACCAGGCGTTTTTCCGTAGGATGGAATACAAAGTTGTGAATCTTGCCGATTTTGCGGCGGCGCTTGCCTTCACCTTCGCTGAACACCTTCTTACCCATAAGGTCCTGGGTGCTCAGCGAAGCTTGAAGAGCCTCGGACTCCTCCATTCCTGCCCCTCTATTCAGCAGGCTCGGAAACCGGTTCCACGTCCACGACCGGCTCGGGGGCGCTTTCCGCCACGGCAGCCGAAGATTCTTGGGCGTTCTTCATGACCTGTGCGGCAATGCGAGCCCGAGCTGCCTCGATGCGATCGCGCAGGTCGTCGTCGGACGCCCTTCCGTTCACCACGTTGCCCACCACGGACTGAGCGTACTCGGTTGCCTTCGCGGCGATCTCAGGGGCCCGCTCAGCAGCGGCCTGGGCGAACTCCTGGCCCTTCACCGCTGCGGCCTGGGCAAAGTCCCGGATCTGCTGGGCGCTCTGAGCAAAGTCGACCTCAGGAGCAGCGTTCCGAGCCGAGTCGGGGGAAGCTGCTTCGGGCTCGGCCTCCTGCTTTTCTGCCGCAGAGGCAGGTTCAGCAGAATCCGCGATCTCTTCCACAGCAGGTTCCTGGTCGGTCGGCTCTACGGGAGCAATCGGCACCTCCTGATACTCACGCTCAGGCTGCTCAGGAGAAACAGGGGCAACTCCCTGAGCTTCCTCCCAAACCTGATTTACCTTCTGAGCGACCTTTTCACGGGTTTCAGCGCCAGAACGGGGCGCGTATGCCAGCGCCAAGCCTGCGCCGACCAATCCACCTACAATAAGAGTAGTGAGCCTGCCCATTTCAGCCTCCTTCGTTTACGGGGCATCAGCTTCGTTTTCGCTGCGCCACGCCCCGCCTGCTATATAGGCCCATTATACGGCAGCCAAGTTAACGCCCCTGTGAATGCACGGTTTATTCACAGCGCCTTACGAAATCGTTACCTTCGGCTCACGCAGGACTGATAATGCCGGCCTCCGCAGTAACGGCGCACCCCGCAGGCAGGGCCTCTAGACCAGGGAATTCAGGTAGTCCACGCATTCGGAAAAACACCGCAGTGCCACCAGATCATCGCAATAGCCCACTTCGATGCGGGCGGTGCCCTTTTCCCCGTTCACCCAGTGGGTTGCCCCCGTCACATTCACCGCACTCGGCTCAAGGTGATCCGAAGCCCGCGCAAGCTCCTCCAGCTGGCGGTCGATGACCATATGCTCCAGCAGATGGGGCGTGGACGTTGAATCCATGCATGCAGAAAACGTGACGCCTCGATCGTTCACGCATGCGTGCCTGGGAAGGTCCGGGTACTGCTCCAGCACGCGATCCATAAGAGCTTCGTCGGTTGACCGAGGAAAGGGCGGCTCAACGCGCACGATGCACACGATTCGATCCGCCTTGACGGTAAGGGACTGTATGCTCAGCATCAGGACGCCGAGCCCGTGCCGGGCTGAGCAGCGGACTGATCCTTGCCCGACCCTTCGCCCGATGAAATCGTTGCGGCACCATTGCTGCCAGCGGTTGCGTCGGTTCCGTTGCCGCTTGAGCCATCGCCTGCCGCCTGGGCTTTGGAGGAGTCCTTCGTCGGGGCAGAGTCAGAGCCACCCTGCTGGCTTTGGCTCCTACGGGTCAGCTCCACGCCTTCCCCGGTCAGAGGGCTGTGCTCCTTCCCCTGCAAGGCGTACACCGCGTCCTCGATGGTCCACATCAGGTCGCCAAAGAAGGAGCCCACCGCATCGGGCTGCGCCACATCCATCACGGCCAGCTTGTTTCCATCGCGGGAAAAGCGATAGTGGGCATATCCGGAAAGATTGCTGAAGGTCGTGGTCAGGTGCTTGGACGAAGCGTCCAGCTCATAGGTATACATGGCCTGTCCCGCCAGATCGATCTGGGTTTGGGTGATCACCACCACACGGGACGCATCCTCCCCAACCCACGTCCCCTGAATGGCGGAGGCGTCGTTGGAAAGAGGACCGCGGATCAGGGCGAAGCCCCCCAATCCTATGGCTAGCACGGCAACGATCGAAAGCAGGGCAATCCCCGCTGGACTAAGGCGACGCCTAGCAACAGAGACCCTCAGGCGCTTCGCAGCCTTGCCAACCGAAGCAGCCTTGCGCCGCTCATCGTCCTTCGACGAAGGGGAGGCTAGGGGCGGCGGTGCGGACGCGGATGAGGACGAAGCAGGGGCGGCGGACGCCGGCGCAGGCGCTGCCGACGCAGGCTCTCCGCCCCCATTGACGAATCGATCCCCCTGATCGGAAGGCCTGGAGACCGGCGATTCCGGCACGCGGCGCGCCACCCTCTTGTTCTTCACCGACCGCCGCTTGGGGTTTTCCGCAGAGGATGAAAGCCGACCAGGCGCGGCGTGCACCTGGTCGGCCGAAGATGCTGAAGTGTTGTTCTTCTCCGTCATTGCCTAAACAGCAAGCTCCCTGCCTACTGGGGACCGATGACGTCGCAGCCCATGTACGGACGCAGCACCTCGGGCACGGTGATGGTGCCGTCTGCGTTCTGGTAGTTTTCGATGATCGCCGCCATGGTACGGCCCACTGCCAGGCCGGAGCCGTTCAGCGTATGGGCAAAACGGGTGCCCTTGAAGTTTTCGGGGTCGCGGTACTTGATGTTGGCGCGACGAGCCTGGAAGTCCCAGCAGTCGGAGCAGGAGCTGATCTCCTTGTAGGCGTTGTAGGACGGCAGCCAGACCTCCAGGTCGTAGGTCTTGCAGGAACCGAAGCCGATGTCGCCGGTGCACAGGGCGATCACCCTATACGGAAGCTCCAGCAGCTGCAGAATGTTCTCCGCGTCCTTCACCATGAGTTCCAGTTCTTCCTGGGACTCCTCTTCCTTTGCGAACTTGACCATCTCCACCTTGCTGAACTGGTGGACGCGAATGATGCCGCGGGTGTCGCGACCGGCAGCTCCGGCCTCGGAACGGAAGCACGGGGTGAATGCACAGTACTTCAGCGGCAGATCGGCGGCATCCAGGACCTCGTCACGATGCAGGTTGGTCAACTGGACCTCGGCGGTGGGGATCAGGTACATGCCGTCGGTGGTCTTGAACAGGTCCTCTTCGAACTTCGGCAGCTGAGCGGTGCCGGTCAGGGTTTCCGCATTGGCGATGGCGGGGACCCACCATTCCTTGTAGCCGCGGGAGGTGTGAGTGTCGGCCATGAAGTTGATCAGGCTGCGCTCCAGACGAGCACCCAGGCCACCCAGGGCATAGAAGCGGCTATGGGCCAGTTTCACGCCGCGCTCGCAATCGATAATGCCCAGCTCAGCGCCAAGGTCCCAGTGAGGCTTCGCCTCGAAGTCGAACTGACGCGGGGTGCCCCAACGGCGAATCTCGGGGTTGTCGTCCTCGGAGGCGCCAATAGGAGTGGTGGGATGGGGAATGTTCGGGGTGGTCATGAGGATCTGGCGCACGGCAGCCTCTGCCTGGTCGCGGCGGGCGCCAGCGGACTCCAGCTTCTCGTTGATGACGCGAACCTGCTCCTTGGCCTCATCGGCCTCGGCCTTCTTGCCTTCCTTCATCAGGGCGCCGATGGCCTTGGACGCGGCGTTGCGCTCGGCCTGCAGCGCCTCTTCCTCGGCAATAGCCGCACGACGCTCTTCGTCCAGCGCGGTGAAGCGCTCGGAATCCCAAGGTGCGTTGCGGTTCTTCATCGCCTGCGCAACGGCGTCAAGGTTTTCGCGTACATACTTGATATCGAGCATCGAAAAACTCCTTCTACGCTTCGTTCAATCACTCAAACACCCCTTGCGGGGCCGCAGCCTTTGACCTTGGAGCCACCCTGAGGCAAAGGCGTTTTTTCATAGTCGTATAGTATACTGCTGGAAAAGAGCCAGCGAAGAAGCGAAGGACATAAAGCCATGGATTTCGGTCAGATTTACTCTTTCCTGTTTGAAAGCATGGAAGGCATTGCCGTTCTGGTGGTTGCCTGCCTGGTTCTGACCGGTATCATCGCCGCCATCCTGGAGGTTCGCACCCGCAAGGTCTACAAGGACCGGGGGCCTCGTAAGGACGAATGGGAGCTCTTCGACGAGGACGAAGAAGAGGCCGAATCCGCCTCCAAGGACTAGCCCCTTCCCACACTGGCCTTATTCTGGCCTTATTCTGGACTTATCAAAACCCCTTCCTTTTGGCTATTCCGTCAATACCATAAGGGGCGTACCCTTTGCTCCATCACACTGAAGAGCACCGAGCAAAGGAGCATCCCATGCCTGAAAGCACCCCCATCTACCAGCGCGAAGGATCCTACATTCCCCGTATTGCCGCCGTCCACGACCTGTGCGGCTACGGCAAGTGTTCCCTGGGCGTTGCCATTCCCGTGCTGAGCGCGGCGGGCTGCGACGTCTGCCCTGTACCCACGGGCCTGTTCAGCAGCCACACCGCCTTCCCAGGTTGGTACATGCACGACACCACGGACATTCTGGACGACTACCTGAAGGCCTGGAGCGGCATAAACGTCCAGATCGACGGCGTGTACTCGGGCTTTCTGGGCTCCGCCGAGCAGGTGCGCATCATCCGCCAGCTCTACAAAACGTATCCCCAGGCCCTCAGGGTGGTGGACCCCGTCATGGCAGACCACGGAAAGGTCTACCCCACCTACACCCCCGAGCTGTGCGAGGCCATGGCCGATCTTGCCTGCGAAGCCCACATCCTCACCCCCAACCTGACCGAGGCTGCCATCATCCTGGGCCAGCCTATTGGCGATCAGTGGGCAGGGCCTAGCATCTCCGACGTTGAGGCGGGAAACATGGTCGAGGCGCTGCTCGCCAAGGGTGCCCAGAACGTGGTCCTGAAGGGCATCAAGCGTGAGGGCGAAAACGTGGTCCGTAACTTCATGGCAGGCCAGGATATGGACCTGGTCCAGGTCAGCAACGAGTACCTGCCCTACATGCTCCACGGCACCGGTGACGTGTACGCCAGCTGCCTGATGGCTGCGGTCATGACGGGCAAGACCCTGGAACAGGCCGCTCGCTTTGCCGGGGACTTCACCCACGACGCCATGATCGTTTCCTCGCAGCAGCCCGACTTCCGCGCCCGCGGCGTGAGCTTCGAGCTGATCCTGGGCAAGGTCAGCGCCCTTCTTTCCAAATAAACCAATACTCGTTGGAAAAAGAGGGGGCAGACCCCTCCAACCCGCCGTCAGGGACAGGTCGGCAGGACGCTATCTGGTATGATTACCACAACTGCCCTTGCCGACCCTGACTGCGCGGGATTGTGATGGAAGAACACAAGAACAACCGAACTCACACCGGAAGCAACCAGCACCTTCGATCCTCGGGAGAAGGTGTGCGCCGGTCGCGCCTGAACTCTGCGCCCACACAGAAGGACAGAACCTCTGACCAGGGCGAAAACCTGTGGGCCCGCAGCCAGCGTGAAGCCGCCCAAAGGCGCCGGGAGCAGGAAGCCGCCGCCCGAGACAGGGCCGAAGCCCAGAAGAAGAAGGAAAGCTGGAGCGCGTCTGCCACTGGTCTGCACTCTTCCCTTCCCACGAGCAGCCAACCTGCCCGCAGTTCCAGCAGCGCATCCTCCTGGCCCCAGCAGCCCCCTTCAACGGCACGTCGTTCCAACCAGCGCAGCTCCTCCCGAGCAACTTCGAGCTCCGGCAGGTCTGCTCAAAGCACAAGCCCCCGAAGCACCCAGCGCGCCCGCGTGAGCGCCAGCGATCAACCCGAAACGGCATCCTCCCGAGCAGCAACGCCACGAAGCGCCGTGGACGCCCGGCCCACCTATTCCCAGTCGCCCCGAGCTCGAGCGGAAAGCTCGCGCAAAGCTCAGCGCAGCTCGCGCGCCGCAGAGGACGTAACCTCCCAGACCCACTTCCGCCAGGTCATAAGCAGCGTGGAGCCGGACCATCTTTCGCCCACCGAAATACCGTTCCAGGCAGTGGCAGACCAGAGCGGCGTGCCCATAGCCTCCGTGGCCAGGGGTTCTTCTCCCCATCGTTCCTGGTCTTCCCACGAAGTCGGAGGAGCTCAGCAGGCCCGCATCCCCCGTGCGGCAGTTGCCGTGGTGCTGGTAATCGCCCTGGCGGTAGTCATTGGCCTGGTGCTGAAGAACACCGTGTTCGCCAACGCCGCCGAAGACTCCGCCGCTGACGCAACCACCCAGCAGACGCTGCCCGTCACCAGCGCAGACTCCCCCAACACCAATGTTTCCTCCGGCAAAGACGCCGCCGGCGCTGCCGCCTCTCCCGTAAGCATCACGCTTTCTTTTGCCGGGGACTGCACCCTGGGAACCGACGAGTCCTTTGACCAGGACACCAGCTTCAACGCTGCCTTCCAGTCCAAGGACGACCCCAGCTGGTTCTTCGCCAACGTGGCAAGCATCTTCGCCGCCGACGACCTGACCGTTGCCAACATGGAGGGAACCCTGACCACCCAAAAGCAGCGGGCCGACAAGACCTTTGCCTTCAAGGGAGATGCCGACTTTGCCCAGGTCCTTGCCAAGGGCAACGTGGATGCCGCCAGCCTGGCCAACAACCACAGCAAGGACTACGGGGACCAAAGCTACCAGGACACCATCCAGAACGTGGAGGCAGCCGGGATTCCCACCTTCGGCTTCGACCGCATCGCGTACCTTACGGTGAAGGACGTGAAGGTGGCCCTGATCGGCACCTACGTGCTGGACCAGGGAACGGACGTAATCCCTTCCATGGAACAGAACATCAGGGCAGCTCAGGAAGAGGGCGCCCAGATCATTGCGGTGTATCCCCATTGGGGCAATGAACTGGACGAAACTCCCGACAGCACCCAGGTGCAGGTCGCCCATGCGGCCATCGACGCCGGGGCCACCGTGGTGGTAGGCAGCCATCCCCACGTGATCCAGGGGCTGGAAAAGTACCAGGGGCGCTACATCGTCTACAGCCTGGGCAACTTCTGCTTTGGCGGCAACACCAATCCCACCGACCCGGACTGCATGATCTTCCAGCAGACCTTCCAGGTCACCGGCACCACCGTTGCCCAGGACGACCAGATCACCACCATACCCTGCCGGGTCAGCTCCAGCACAAGCATCAACAACTACCAGCCTACCCCCGCCAAGGGCTCGGAAAAGGAGCGAATCCAGGCCAAGATCGACCAGCGCACCAACGCCATCGGCGACTCCGTGAGCAAGGCCAGGGCAGAAGCAAGCTCGGCCCAGGCCTAGTCCTAGGGCCCGCTCGCTGCGTTTGCGACAGCGCCCTCCAACGCATGCGCGAACGCAAACCCATGCGCATCTACGGCATAGCGCCAGTTCAAAGCGATTTCATACGATTTGTTAACGCTTGGCCTTTTTGTGCAGTTTTTCCGCTCTCATCAGCCCTGTTCGCGCTTGCAGTTGCAGCGATCATGGCCGTTGGCGCCACCGCTACCTCTGCATACGCGTTCGAAACCGCGCAGGCTCAGGTGATCACCAATCCCGCGTCAAAGACCATCACCGTGGGTAGCAGCTTCACGGTAAAGGCAATCGACAAGACCGAGGCTAATCACCAGGCAGCTCTGGGTACCCCCACCATCACATGGGCTTCCAGCAAGACCTCCGTTGCAACCGTAACCTCTGCTGGCAAGGTCACGGCCTTCACCAACAGCGGCGTCACCTACAAGGTGGTGTCGGACCGCAGCGTGTACGTGCAGCGCATCTCCAGCTCATCCAAGCGGAAGGCGTCTACCCTGAGCATTAGGGCATCGGTTCCCTACAAGGGCCGGGGATATACGGTGATCGGCATCAAGTCCAAGGCACTCAAAGGAACCCGCGCTCGCACGTTGAAGGTGTGCACCACGTCTTTGACCAAGGCACGGGTGAAGGGCAGCCTTTCCGGGTCGCGCGTTCGGACCGTGTACGCCTATCCATCGGTCAAGAGCACGTATCGCAGCTGCTTCGTCAAGTCCAACAGCGGACGCAGCGTTTCTGTGCGGGGGTTCTAGCGGGCTGCGACTGTGGACTGCGACTGTGAAAAAATGACGAAGCCAAGGGAAAGCTGGTAGTATTTGCTTCAAAGCGCTTGTTCAAAAGGGGATCAAAATGCAACACGAACAGCACCGGCACGGCCCTTCCTTTGTGGGCAGACCCACCAGGGCAGCCATTGTCTTCACCGCGGCATTTGCCGCCATACTCCTGCTCCTGGCCGCGTGCGCGAGCGTTGCACAGCCCGCACGGGCCTGGGCAAACGTGGGCGACGACGGCTACACCGAGTCCGCGTACTCCCCCACGCTCAAGACCAGCTACGCTATCTACTACCATCTGAACGGCGGAGACCAACCAAAGGGCCAGGTCAAACGCGTGTTCAAGGACCAGAAGCTATCCACTTCCGAACTGAAGAAGCCCACTCGGACCGGATACGCCTTCGTGGGCTGGTACACTTCCAGCTCCCTGAAGACCGCGGCTACCTCGGTCACGGGCACTGCGTCCACTGCAAAGCGCACCGTCTATGCCAAGTGGAATAAAACCGCTGCGGCGCTGCCCAAGGGCACCTACAGCATCACCTACCGACTTGATGGCGGCAAGCAGGCGTCAGGACAACGGACCACCTTCACCAAATCCACCGCCACCTTCGCCCTGAAAGCACCGAGCAAGCCCCTGCATACCTTCGCGGGCTGGTACACCGACTCCGCCAAGACCAAGCGCATTGCCAAGGTGAGCAAGGGCACCGCCAAGAACCTGACCCTGTACGCCAAGTGGAAGCGGAAGGGCAGCGACTACGTGTTCTTCGGCCAGAACGACAAGTCCAGCACCTGGTACAAGCTCCCCTACTGGAGCGGCAGGACCATCGGCGGCAGCGGATGCGGTCTGGTCAGCTACACCATGGCCATTAACATTCTGACCCGCTCCAGCTACACCCCCTACGACATGTACTATCTGCGAGGCGGCGAAAAGGGATCGTGGAAGGGCACCGACCTGACCGCCGGCAGCACCCGCGGCCAGCTGGAATCCACGCCGCTGACCCACAGCCAGTTCAGCGAAAAGTACTTCGGAGTGAAGCAGGTCACCATGAAGAAGCTGGACTTCAGCACCGCGGCAAAGAAGAAGAGCTCGGTGAGCAACTGCATCGAAAGCATGAAGGATGGCCTGCTCAAGGGGTATGTGTACCTGATCACTCGCGGCGGTGGCAAGTGCTTCAAGAACTCCGATGGCGTGTGGGAGCACCACAACGCCCACTACGTGCTGATCTACCGGTACAACGCCGACACCAACACGTTCTACGTCCACGATCCCAGCGGCAACACCCAGACCACCATCAGCAAGCATCGGGCGGTGAAGTACTCCCAGGCTGACATGGAAAAGTGCGTGGGCTTCCGAGCCGGCTACATCGGCTACCTGTACAAGGCGGCATAGGGTCGCAGCAGAGCGGGCAATCCGGTCTGGTAAAGTCGTTCGTGTATTGAAGGAGGTGCAGTACACGAACGATTCTCCGGCCCAGACTGAGACGCTGGGCCGAGCGACGGGCCCACAGCGCAAGAAACGACCCTGCCCCTACCAAACTCCCAGCAACTGCTGAGCACCCAGGCTGACCGCCGCGATGCAGACCCAGCACACAAAGCCCATGGCAATGGGCTTGCCCCCGGTCTTCACCAGCTTCACCAGATCCGTGTTCAGGCCTATGGCGAACATGGCCATGATGATGAAGAACTTGGACAGGTCCTTCAACGGCGCGAACAGCTCCGCGCTTCCTCCCAGCGCCATGACTATAGTGGTGAAGGCAGACGCCACCATGAACCACAGAATGAACAGGGGAAACGCCCGCTTCAGGCTGAAGTTGCCCAAAGCGCCTGCAGCCTGCTCTTCCCTTCCCCCCGTTGCCTGGGCCTTTTCCTGACGCACCTGCCAAAGGGCCAGCACCAGCGTGATGGGAATAATGGCCAAGGTGCGGGTAAGCTTGACGATGGTGGCCTGATCAAGGGCGTTGGACCCCGGATGCATGCCGTCCCACGCAGCTGCGGCGGCGGTTACGGAGGAGGTGTCGTTCACCGCAGTGCCGGCAAACAGGCCGAAGCCTTCGTTTGAAAGGCCCAAGACCGTGCCCAGCGTGGGAAAGATGAGCGCTGCCACCACGTTGAACAAAAAGATCACGGAAATAGCCTGGGCAACTTCCTCGTCGTCGGCCTTGATAACGGGAGCCGTTGCGGCAATGGCCGAGCCTCCGCAGATGGAGGAGCCCACGCCCACCAGGGTTGCCGTGCGGCCGGGCACCTTCAAAGCCTTGCACATGACGAAGGCCACGATCAAAGCGGTGGCAATGGTGGATACGATAATCGGCAGCGAAAGGGCACCTACCTGGGCAACCTGTCCCAGGTTCAGGCCAAAGCCCAGCAAGATGACGGCGTACTGCAGGATCTTCTTGGAGGAGTACTGAATCCCCTGGGTCAGTGCTCCACGGTCGCCCCGATAGACCAGCGCGATCGCCATTCCCAGCAGGATGCCGAAGACCGGACCGCCCACCACCGGCAGCCAGGTGCCCAAGATCCAGCAAGGCACAGCGGCAACGGCGCACAAAGCCACGCCGGGAAACAGCTTCTTGATAGTGTCCATGGATGTCTTTCTAATTCAGACCAAATCAGTAACCGCAGGTAGCGGCAAAAATGCACCTGGCTATAATACTGCCCATGGAAGTAATTGCCCACATACATACCGATTTTCCCCAGAAATTCGGGGTTCCACGGCAAAGCGGCGTGGTGGAAAGCCTGCAGGCCACCATTCACTTCGAGCCCAAGTTCGCCGACCCCAGCGCCGTACGGGGAATCGAAGGCTTCAGCCACCTGTGGCTGATCTGGCAGTTCGAAGGAGTGGAGCGCCCTGGCCCCGACGGCACCCCCGCCTTCAACCCCACGGTCCGTCCCCCGCGCCTGGGAGGCAACCAGCGCATGGGGGTCTTTGCCACCCGCAGCCCCTTCCGCCCCAACGCCCTGGGGTTGTCCTCGGTGAAGCTGGAGAAAGTAGAGCGCACCCCCGACGGCCCGGTGCTTCATGTAAGCGGCGCTGACCTGCGGGACAACACCCCGATCTTCGACATCAAGCCCTACCTGCCCTCCGCCGACTGCCACCCCCAGGCCACCGGCGGCTTCACCGATGAGCGCAGCTGGCATCCGACCCAGGTGGACTTTCCCTCCTCGCTGCAGGCCAAGGTCCCGGCGGAAAAGCTGCAGGCACTGACCGACGTGCTGGCCCAGGATCCCCGACCCTCCTTCCAGCACGACCCCGACCGCATCTACTCCATGGCCTTCGGAACCCAGGACGTACGCTTCACGGTCTCGGAAGAGCAGGGGCAAAGCGTGCTCCACGTAATCGCCGTGGAGGAGCGCTCGCTGTAAAAGAAAAGCCCGGCGCCAAAGGCAACCGGACTCCTATGCGTCCTTGGCCATCCAACCAATGGCCATGGTGCGAAAGCCCAAGACCCGCCGCATATCGTCCTCGGAATAGGGCACGGCCTGGTGCAAGGCAATGGCCTGGGGCGTGTCTCCACTGGGATCATGAATGAAGTACGTGCCCGTGCGCGGATCGAACCGATACAGCAGCACGTAGTGGCGCTCGTGGTACTCCCACTGATCCCGCGCGTTCTTGAAGCAGTCCCCGCCTCCTCGGGTGATGAAGTACACCCGCCCCTTGCACAGGCCCTTGCGCAGCTTGTCCAGGCACTCGTCCACCGCGGCCCGCTTGGTCTGCTCCGTGGGACCAAAGTCCAGGTTGCGCAGGGTGCCCATGGTCAGACCAAAATGGCGCTGGGAAAACTCCCGATGCGTCAAGGGCGGCTCCTCCAGCTGCCCAATAGTGCTGGACGCCGTCAGATCGCTGCCCATCCAGCAGCCCTGAGAGCCTCCCCGCAGCTCGTACATGGTGCGGGGCGTGTGGGAAGTCCCCGCCAGCATGTTCACCGCCATGGTGTAGCAGACTAGTCCGCATCCGCTGCCGCTGACCCCCTTGCGCCAGTAGGGCAGGTCGAACCAGTCGCTGGCCTGGTCGTTCTGAGCAAAGAACACCTGGTCCCAAGACCGCCGCTTGCGCTGGGAAAGGTACGCGCGCACGCTCATGCCCACGCCCCCGCCCACGGCTACCCCTTCTCCTTCTGGGACTGCTCCTCCAGGGCGCTGGCGTACAGATCCAGGTCCTCCTCAGACGGATCCATGCCCTCCTTCACCCACATTTCGCACACCACGAAGCTACGGGAGTTGATGCACCGACGCATATCGGACTGGGAATAGGGCACCGCCTGGTTCAGACGCTGCTGCTGAACGGTGTTGCCGCTGGGGTCATGGACGAAGAACGTGCTCGTCTGGGCGTCGTAGCGATACAGCAATACGTAGTGACCGCCATGATAGTGCCAGGTGCCCGCCGCGTCCTTGAAGCACTTGCTGCCTCCCCGGGAAATCAGGTACACGTGGCCCTTTTCCAGTCCTTCCTGCAAGGTCTGGTTGGAGGGATAGCTTTCCGTGAGCCTCATGGTCACCCCGAAGTTGCGCTCGGACCACTCCTTGTGGGTCATGCGGGCTCCCTTGGTGCTGTTCGGCATGGCATCTGTGCCGTTCCAAGAGCCGTTGGCGCCTCCCCGCAGGTAATACATATCGGCAGGAGTGAGGTTGGCTCCGGTCAGAATGTCAATGGCCATGGTGTAGCTGACCAGGCCACATCCCTTTCCCCCAACGCGCTGGCGCCAGTAGGAAAGGTCCCACCAGTCGCTAGACTTGTCGTTCTGGGAAAAGAAGTACTCGTCCCCGGAAATCAAGCTCCACTTGGCGTAGTAGACCCGGTTTCCCGTGGAGCCCTTTGCCAGGCCGCTGACCTGGTTGGTAAAGCCCGGATCGGTAAACCAGCCCTGGAACTCAAAGCGGGCACGAGTCGGCGCATCAAAGGTAAAGTCCCCGGTTTTCACCGTATAGGAGATCCGGGCGGCATCGGGCATCTGACCGCCCAGGGTCACGTAGCGAATGGAATAGCGCTTCAGCTTCCACTTGGCCACCAGCACGCGACCCTGATCCGATTCCTGCCCCTCAAGCTGCTCCACCGGAGTCGCATAGGACGCGTCTGTGTACCACCCTTGGAAGGAATAGCCGGAACGGGTGGGTTTGGGCAGGTCGTCAACGTCCATGACCTGCCCCTTCTCCAGGGTCTTGGGGGCGTCTGCGGGCATCTTCCCCCCGCGAAGCTTGTAGACAATAGGGAATGCGGTCTGCTCCTGAGCAGTTGCAGCCTTAGCCTGGGGCTTCTGATCAACGCCACAGGAGGTCAGGGCAAGGCACAGGGTGCATGCGACCAGGCAGGCACACAAAATCTTCAAAAGCCCAGGACAGCGCCTGGTGAGCCCCGTTCCCGCGTTCCTTTTTGCGAAATCCAAGCCCACGCCGCCCGGCCTCCTTTTCCGAACAATTCGCAGGCAATGGTATCATGAGCGAATGCTTCACACATAAGCAGGAGGCCTTTGACCCATGCGCTGCACTACTTATACACACTCAAGGACCATAGCGTTCTTCCTGGCTGCACTCCTTTCCGTATGCGCCCTGGCGCTGATCTTCCCCGTTCAAGCCCACGCCGCCCGTGCATACGGCTCCCTGTGCTCCACCTACGAATCCGGAAACGATCCCGCCTGCATCGACTCCGGATGCGCTTACGGCGCCTATCAGATGAGCTACGAAAACGCCCGGGGCTTTGCGTCCTGGCTCTACTCCAGCTCCAACAGCACCTATAAGTCCTGGGGCAAGAAGCTCAAGGCAGCCAAGACCGTTTCCGCCTTCAACACCGCCTGGAGAAGCATTGCCAAGGCAAGCCCCAGCGCATTCTTCACCCGCCAGTACGCGTATTGCAAGAAGGTCTACTACAGCCCCGCCGTTTCCTACTGGAAGAAGGCCGCCCCCGGGTTTGACACCGCCAACTACACCTGGGCCCTGCGGTCCGTGATCTTTAGCACCGCCATCCAGCACGGCCCCCAGGGGTCCTGCGACCGCGTGTTCAAGCTTGCCCTGAAGGACCTGGGAGGATGGAAGACCACGCTCACGGAAAAGCAGCTGATCAACGCCATCTACTACGAACGCTCCGAGGTCACCACCACTGCTCCGAAGAGCGGCGCCATCAAGATCGCATCCACCACCACCTCACGCTCCCTGGGAATTGCCGGAAAATACCTGGTTCACTTCTATTCCTGCAGCTCGGCAACGCAGATCGGCGTGTACGACCGCTTGCACAACAAGGAGCGCAAGGACGCCCTTTCCCTGCTCTCCAGCTTGAGCAGCTCCTCCAACGAAACGCCAGCCACTGGCGTGGATGAAAGCTCCACAATCCCCACCTACAAGATCACCTACTACTTGAACGGCGGCACCCAGGCAAGCAGCCAGCGCAAGACCTTCACCGCCAGCACCCCCACCTTTTCCCTGAAGTCTCCTTCACGGACGGGCTACACATTCAAGGGCTGGTATACCAGCAGCTCCTACACCACCAAGATCACCCAGGTGAAAACGGGGACAAAAAAGAATCTGAAGGCTTACGCCAAGTGGGCGCGGCTCACAAGCCCCTTCAAGGTGAAGGTCACCGCCAGCACCGGTCTGAACATTCGCTCCACCTATTCCACCAGCGGTTCCTTGCGGGGGCACTATGTCAAGGGCACAGTGGTGACCGTGAACAAGGTCTATAAGGACTGGGGGCGCCTTTCCAACGGGCGGGGCTGGATTTATCTGAAGTACACAAAACAGGTGTAGGCCCGCCCGCCTCTGCCCCTAGTACACGTCGAACATGCGGGCGATCAGCGCTGGATTCTGGGTGACCGTAAGCGCCAGGCGCAACAGCACCGCCGCCTTCATGGGAGGCAGGTC
>JAQXGX010000001.1 GCA_029006935.1 Eggerthellales bacterium | reverse complement strand
GTTGCGTGGTACGCTGAACCCATGGATTCACCCTCGGGGAAGGAGTGTTCATCATGAAGAAAGCGACTACGTTCCGCATTGCACGCATGGCGCCCGCCGTGCTCCTGACCGCAGCCTTGGGGGTTGGCGCGGCCCTGGGTCTGACCGCCTGCGGTGGCCAGACCGACCAGGGCCAACAGCCTTCCGGAACCACGTCCCAGCAGCCTGCGGCAACGCCTTCTGAAAAGAAGGACCCGGTGTCCACGCAGCTGAAGGACCTGGACCTGCAGATCGACATCACGGATCTGGACGTAACCGGGGACGGCACCCCCAACATCTTGCGCATTGAGGCCGAGGAATCCACGTCCGGGTTCCTGGCTGGTGTGGACGTACTGGTTGACGGCAAGAGCGCGCTGCAGCTGCCGGGCGAAAGCAAGGACCTGTACTACTACACCGCGCAGGCCCGCTACGTCATGACCTCCAACGGCGTGCCCTTCCTGGAGCTCAGCTGCACGGGGGACAACGACTACGCGGTGGTGAACGGCCTGTACGGCTATGACGCTGAAAAGGGCCAGTTCACCCAGGTGCTGGACTTTGTGACCTTTGTGGACGAAGAATACGGCACTCATCGCAGGGGCGCCGTGAACAGCGTGGATGGCACCACCATTTCCGTGAAGTACGGGCTCATGAGCTACATCCTGGGGTATGGCCTGACCTTTGCCTTTGACTACGACGTAGCCGACGACGGCACCCTGAAGCGCACCAGCGACCAAACGGAGCGCATCGAATACGTGGCGGACAACAAGGAATGCACCGCGCAGAGCAACGAGTACTTCAAGCTCAATCGCAAGGTGGAAGGCTACGCCCAGCCCGATGACGACTCCGCGAAAACCATTCTGAAGAAAGGGACCAAGATCACTCCCAAGGTCGTTGCGGTGGTTGACGGCGACGACCTGTTCGTGCAGTTCCAGGAAAAGGGCACGGGCCAAAGCTATTGGATCGAAGCCGACGTTGCTCCCGACTACGCCCACGATCAGATCGACACCTTGCTTGACGGCGTGATGTACGCAGGATAGGCTCGCCAAGCCCCATCTGGTCCCACCGGAACCCCGTCGGGGCGGGAAGCAAGAAGCGCAAAACGAAACCGGGTCGGGCGCACACGCGGCGTCCGACCCGGCTTGTTTGTTGGGAACGCAAGCCCGCGGCTGCGGGAAGGGAGTGCTCGGCAAAGCAGCTCGCGCTTGCCCGGCGCATCCGAGCTGGTCGTTAGGCAACCTCGGCATCCGCCTGAGGCTGGGCGGAAGCGGCTTCGTCGGCGCTGTCCTCGGAACCGTTTGCGCTCATGTTCTTGGGAAGCACCAGGTTGGCCACCACGGCAACCACGAAGACCACGGCAACGCAGTTAGCAGCGAACACGTCCTGGAACAGGGTGGGGAAGTTCACGAAGATGGCGGAAACGCTGGTGAAGCCCAGGCCCATGGAAAGGGAAAGGGCGGCGATAACGATGTTTCGCTGGGTGAAGCCGGCCTTGCTCATCATCTGGAAGCCCGCCACCACGATGTTGCCGAACATCATGAGGGTGCAGCCTCCCAGCACGGCAGAGGGCAGGGTGCAGAAGAACGTGCTGATGGCGGGCACGAAGGCAGCCAGCACCATGATCACGGCGCCGGTGGCAATGGCCCTGCGGTTGACCACGCCGGTCATGGCCACCAGGCCGACGTTCTGGCTGAAGGACGTGATGGGAATGCATCCGAACACGCCGGAAAGGGAGGAGATGAAGCCGTCGCAGGCAATGGATCCGGAAAGCTCCTTGTCGGTCACGTCGCGCTTCAGGCCGGAGCTGGCAAGGGCGGTGGTGTCGCCTATTGTTTCGGTAGCGGAAACCAGGAAGATCATGACAATGGCGAAGATTGCGCCGGGCTCGAACACGGGGACGAACTCCTGGGAGCTGAAGATGAGCGCTGGAAGGGCGAACAGCTGCATGTCGGCAAAGGCGGAAAAGTCCACCATGCCCAGGGGAATGGCCACCAGGTAGCCCACCACCAGGCCTGCCAGCACCGAAAGCTGCTTGTAAATGCCCTTGGCAAAGGCCTGGAACAGCAGGCAGGTTACCAGGGAGATGCTGCCCAGGGCTAGGTTGGTCCAGGAGCCGAAGTCAGCGGCAGAGGCATCGCCGCCGCCAAAGGAGGTGGCGCCCACGCCCAGCAGGGAAAAGCCGATGGCCGTGACCACCGATGCCGCCACGATGGGGCTGATCAGCCAGCGCCAGTACTTGGCAAGCAGGCCCAGAACGCCCTCGATCAGGCCGCCGGCAATGACCGCCCCCAGCACGGCTCCGTAGCCGCTGGTGGCAGCAATGCCGATCATGACGGTCAGGAAGGTGAAGGAGCAGCCCATGACGATGGGCAGCCCGGAGCCGATGCGCCCGAACAGCGGGAACAGCTGGATAAGGGTGCCGATGCCGGCAATGAGCAACGCGGACTGGATCACCAGGGCCGTGGAGGCACCGCTCAGCCCGGCAACTCCTGCCAGGATGGACACGGGCGCCAGGTTGGCCACGAACATGGCCAGGATGTGCTGCAGGCCGTACGGAATGGAGGGGATCAGCGGCACATCGGCGTCAAGCGTGCGCAGATCTTCTTCCCGAAGCTTCTTCAAAACAGATCCTTTCCCCTGCGCCTTGGCTAGTGCCTGAAGGTGATCTGGCCGGTCTGGGGGTCCATGGCGTCCACAATGGCCAGGCTCTCCACGCGGTAGCCGCGCTCACGCAGGCTTTCGCCACCGGGCTGGAAGCCCTTCTCCACCGCAATGCCAATGCCCTCAACGGTGCAGCCGGCTTCCTGGCAGATATCCAGCAGGCCGTTCATGGCGGCGCCCATGGCCATGAAGTCGTCGATGATCAGCACGTGGTCCGTGGGCTGGATCAGGCGTTTTTCCACGATCACGTCGAAGATCCTGCCGTGGGTAAAGGACTGGACCCGGGTCTGGTACTGATCGCCGGTAAGGTTGATGCTCTTGGCCTTCTTGGCAAACACCACGGGGACGTTGCCGAAATGACGCGCGGCCATGCAGGCGATGCCGATTCCCGACGCCTCGATGGTCAGGATCTTGGTGATGGGCCTTCCGGCGAACAGGCGGGCCCATTCGGCGCCCATCTGGTCCAGCAGCTCTATGTCCATCTGGTGGTTCAGGAACAGTCCCACCTTCAGAACCCCTTCGGACTTGACTTCGCCGTCCTTCTGAATGCGCTCTTCAAGCAGCTTCACGGTCTCTCCTTCCCATCGCAGCTCCCAGGCCGCGCTCCCCTTGCTGCCATAATGTTCCGATTATAGGTGCTGATGTGGCCCCACGTTGCGCTGACGGGTGCCTTTGGGTACGAAATAGCCGAAACATTCTCCCATTTGCAAGTTGGGTCGCCCTCAAGCCCAGGAGAAAAAGGCCGCCCGTGCTATCGTGGTTCGGTACATTGTCTGCTGCGTTTTCGCGCTGCTCCCATAGGGCGAAGACGCGGCGAAAAGGCACAAGGGAGCTTTCCGCGCAACGGAGTGAGGAGAAACGGGTATGTCGAACGTTTCCGAAATCTACGGATCGAAGGTTTTCAACGAGCATGTGATGAAGGAACGCCTGCCGAAGGACACCTACAAGGCGCTCATGAAGACCATCAAGGAAGACGCTCCCCTGAACCTGGAGGTAGCCAACGTGGTGGCCCACGCCATGAAGGAGTGGGCCATGGAGCTGGGCGCCACCCACTACTCCCATTGGTTCCAGCCCCTTTCCGGAGTGACCTCCGAAAAGCACGACAGCTTCCTTGACCCGGTGGGGGACGGCACCGCCATCATGACCTTCAGCGGCCGCGAGCTCATCCAGGGCGAGCCAGATGCGTCCAGCTTCCCCAACGGCGGCCTGCGTGCCACCTTCGAGGCCCGCGGCTATACCGCCTGGGACCCCACCAGCTACGCATTCATCAAGGACGAGGTCCTGTGCATCCCCACCGCCTTTGCCTCCTACACCGGCGAAGCCCTTGACAAGAAGACCCCGCTACTGCGCTCCATGACCGCTCTGAGCCAGCAGATCAACCGCATGCTTGCCCTGTTCGGCGAAGAGCCCTGCAAGGTGACCACCACCATCGGTGCCGAGCAGGAGTTCTTCCTGATTCCCGAGTCCGACTACGCTGCCCGCGAAGACCTGGTGCTGACCGGCCGCACCCTGTTCGGCTTCAGCCCCTGCAAGGGCCAGGAGCTGGAGGAACACTACTTCGGCGCCATCCGCCCCACGGTGAACAACTTCATGAAGGAGCTGGACGACGAGCTGTGGGCCCTGGGCATTTCCGCTAAGACCAAGCACAACGAAGTGGCTCCGGCCCAGCATGAGCTGGCTCCCATCTACACCACGGCCAACCGCGCCGTGGACGAAAACCTGCTGACCATGGAGAAGATGCGCCTGCTTGCCGGCAAGTACGGCCTGGCCTGCCTGCTCCACGAAAAGCCCTTCGAAGGCATCAACGGCTCCGGCAAGCACAACAACTGGGCGGTTTCCGCCGGCAACAAGAACCTGCTGGATCCCGGCGACAACCCCCAGGACAACCTGCGCTTCCTGGTGCTGCTCACCGCGGTGATCGAGGCCGTGGACGAATACCAGGAGCTGCTGCGCATGTCGGTGGCAAGTGCGGGCAACGACCATCGCCTGGGCGCCAACGAGGCGCCGCCGGCCATCATCTCCATCTTCCTGGGAGACGAGCTGGGTGCCATCGTGGACGCCCTGGTGGAAGACCAGGACTATGCCGGCTCCCAGAAGATTCCCCTGGACCTGGGGGTGGAGGTGCTGCCCAAGTTCCCCAAGGACAACACCGACCGCAACCGTACCAGCCCCTTTGCCTTCACCGGCAACAAGTTCGAGTTCCGCATGCCCGGCTCCAACGTGAACCTGGCGGACTGCAACGTGGTGCTGAACACCGCCGTGGCCAAGTCCCTGAAGGCCTTCGTGGACGCCATGGAGGGCACGAAAAACTTCCGCGAGGACGCGGTTGCCTACCTGAAGAAGACCCTGCGGGAGCATCGTCGCATCATCTTCAACGGCGACGGCTACTCCGAGGAGTGGGAGCAGGAGGCGGCTCGCCGCGGCCTGGCCAACAACAAGAACACCGCCGACGCCCTGCCCTGCTTCGTGGATCCCAAGAGCATTGCCCTGTTCGAAGAGTTCGGCATCCTGACCGAAACCGAGGTCCGCTCTCGCTATGAGATCAAGCTGGAAAAGTACTGCAAGCTGCTGAACATCGAGTGCCGTGTGATGAAGCGCATGGCCCGACGCACCTACCTGCCCGCCATCGCCAAGTTCGCCGGCGTCACCGCCGAGCACCTTGCCCTGTACAAGAGCGTGCGAGCCGATGCCGCCTGCGTGGCCCATCAGCGCCTGCTGGACAAGCTGCTGCCGGGCATAGACGCCGTGGACGCCGCCATCTACGACCTGCACGAAAAGCACCTTCACGCAGAAGGCGTTGCTGACCTGCAGGAACGCGCCAACTACTATGCCCACGTGGTGGTGCCGGCCATGGAAGCGCTGCGGGAAAGCGTGGACCAGATGGAGATCATCACCGGACGGGACTACTGGCCCGTTCCCTCCTACAACAACATGCTGTTCTACGTGTAGCGAAGCAGCGTTGCCCGTGGTCAGGCGGGGAATCGTGGAGCGTGCGTGGTTTTCAGGATTGTTTCAGCTAGCCGTCCTAGAATGAGTGCAAACAAGCAAGTCAAGCTCATTGAAAGGGAGCGTGAGGAAATGACCGACCAAACCAGGAATCCCGTCGATTCCCCTCAGGACCAGGAGCAGCCTTCAGGCAGCACCTATTCCTTTACCCGGGACCAGCTCCAGGCGGCCGGTGGCACGGCTGCGGAATCGGTTCAGCCCACTGGGGTGGATTCCGCCGCGCAGACCCAGCCCCATGCCGTGTGGGAGCCGGAGGCAACCCAGCCCCAGTATCAGGTGAACCCGGCGGCCCAGCAGGCCTCCCGCCCGTCCTACGCCTATCCTGCCGCTGACGTCGACCCGGTGCCCGGCCAGGGAAGCAGCGGCAACGGGAAGAACTCCGGCAAGAAGAGCAAGGCGCCCAAGGACCGCTCGGGCCTGAAGACCTTCGCCCTGGGCTTTGCCGGTGCCGCGGTGGCCTGCGTCCTCGCCTTGGGAGGCAGTGCCCTCCTGGGCAACGGCGTGGTCCCGGTGGCCACCACGGTCCTTGGCGGCTCCGGCTCCGAGATCACCGCCCAGGACACCAGCAAGACCCTGGCGGAGCAGGTTTCCTCCAAGTGCCTGCCCTCGGTGGTCTCCATCGACGTGTACGTGAAGGAATCCTCCCTCATGGGCCAGTACGGCGGGCTGTTCGGCATGTCCGGTAGCAACAGCGGATCCTCTGACAGCCTGACCAAGTCTTCCCTGGGCAGCGGCGTGGTCCTGAGCGAAGACGGCTACATCATCACCAACTATCATGTGATCGAAGGTGCCGACGCCCTGAAGGTCACCATCGTGAGCAACGAGTATGACGCCGAGCTGGTGGGTTCGGACGAAAGCTCCGACATCGCGGTTATCAAGGCCAAGGGTGTGAGCGGCCTGACCCCCATTGACATCGGCGACTCCGACAACCTGACCGTGGGCGAGTGGGTCATGTCCATCGGCAGCCCCTTCGGCCTTGAGCAGTCCGTGGCAACGGGCATCGTTTCTGCCACCAGCCGCTCCCAGATCATGAGCGCCGAGGACGGCTCCGGCGAATACACCATCTACCCCAACATGATCCAGACCGACGCCGCCATCAACCCCGGCAACTCCGGCGGTGCGCTGGTGGACTCCCAGGGGCGCCTGATCGGCATCAACACCATGATCACCTCCTACTCGGGCAACTACTCCGGCGTGGGCTTTGCCATTCCGGTGAACTACGCCATCAGCCTGGCGCAGCAGATCATCGAGGGCAAGACCCCCACCCATGCCCAGCTGGGCGTGACCCTTTCCTCCGTTGACCAGAACACCGCTTCCCGTTACGGCTTTGCCGTGAGCGAAGGCGCCTATATTTCCTCTGTGAGCAGCGGATCCGGTGCCGAAAAGGCCGGTCTGCAGGTGGGCGACATCGTGACCAAGTTCAACGACACCAAGATTTCCTCCGCCAGCGACCTGATGCTTGCGGTTCGCTCCCAGAAGGTGGGATCCAAGGTCACGGTGGAGTTCTACCGGGACAACGAGGTGAAGACCGCCGAGGTCACCCTGGGATCCGACGAGTCATCTGCCTCCCAGAAGAAGGAGGAGTCCCGAAGCGATCAGCAGGACCAGGGCCAGGACCAGGGTTACAGCCGCGATGACCTGGAGAAACTGTTCAACCGCTACTTCGGCAACGGCTACGGCGGCCAGGGCCAGCAGGGCTAGTCCTGCCATACTGCAAGGGAAAGGGGCGAAGGCTCGAGCGACCGGCTCCTTTTCCCTTTCCCAACAGGGGATTCACAACAGGCGATTGCCTTGCGGCGGTCGCCTGTTGTTTTATGGATGTTGATGTAGTGCAGCAGCGGTCTTTCACGGTAGAATTAGTCAGATTAGTCTGTCCATTGCGGCTGAAAGGAAGAACCCATGGCCGATGAGTATCAGTACAAGCGCGTCCTTCTGAAGCTTTCCGGCGAGTTCCTGGCAGGCGACCAGGGCTACGGCGTGGATCCCAATGTGGTCGACGGCTTGGCAGAGGAGATCTCCGAGGTGGTGAAGGGCGGCGTTCAGCTGGCCGTGGTCGTGGGCGGAGGCAACATCTTCCGCGGCATGGCCGGTTCCGCCAAGGGCATGGACCGCGCCCAGGCTGACTACATGGGCATGCTGGCAACCGTCATGAACGCCCTTGCGCTGCAGGACTCCTTCGAGCGTCACGGCGTGTTCTGCCGCGTTCAGAGCGCCATCAACATGCAGCAGGTATCCGAGCCCTACATCCGTCGTCGCGCCGAGCGCCACATGGACAAGGGCCGCGTGGTCATTCTGGCCGCCGGCACGGGCAACCCCTACTTCACCACGGACACCACCGCAGCCCTGCGCGCCTGCGAGCTGAACTGCGAGTGCCTGATGAAGGCCACCAAGGTTGACGGCGTGTACGACAAGGACCCCGTGAAGAACCCGGATGCCAAGAAGTACGACCGCATCTCCTACCACGAGGTGCTCACCCAGGGCCTGCATGTCATGGATGCCACCGCAACGTCCTTGTGCATGGACAACAACGTTCCCATGATCGTGTTCGATCTGGGCGTAAAGGGAAACATCGCCCGTGCGCTGAAGGGCGAAAACGTCGGTACGGTCGTAGAGTAGAAGCAAGGAGCAAGCAATGACTGCTGAGATTATGGAACGCGCCGAAGAGCGCATGAACAAGGCCCTGTCCAACCTGCAGACCGCCTTCGCGTCTGTTCGCACGGGTCGCGCCAATCCCATGATCCTGGACAAGATCAAGGTGGACTACTACGGCGTGCCCACCCCCATCAACCAGATGGCAGCGGTGAAGGCCCCCGATGCCCACATGCTGACCATCGAGCCCTGGGACAAGTCCTGCCTGGGCGGCATCGAGCATGCCATCCTTTCCTCCAACCTGGGCGTGACCCCCAGCAACGACGGCACCCTGATCCGCCTGCCCTTCCCGGCTCTGACCGGCGATCGCCGCAAGGAGCTTGCCAAGGAGTGCAAGGGCTATGCGGAAGAGGCTCGCGTTGCCGTGCGCAACGCCCGTCGTGATGCCAACGCGGCTCTGGAAAAGGCCATGAAGGAGGATTCGCTGCCGGAAGATGAGAAGAAGCGGGGCGAAGCCAAGATCCAGAAGATGACCGACAAGTACATTGCCGAAGTGGAAGCGGCCTTCAAGAAAAAAGAAGCCGAGGTCATGGAAATCTAGAGCACGGCGGCCCTTCGGGGCCGCCTGTGATAGCGGGACGGATAGCGTATGAGCAAGCCTTTGGACTACATTTTCCCCAACCCACCCCAGGGCCTGAACCCGGGCGACCTTGACCTAAACCGCATCCCCCAGCACGTTGCCCTGATCATGGACGGCAACGGCAGATGGGCCAAGAAGCGGGGATGGAAGCGCCTGCGGGGGCACAAGGCGGGCATAGAAGCGGTGCGCGAGAGCATTCGCATGGCCTCTGACCTGGGCATTCGCTATCTGACCATCTACTCCTTCTCCTCTGAGAACTGGAGCCGCCCCCAGGACGAGGTGGTGGGTCTGATGGACCTGTTCGCCAAGACCATGCTGGCCGAGGTGGACGGGCTGCACGAAGAGCACGTGCGGGTTAAGACCATCGGTGACCTGACCGCCCTGCCGGCTGACACCCGGGACGCCTTCGACGAAGCGTGGGAGAAGACCAAGGACAACGACGGCATGACCCTGGTGGTGGCCGTGAACTACGGCTCCCGCAATGAAATCCTGCATGCGGTGGAGCGCTACATGGAGGACGCAGGCACCGCCCTTGAGCATGGCGTGGAACCGGAGCCCCTGACCGAGCAGGCTCTTTCCGACCGCATGATGACGGCGGGCATTCCCGACCCCGACCTGCTGATCCGCACCAGCGGGGAGATGAGGGTATCCAACTTCCTGCTGTGGCAGATCGCATACACCGAGCTGGTGGTGACCGACGTGCTATGGCCGGATTTCGACCGCTATGAGTTCCTGCGTGCTCTGCTCCAGTACCAGGGAAGGGACCGCAGGTTCGGAGGGGTGAAGTAGATGGCTGCTTGTGAGGACGAAGTCCGGCTGAGTCCGGAGCTTCTTGAAGGCGTGGCCGACCAGGTCGCATGCCGGGCCGTGGTTCAGGAGCAGGAAGTGGCCCAGGGGCTGCCTCCTCGCATCGACCGCTCCGCTTCAGGCGTGCAGCAGGATCCGGAGCCAAAGGTCAAGGCCACCACACGCGCGGCGAACTTTGCCAAGAAGAAGACCCCGCAGCGCTTCAAGAACCCCACGGACCTGCAGGTGCGCATGCGCACGGGCACGGTCTACATCGTCATTACCATCGCCTGTATTCTGCTGGGTCCCATTCCCACCGTGCTCATGCTTTCCGCTACGGCGGGTATCTGCGCCAGCGAGTTCTACTATATGGTGCGCCGGGACGCCAAGCTGCCCAACGAGCTGCTGGGGACCATCGCGGCGGTGCTCTACCCCCTTTCCGCCTACTTCCTGGGCTGGTCCGGCCTGGTCTGCGTGACCGTGGCCCTGATGCTTTCCCTGCTGATCTGGTACGTGTTCTGGACCCGGTCCCGCATCGGCGATGTTTCCGTGAGCTTCTTCGGCGCCTGCTATACCGGCATGCTCCTTTCCGGCCTGATCGTGATCCGCTCCGCCATCCCCGGCTTCTGGGGAAGCATTCTGCTGCTGGCGGTGTACGCCAGTGTGTGGGCCAACGACTCCTTTGCCTACCTGGTGGGCAGCAAGCTGGGCAGGCATAAGCTGGCGCCGCAGCTCAGCCCCAAGAAGAGCTGGGAAGGCTTCATCGCCGGCCTGATCTTTTCCGGTCTGGCGTGGATCGGCATCAGCTTCATCCCCGGGGTGACCCTGGGCATTCCCCAGGCCTTTGTCTTCGGCGTGATCTGCGCGTTCATGGAGGTGCTAGGCGATCTGGCGGAAAGCCGCATCAAGCGCAACGTGGGAGTGAAGGATTCCGGCACCATCATGCCTGGCCACGGCGGCCTGCTTGATCGCTGCGATTCCCTGTTCCTGGCGGCCATCACCTCCACTTTGTTGCTGGTGGGCAGCGGCGCCATTCCCTTCAGCATGTAGCAGCGGCTGGGCTGCGGGCGGCTGGCAAGCGTCCGGGCGCGGCGGCTTCGCCCTCCTTCGCACTTTTCGTCCCTCTTGTCCTGAAGCGGCCCTGAGGCCCTTCCGTCAGAAAGCGGTTTCCCATGTTCGAGCACACCTTCCCCCGCAACATTGTGGTCTTGGGCTCCACCGGCTCCATAGGCACCCAGACCCTGGACGTGGCCCGTCGGCATCCGGACAAGGTCCGGGTGGTGGGCCTTGCCGTGAACGGCAGCCTGGACGTGCTTGCCGCCCAGGCCCGGGAGTTCGGCGTGCGTCGGCTGGCGGTGGGAAATGCCACGCTGGCAACCGATGCCCGGGTCCGAGGCCTGCTGATTCCCACCCTGGAAGGGGTGTGCGCTTCCCAGAAGTTGCCGGCGTACCAGGCGTCCCTTGACTTCGGCGACCAGGCGGTGGTGGACCTGATCCACCATGAGGACGTGGATGTGGTGGTGAACGCGCTGGTGGGCGCCGCGGGCCTGCGTGCCAGCTACGAAACCCTGAAGGCGGGCAAGGTCCTGGCACTGGCCAACAAGGAGTCCCTGGTGGTGGGGGGCGACCTGATCATGCCCCTGGCCCACGAGCTGGACGCGGCCGCGGGCTTTGCCCACTACCTCATGCCCATCGACTCCGAGCATGGTGCCATCTACCAGTGCCTTCTGGGCGAAGATCCCGCCGAGGTGGCCAAGCTGTGGGTCACGGCTTCCGGCGGTCCCTTCCGCGGTAGGAAGCGGGAGGACCTGCGTGACATCACCCCTGCCCAGGCCCTGGCGCACCCCACGTGGAACATGGGCGCCAAGATCAGCATCGATTCCAGCACCCTCATGAACAAGGGCCTTGAGGTCATAGAAGCCCACCATCTGTTCAGCATGCCCTACGATCGCATCGAGGTGGTGGTGCATCCCCAGAGCGCCATCCACTCCATGGTGGAGTACACCGACGGCTCCGTGAAGGCCCATCTGGGCACCACGGACATGCGCATTCCCATCCAGTTTGCCCTGAGCTACCCCCAGCGCTGGGATGCCCCGGTTAAGCCCCTGGACTTCCGCCAGCTGGGATCCCTGGACTTCCAGGCTCCCGACCTGGAGACCTTCCGCTGCCTGGCCCTGGCCAAGGAAGCCGGCGGGGTGGGCCGCACGCTGCCTTGCGTCATGAACGCGGCCAATGAAGTGGCGGTGGCAGCGTTCCTGGCCGAGCAGGGAAGCTACCTGGGCATTGCCGAATGCGTGGAGGCGGTCATGAACGCCCACGTTGCCGGTGGCGCAGGCGGCGTTGCTGCGGTGGAGTCCATCCAGCAGCTGCTGGAGCTGGACGCTTGGGCCCGCAGGGAAGCGCGGGCTAATCTTCGTTAACTGAAGCCATGTTCCCGCCTGCCATGCGCATTCTGTGTTCCATGGCCTGGTTGACGCGCCCCGAACCGCCGCGCGCCGTATAATGGCGCACATGGATATTCTGATCATGATCATATGCTGCAGCATTCTGCTGGGCTTTCTGGTGTTCATTCACGAAGGCGGTCACTACCTGGCCTCCCGTGCCTTCGGGGTGCGGGTGAGCGAGTTCATGCTGGGCTTTCCCGGTCCCTCCTTGAGCTTCAAGCGGGGTGAAACCCGCTTCGGCGTGACCTGCGTGCCCTTGGGGGGCTATGCCAAGGTGTGCGGCATGGAGCCGGGGGAGATGAGCCCCCATCTGCAGCCGGTCCTGGCGGCAATGTATGCCCGGGGCACGGCAAACCTGGAAGACATCATGGAAGACTGCGATCTTTCCGAGGAAGACGCCCTCTTTGCCCTTGACGAGCTGGTGGAGTGGGGAAGCCTCACGGGTCCGCGGAAGAAGGACCCCTACAACACCTACCGGGTGGCGGAAGCGGCGGCTCCTTCGGCTCGAAAGGCTCGCAAGCTCCAGGCCGCGGGCAAGCCCGTTCCCGTTGCCTATGCCGAAGGTCAGGCGCGTCCCGTGGACGATCCGGAGGCCCTGTTCCAAAGCGAGTACCGTCAGCAGTACCGCAGCCTGCCCTTCTGGAAGCGCACGGTCATTCTGCTTGCCGGCGTTGCCGTGAACCTGGTCTTTGCCCTGCTTGCCTTCGTGGTGATCTACAGCGTCCTGGGCATTGACTACCAGCTTCCCTCGGGCGAAGTCCAGCACGTGACGCTGAACCCGCTGCAGGCCTGCGCCGCCGGGGTAAGCTACATCGGCATGGTGGTCCAGGCGGTGGTGGGGCTGTTCAACCCGGCGACCGCGGCGGAGGTGGTGAGCGGGTCCACCTCGGTGGTGGGTATTGCGGTCATGTCCAAGACCGCCTTCGAACAGGGCCTGGTCAACGTGCTGGCCCTGAGTGCCATGCTCTCAACGTCCCTGGGCATTATGAACCTGCTGCCCATTCCTCCCCTTGACGGCGGTCGTTTCGTGGTGGAGGTGGTCCAGAAGATCACCCGCCGCAACGCGTCTGCCAACGTCATGGGATATCTTTCCCTGGCGGGCATGATCTTGTTCATGGGATTCTTTGCCATCATGCTCAACCAGGACATCCAGCGATTCATCTTCGGGAACTGGGGGTAATCCGTGAAGCCGAACCAACTGACCCGTCAGGTGCGGGTGGGAGACGTGCCCCTGGGCGGCAATGCTCCGGTGGTGGTTCAGTCCATGCTGAACGCCCCCGCTCAGGACGTGGAGGCCAATCTGCAGCAGATCTACGCCCTGGCCGCTGCCGGGTGCGAGGTGGTGCGCATGGCCATCCCCCGCAGGGACTGTCTGGACGCCTTCCAGCAGGTATGCGAAAGGTCCCCCCTTCCGGTGGTGGCCGACGTCCACTTCGACAAGGTCATTGCCATCGAGGCAGCGCGCCGCGGTGCGGCCAAGCTGCGCATCAATCCCGGCAACATCGGCGGGCTGGAGGCAACCGACGAGGTCATTCAGGCCGCGCGCGAGGCGGGCATTCCCATTCGCGTGGGAGTGAACGCCGGCAGCCTGGACCAGGCGCTGAAGGAGCGCACCGACCTGACGCTGCCCCAGAAGCTGGCCCAGTCCGCCTCCGAGTACGTGGAGTATTTCTACAGCCGCGGATTCAAGGACGTAGTGGTGTCGGCCAAGGCCCATGACGTGCCTGCCACCATTGCTACCTATAGGCTGCTGGCCCAAAGAATTCCGGAAGTTCCCCTTCACATTGGGATTACGGAGGCGGGAACGGCATTTCAGGGTATTATCAAGAGTGCTGCCGGTTTGGGGGTGCTTTTGGAGCAGGGTATTGGCAACACGCTGCGCATCAGCCTGACCGATGATCCCGTGACCGAGATTCGCGCGTGCTGGACGCTGCTTTCCGCGTTGGGCCTGCGGGAACGAGGTCCGGAAATAATCAGCTGTCCGACCTGCGGACGCTGCCAGGTGGATCTGATCGGCCTGGCCAAGCAGGTAGAGGAGCGGCTGGCAGTGGTTGAGAAGCCAATGTCCGTGGCCGTTATGGGCTGCGTGGTAAATGGACCCGGGGAAGCGGCCGATGCCGATATTGGCGTGGCCTGCGGAAACGGGGTTGGGGTTTTGTTCGCCCACGGGAACATGATCCGCAAGGTAGCGGAAGATCAGATCGTGGACGCGTTAATGGAGGAGATCAATAAACTATGAGTGCCATTCTTCGTCTGAAGACCACCTACATGCCTACGCTGAAGGAGGATCCGTCCGATGCGGACATCGCCTCCGCCAAGCTGCTCATCCGCGCAGGTATGATTCGCAAGGAAGCCGCTGGTCTGTATACCTTCCTGCCCCTGGGCATGCGGGTGCTGGCCAAGATCGAGCAGATCATCCGTGAGGAAATGGACTCCCACGGCGGCCAGGAGCTGCTCATGCCCTTTGTCCAGAACGCCGAGCTGTGGCGTGAGTCCGGCCGCTGGGACGTGTACGGCGACGAGATGCTGCGCATGACCGACCGTCACGGCATCGAGTTCTGCCTGGGCCCCACCCATGAGGAGGTCATCACCGACCTGATCAAGAACGAGCTGCGCTCCTACAAGGACCTTCCCCAGAACCTGTACCAGATCCAGCTGAAGTTCCGCGACGAGCGTCGTCCCCGCTTCGGCCTGCTGCGCAGCCGCGAGTTCATCATGAAGGACGCCTACTCCTTTGACGCTAGCGAAGAGGGCCTGGACGTGAGCTACGGCCTGATGAGGGAAGCCTACACCCGCATGTTCGAGCGCATGGGCTTTGAGTTCCGCACCGTGGTAGCCGACTCCGGTGAGATCGGCGGCTCCGGCTCCGAGGAGTTCATGGCCATTGCCGAAACCGGCGAGTGCGACCTGGTCTACTGCGACTGCGGCTACGCGGCGGACACCGAGATCGGCGAATGCCTGCCGGTGCCCACCCAGTACGCTGCCGACGCCATGGAAAAGATCAGCACCCCC